>JAJRYT010000064.1 GCA_024275635.1 Chloroflexota bacterium | reverse complement strand
TGCATGTCACTCTTTTTATGCGATGTTCAAATATTCGTACTCGAGTAAAGTTGCATTGACTAAAATCAGATTCTCACTCTGGTTACAAAATTATCTGGAAATATTTCTGATTTCGAATTTTGTACAAAGTCGAGCTAAGGATGCGTTCGCAAAGAATAAAGCGCATACAACAAAAGTTGATACCAGGCAGTAGCTATACAAATTCATTAAATTGCAAAAGCGAGAAACATCCATGAGCAGCACAAAAACGGCCACGACCACCCCCATCGATCCGAAAGATGCACACATCCTGGTTGTTGAAGATAACGTTTCCAATTTCGTTCTCATTGCCCGACTCCTGGCCTTCATGGGCATCCAAAAATGCGAATGGAAAACCACCGGCTGGGGGGTTGTAGATTTCGCCAATACCATGCCGCGAGTGAACCTGATTCTTATGGATTTACGACTGCCCCATGAAGATGGCTATGAAGCTCTGCGCCAAATTCGCCAGGACGCTCATTTGAAAAACACCAAAGTTGTCGCTGTAACCGCCCATGGCAGTTCGGCCGAAATGAAAAAAGCGCGGGAATCTGGTTTTGACGGGTTCATTGCCAAACCGCTGGACGCCGACTTATTCCCGGAGCAAATTCGGCAAATCCTCAGCGGGGAAGAGATATGGGATTTGGGTATATAGTTCATACGCACATCCGGCGACTCATCAACTGTTTTAGGAATAATCCCCGGCCATCTTCCCCTCTATCGGAAAACCTCAGCCCGTCGTCCGATCCCCAGGCCCAGGGCCGCGTAGCCGAACTCAGCGCCTTGTATCGTTTAAGTAATCTCCTCTCTTTGGCCCCCACACTAGACGCCATATTCGATGGCGCGCGCCGCGAAATTATGTCTCTGGTGGAGGCAACCGGCATGTCTATCTCGCTGCTAACCCCTGAAAACGACAAGCTAATCTGGATTTATGGCTTTGAGAATGGACAAGAAGTTGATCTGTCATCTATTCCGCCGCTGTCTATTAATGAAGGGTTTAGCGGTTATGTAATACGCACTCGCAAAACGCTGCATATCGCTGACCAGATGGATGAATTATATCAACAACTGCGTTCCCGGACTGTTGGCGAAGATTTTGGGACATGGTTGGGTTTGCCAATGATTGTCGCTAATAATTTGATTGGGGTACTTGCCGTGGAAAACGATACGCCTTTCGATAATCGCGCTGTGGAATTGTTGACGGCCGTCGCCGGGTCCATGTCCATTGCCATTCACAACCTGATTCAATTCGAAACCGTGCAAGCCGCTCTGGCCGCCCAGTCTGAGCAGCGTATCCAACTGCAAGCGGCCGCTGAAGTTGCCGCCGCCACAACCAGCATCCGCGATATTGACACGTTGATGCAAAAGGCAGTGGATTTGATTAGAGAACGCTTCGCCCTTTATTATGTAGGTCTGTTCCTGATTGACCCTGTAGCCAACCAGGCTGTGTTAAAAGCGGGGACAGGGAAGGCCGGCCGCGCCCAAATCGAAGCAGGTCACAAATTGGCTATCGGCAGCCAGTCCCTTATCGGCGGGGCAGCCGGGGATGGCAAACCGCGCATCACCCAGGATGTGACCAATGACGATGAGTGGCGGGCCAATCCAAACTTACCGCTAACTCGTTCTGAATTAGCCTTACCACTTCGTGTGCGCGGACAAATCGGCGGCGCCCTTACCATCCAAAGCGCCGAAGCCAATGCGTTTAAGCCGGGGTTGATCAGCGCCTTGCAAACAATGAGCGATCAACTTGCCATCGCTATTGAGAATGCTCAATTATTGGCCCGCGCCGAAGCCAATGCTCACCGCCAGCAAACCCTAAACCAGATCAGCGGCCAGATGTATCGTTCGACCGATGTCAATGAAATTGTCCGCATCGGGCTGCAATCACTTTCAGAACTTTTGGATGGCGCGCCGGTGGAAATAGCCCTCGGCCAGCAGCCTGACAGCAGCGATGACGGACAATTTGAGAAGCGAGGATAACCCATGCCGCCAACCAACGACTTCATCATATCGCCGGAAGCAGAGATGTTTTTGGATACGGCCGTCCCCAACACCGCACGTATCTTCGATTACTTACTGGGCGGAACAATAAATTTTGAAGCCGATCGGGAAGCTGCCGAAAAACTGCTGCAAATCGCGCCCTCCCTCCGCAAATGGGTGCGATTACGCCGCGCCTTCATTCAAGAAGCTGCCTACACACTACACAATCAATCCTTCACCCAATTCCTCGACCTGGGTTCCGGGATGCCCACCGAAAATCATCTGCACGCATCCGTACCCACAGCGAACATCGTTTACAGCGACTTCAATCCGGTTGCTGTAAGCTACGGGCAAAGTTTATTCGCCGAATTTGTGAACATTGATTACATTTTTGGCGATGTTCACCATATCAACCAAATCCTCGCTTCGCCATCCGTCCGCCGCCTGATTGACCTGCGTGAAAAAGTCGCCATCGGCCTGAATGCGCTTCCCATATTCCAAACCGAAGAGCAAAACAGTGATTTAGCCCAGGCGCTTCATACCTGGGCGCACCCCCAATCACAAATTTTCGTCGTCTTTCAAACCTACGCCGGCCAAACCAAATCAGATAGATACGAGAAAGCTTTGGCGCTCAGCCAGATGGCCGGGTTGCCAATGCGACTTTACACCCTAGATCAGACAATTGCCATGATGCAGCCGTGGCAGCCCAGCCGCGTGCAGCCGCTCACTCAGTTTTTAGGGCTACCTGATGATTTCATCACCCCAGCCGACCAGGAAGGCATAGGCCTCTCCTTTTACGCTGCCTTTCTCACTAAAAAGAATACAACATGACTGAAAGTGACACACGGCAAACAAATAATCAAGAGATGGTAGCACTGGTCACTGATGCTTTTATACGCCACGCCATAGATAACAATAGTTTACTAACATCACCTCGCCGCGCTCCCCGCGTCGCCGCAGAGGTATGCGAATTGGCCGCTAAGTTTGTTAATAACCAGGCCGATGATTCCGACATCATGACCACGACAATGCAATTGGCGGAACAAGGGCTGGCGCTGGTCACGGGAACGGCGATGATGCGCGCCCTGAGCCAAACGACCTGGTCTAAAACAATCGCTTTCCCGCGCCTCTCTGATTTTCAATTGCGCTTTTTAGAAAAACTGGCCGGGAACCGCGAAAATATCCATCATAAAATACAAGAACGATCGCAGTTGGCGTTACAGCAGGCGCTGCATAACCAGCTAGAACTACAGCGCCATCTTCACCAGGCGCAAGAGCAGCGTAACACGACGTTGAACCAAGTGCTGCATCTCAACGCCCATCTGGTTCCCATCACCCATGAGCCGGAATTGCTGGCGGAAGCGGTCAGCGGCATTCGCCATGCGCTGAATTTAGCGAATGTAACAATTTACGAATATAGAACAATTGATTCCAACTGGATCAACCGCAAAACGACTATAGAGAACAGTCAACCTGGTCAATTAGCAGGGCTGCAAGTGGCTGCCTTGTTGAATGCGGCTTTGTCGGGCAGTGGGGAGATCATTAATCGCACCCCAGCAGAGCATCGTAAAGAATCGGTGACGCTGGCTCTTATCCTCCGGCTGGATGTGAACAAGCTGTTTGGCCTGGTTGTCAACAGCGAAAGTGTTGATGATTACAGTTATGAAGAATTTCCGATCTTAATTCGAACCTTTGCCCAAAATCTATCGGCTTTATGGCGCAATTTGCTGCTGTTTACGGAAACGGGACAGCGGGCGCGTGAATTGGAAATCTTACACGGCCGTTACGTAGACGCTATCTGGAACAGTGAAACGGCCGCATTATACGCCCGATTCCATGACAACAACCTTCATATTGACCGCACAACCCAGGGGCGGGCGGCCTTTTCGCCGCAGAGCCGTTCTGTCTCCGTCCGCGTGGGTGAACATCCTTTTGGTCAGGTTAAATTTCCCGACAATTATCACATCAATAAAACTGACACCGAATTTGCCCAGGCTATCATTCGGGAAATGAGCAACGCGCTCAATAATGCCCACCTGCTGCAAACAGCTCGAGCCTTTTCCAACCAGCTCAGTCTAGCGGCTGAAGTTTCCCGCGCCGCCACGACGATTCTGGATCGTGACCAACTTATCCAGGAAGTGGTGGAACTGATTCGCGCCCGCTTTGATTATTACTACGTGGGTCTTTTTTTGGTGGATGAAGACGGAAAAACGGTCGTTCTCAAAGCCGGTACCGGGGAAGCAGGCCAGCAGCAAGTCAAAGCCGGGCACAAATTGGCGCTCAATGGGCAATCAATGGTCAGTGTGGCCATCGGTACAGGAAAAGCACACGCCGAACAAGACGTGCGGCTGGCTAAAGCATTCC
Source organism: Chloroflexota bacterium (assembly GCA_024275635.1). GTDB lineage: Bacteria > Chloroflexota > Anaerolineae > Promineifilales > Promineifilaceae > JACKCC01. The sequence continues at coordinate 25,307 of JAJRYT010000064.1, read as the reverse complement.
ACCGCAATCCGCTCCTGCCTGAAACTCGTGCTGAATTAACCGTTCCCTTGCGCACACGCGGCATCATTACCGGTGCGCTAACCATCCAAAGCAATAAGACTGGGGTCTTCCCCCTGGAAACAATTGATGTCCTGCAAGCCCTGGCCGATCAGTTCGCAGTCGCCATTGTCAATGCCCGATTATTTACCCGCGTTCAGGATAATCTGGATGAGACAAACCGACTATATGAAACCAGTCGCCAAATAAATGCCTCGCAAACGGCCGTTGGCGTTTACCAGGCGCTGATTGATTTTGCCCGCGCCTCTAAGCTGGCCGATACGGCTTACATTATCTGCGTAGACCCCAATGCCCCAGACTACTTTATAACACCAGTTTTGTGGAGCCGAACACCCAACCGGCACAATCCACAAGATCGATTCCCGCGTGATAAGTTCCACTTTGGCAAACAAATATCGCCCTACAAACTCGCGCGCATCCGTGACAGTCAAACAGATCCGCAGCTTGGCCGTCTTGCCCGCCGTCTGGCGCGAGAAAACAATCTCCACGCCTTAGCGCTCATTCCTATCCAGGTCGAGGGCGAATGGTTGGCAACGCTGGCCTTACAACGAGCGGATACAAATAGTTTTACAGAAACAGAACTACAACCATTTCTCACATTAGTGGATCAATCGGCCGTTATTTTATCGAACCAACAATTACTCAAACAGGCCGAAACACTTTATCTGGTTGGTCAATCTTTAAGCCAGGCCCTTACGCGTGATGACGCCTATGATATTGCCGTACAGCAGGTGGGTAAATATACAGGCGCTTCCCAATGCCGGTTTGTGTGGTACGATGCTCAGACCGGGACAGGCTCCATTGTGTCTGAATATCATCCAACTGCCCTGGCAAACACAGTTGAATTCCCCATTACAGACGATATTGTTTATGAACGTCTCAAACAAAGCTTGACGCCTTTATTTTTGGATGAGCAAAGTGACGTCCCGGCATCATGTATTCAACAATATGTAAACCAGTTCGACGCCAGGGCTTCATTACTCATTCCAGCAACCAGCCAGCAAGAGTTAATCGGTTTTTTAGCCGTCGACTCACAGCGGGGGAAACGGCCGTTCACCCAGGCCAATACTATTTTCGCCCAAACCGTCGTCGATCATCTCACTACACAAATAGAAAACCTTAATCTATTGGAAGAAGCCCTCAGCCGCGCCCAAGACCTTATCACCCTCAACCAAATACAATCCGGCCTCTCCGGCATCCTCGACTTGACCGAGCTGGCTCAAACCGTGTACCTCCAGGTAGGACGGCTGCTCGACAATACCATCTTCGTCTTGGCCCGGTTCCAGGCCCATTCCAACGAATACTCGCCGATCCTCTGTGTCCATCAAGACCAGATCGTCCCCGGCGTCGCCCGAAAAATCGCCGATGACGCGCCGCTGCACCAACTCCTATTTAACCAAAGGCCGCTGGTAACCGATCAAAATCATCCTATCATGAAGGAGTCCTTGATCCCCGGCCTTGAGCCAAACGCTCAATCATCCCTCTGGATTCCACTGTGGCACGACAATCAGCCAACCGGTCTCATCTGCATACAATCATATGAGCCACATCACTATACCGAAACAGACGTCCAATTACTACGCAGTATTGCCACACATACCAATATGGCTATTGCCAATGCCCAACTTTTTGAAGAAATTCAAGCCAGCAACGCGCAGCTGCGCCAATTGGACCACCTTAAAACACAATTCCTGGCCAACATGTCCCACGAGCTGCGAACCCCACTTAACTCCATCATCGGCTTTTCTCGCGTCATTTTGAAAGGAATTGATGGCCCGCTAACAACCGCTCAAGAAGAAGATTTGACCTCAATCTATGACAACGGTCAGCATTTATTGGCCCTTATCAATGAGATATTGGACATGGCTAAAATTGAAGCGGGCAAGATGACGGTAAGCTTTGAACAGATCGATCTGGCCCATGCCGCTCACATGGCTTTGGAAACAGCCCGCAGCCTGGTTGATGAAGAACACACCCGCCTGATCGCCGAAATTGCCGCTGACCTGCCCCACATCGAAGCAGATCCGGTTCGCTTGCGCCAGATTTTGAATAATTTACTATCCAATGCGGCCAAGTTTACCAATGAGGGGCATATCCGCCTGCGGGTACAGCAGCAAGGGTCAGAGGTTCATATTGCCGTCGAAGATACGGGCATTGGCATCAATGAAGCGGATTTTGAAGCGTTGTTCCAGCCGTTTGAACAGATTGAAAATCGCAATTCACGTGTGGTTGGGGGAACTGGATTGGGGCTGCCCATTACGCGATGGCTGGTTAGCACGCATAACGGCCGTATCTGGTTCGAAAGCCAACCCCAACAAGGCAGCACTTTCCACATCCTGCTGCCAATTCGCCAACCTGCCGACAGCCCCACAGAAATCTCCTTAAGCGAATCCCCACTCGCCTTAAATACACTGCCAGTTAAATCTCAGTAGATCCAAAATCGGCCGCGAATCACACAAATTTCACGAATCAAGAACCTATTCCCCGTGCAATTCGTGTGATTTATGGCGCCAATCTTGATTGGCTGAATCTTGATCCCCCACTCAGGGTACAGAATTCTCGAGAACGCCCCGCATTCTATGCGCCGCAGCACGGCTAACAAGTCGTTCCACACAAAGCATGGAACGAGGAAACGAAACGCTTACAACAACGATATTGTTATAGGGAGAATCGGCTATTGAAAGCGTACAACTAAACGGTACAATACAGGCATCAAAACAAAGTGACTTGATACCGATCTGCCTGTTCAACCATACAAGTAATTCAGAGAACAGTCTGCATAACAGCAGATCATAAAACAACCTATGACGGAAAACTCGAGAACAAAGATTCTCTATATCGAAGATGATTTCGCCAGCCGCCAATTAGTGCAAAGAGTGCTACACAGCCGGGGGTATACGGTCTATTTAGCCGACGATGGACTTGAAGGAATTACCGTCGCCCGCGAGAAAGAACCGCAGCTTATCCTAATGGACATTAATCTGCCCAACATGGATGGGCGCGAAATCACAACCCGCCTACGCAGCTTGCCCAACTTCTCCAGTGTTCCTATCGTCGCCCTCACTGCCAACAACAGCCCTGGCAGCCGCAAACTGGCGTTGGCCGCCGGTTGTACCGGCTTCTTAACCAAGCCAATTGATGTGGCGACATTCCCCCGGCGAGTCAAGGAATATTTGGAAGGCCACCAAGAACCGTTAAGCGCCGATGAACGTTCAGAACATTTGCAGCGCCACGTCCAAAATATTGTTGAGCGGCTGGAAGAAAAGGTGCGCGAGCTGGAACAAGTGAATCATCGTTTACGAGAATTAGACAGCCTGAAGAGTGATTTTATCCTGTTGGTCTCCCATGAACTACGCACACCGCTGACATTGGTACATGGATATGCGCACCTGCTGCAAGAACACCTCAACCGGAGTGATGCCATTCCTGTCTCCGATTTGACACATATCGCCGCTGGGTTGAGCGCCGGCACCGATAGAATGCAAGAAGTCATTGGTGAAATTATCAGTGTGTCACGCATTGCGTCCGGCAAGCTCGACATTTCGCTGGGGCCAGTACGCCTGGAACATGTTATCGCCGATTTACAATCCCAATTTCAGGAAGTGTGCCTGGCCCGCCGGTTAAATCTTCATGTAAGCAATCTCAATCATTTACCGCTTATTGAAGGGGATGGCAAGCAAATTAAAATGGCGATTTCCCATGTCATTGGCAATGCGATCAAATATACGCCCGATAAAGGTCACATCTATATAGTTGGCCGCGTCCTCAACGATGCGGTTGACTTGATCATAAAAGATACCGGCATCGGTATTCCTGTCTCCGAGCAGCATTTTATTTTTGACCAATTCTATGCCCTGGGAGCTATAGAACATCACTCCACCAGCAAATCCGCATTTCAGGGCGGCGGCCTGGGGCTGGGGTTAGCCATTGCTAAGGGAATCGTGGAAGCACACAGCGGCCGTATCTGGGTAGAGAGCGAACGACGCGACCCTGATGATCCGCCCGGCAGCACCTTTAATATCCTGTTACCTATCAAACAGGCTCAAAAATGAAGGCCGCGCGGCCCCAAACTGTCAATCCACATTGGCAGCAAGGTGTCTTCTGGGCGCTCCTTTCCCCTGCTTTTCTAGGTCTGATTCCCATACTGGCCAAGTTGGCTTACAGCGCCGGCGTTAATGTCCTCACAGTCGTCGCTTCCCGCACCCTTATCGCCGCCCTCTTCATGTGGCTCAGTATCCTTCTTTTCGCCCGCCATTACATCGTCAGTTCCCGCCCTGCCATCCTCAGCAGTCTGTTAGCTGGCAGCATCAATGGCATTGGCTCCCTCTTCTTCTATGGCAGCCTAATCCGGATTGATGCTTCGCTTGGCCAGCTTATCAACATTACCTACCTCATTTTTGTAACTATCTTGCTGCGGTTGGCCGGACACGTCATTTCCTGGCTTACGCTTCTGCGAACATTGTTAGCCATCAGCGCTATCTATTTGCTCACTTTCGGCGGATTGGGCCGCCCCGATTGGCCGGGAATTGCCATGATGCTCTTTGCCGCCTTCACTTTTGCCATCCAGCTTGTGTTAAGCCAGCGCATCATGGTAGATATTCCTGCGCCTACAATGACCCTTTATGCAGTTACAGCAATGGCTGCCGTTGTCACCGCCGCCTGGTTGTTATTCCCGACCAATCTGGCCGTCGTCAGCGGCGACGGATGGAACGCCATCCTGCTTATGGGCATCGCCACAGCGCTCTCGCGGCTGGCCCTGTTTTTAGGCGTTAAAGCTCTGGGCAGCATCCAAACGGCCTTGTTGGGCATTCTGGAAGTGGTTGTCACCATTGTTCTGGCCGCTACTCTCTTACACGAGCAGTTGACTGCAGCGCAATGGGTGGGCGCGATCATTCTCATCTTTAGCGTGCTGCTTGTCCGATTCGAGCGCAATATGCCCAGGTTTATTGATTGGTGGCAATATCTGTGGCGGAGGAGGCTGCGCCAACAGTAACCTACCAAACCGTCCGCTTCGGCTTATTTAAGCTATAATAAGCACTGACAATATCTTTACGCAACAAAGGGGAATAATTTCATTGTGAACCAAGCTAAGTTAATTTACGGAGAAACCGTTTTCAGTAAACTGGCAGCGGAATGGGATGATCTGGCAAGTCGCAGCATGACAGACACGCCGTTCCAAACACGCGCTTATCAACAGTCCTGGTGGCGAAATTTACAGCCAGAAGGGGCTACGCTAACAACGGTTACGGTAAGACGTGAATCAGGCGAACTCATGGCGATTGCTTGTTTATATGTCACGTTGGAGGGTCATGTTTATTTTAATGGCTGTGTGGAGGAAACGGATTATTTGGACTTGATTTGTCCGGCCGAGTATGCAGAAGAGGCGTGGACGGCCGTTTTCAACATCCTATGCGACCCCAATTTCCCCAACTGGACGGTGTTGGATTTGTGTAATGTACCCGCCGCCTCCCCCACCCGTTCCATTGTGCCCCAATTGGCCCAGAAGCATCAGTTACCCCTCACCGAAACCATCCATGAAGTCTGCCCCATCATCAAACTACCGGCTACGTTCGAAGCCTATTTAAGCAGCTTGCACAGCAAGCAGCGGCGCGAAATTCAGCGTAAACTACGCCGGGCTAACGCGGCCGAGGTGATGATTACGGCCATCGGCCTCGAAGATGATCTCGACCAGGCCGTGACCAAATTTTTAGAATTGCTGCAAAAAAGCACGTATGAAAAACGGGACTGGCTCAATGAAGGGCGGCGGGCCATCTTCTATGAAACGGCCAGGGCAGCCCTGGAAGCGGGAACCTTGCAGCTCATGTTTGCTGAAGTGGCCGGGCAAAAAGCGGCCACTTTATTTAATTTTGATTACAAAGACCGCATTTGGGTTTATAACTCCGGCCTCGATCCAGCTGCGTTTGGCAGCCTCAGTCTAGGCGTGGTTTTGACGGCCAAAGCAATTGAAAAAGCGATTGCCAACGGCCGTTCCGAATTCGACTTCCTGCGCGGCAATGAAACCTACAAGTACCGGTTTGGCGCTAAAGACACAGACATATACCGGTTGCATATTGCGCGTGATGCGTGAAAGGAACCTCTTTCGTGACTCAAACTTCCCCCGCTTCCATCCGCCGTATCGCCATGCTCAGCGTCCATACCTGCCCATTGGCGATGCTGGGCGGCAAAAAAACCGGCGGCATGAATGTCTATGTGCGCGATTTCAGCCGCGAGTTGAGCCGCCAGGGTATCCAGGTGGATGTCTTCACCCGTTCCCAGGATGACTGCGTGCCTCGCGTGGGACATGATTTGGGGGAGAACGGCCGTGTCATTCACATCGTCGCCGGCCCGCAAAAACCCATACCCGTCGCCGACGTGCAAAATTATCAAGACGAATTTATCCAGGGCGTCCTTGACTTCGCCGGCGCCGCCAACATCCAATACGATCTCATCCACAGCCATTACTGGCTCTCCGGGCTGGTGGCCGAAAAGCTGCGCGAAGTCTGGCGAATCCCCATCATTCACATGTTCCATACCCTGGGCCATATGAAAAACCGCATCGCCCTGGATGACAGCCAGCGCGCGCCCAAATCCCGCATTGACGGCGAAAAACATGTCATGGACATCGCCGATCGTCTCATCATTGCCACCCCCGCCGAAGAAGCCCAATTCCAATGGCTCTATGGCGCTGATATGCGCAAAGTGGTCACAATTCCCCCCGGTGTTGACCTGGAACGCTTCCACCCTATCCCCCCACAAGTAGCCAAGAAACGGGTAAACATCAACCCAACCCACCAGAACATCGTCTTTGCCGGCCGAATCGAACCATTAAAAGGGATTGACACCTTGCTGCGGGCTATGGCCCTCATCCAAAAGTGCCGTCCGGAAGCAGTAAAGAACGTCTGTGTCGCCATTATCGGCGGCGATCCCTGGGCGCCGAATCAAGATGTAGAAATGGCTCGTCTGCAAACGATGCGCCAGGAGCTGGGCATCCACGATCTGGTCACATTCATTGGCGCTAAGGACCAAAATGTGCTGCCCAATCATTACGCCGCCGCCGAAATGGTGGTCATGCCCTCCCATTACGAAAGTTTTGGCATGGTCGCCCTGGAAGCGATGGCCATGGGGACGCCGGTCATCGCTTCAGAAGTGGGCGGGTTGGCTTTTCTCATTCAAGATGGGGTAAATGGCTTTCATGTCCCCAGCCGCGACCCGGAAGCGTTGGCCGAGCGGATTTATGACCTGTTGACCAACGCACAATGCCGCCAACAAATGGGGACACAAGCACGTATCAGCGCCCAACAATATGCCTGGCCGAAGATCGCCGCCCGGATGCTGCGCGTGTATGAGAAAATGGTGGCCGAAGCGCAAGGAGTGGGTGATTGGGTAATTACGTAATTACCCAATTACAAATTACCGAATCACCGCAACGCCGCCCATATACGGCCGTAATACCTCCGGCACAACCACACTCCCATCCGCCTGCTGGTAATTCTCTATGATCCCAATCATCACACGAGGCAGCGCCAGCCCGCTGGCATTCAGCGTATGAACAAACTGGGCCTTGCCGCCCTCTGTTGGCCGAAACTTCACATTAGCCCGCCGCGCTTGGAAAGTCTCGGCATTGCTGATCGAGCTGACTTCCAACCATTCCTGGCAGCCGGCCGCCCAAATTTCAATATCGTACGTCTTCGCCATCGAAAAGCCGATGTCTCCGGTACACAAATCAACTAGTCGGTAGCGGAAACCCAACGCATCACAAATATCAATAGCGTGCTGTTTCATCTGCTCAATGGTTTCGTAGCTCTTGTCCGGGCGAACGAACTGGTACATCTCTACCTTATCAAACTGGTGGCCGCGCTTGATGCCGCGTACATCTTTGCCCGCGCTCATCTTCTCGCGCCGGAAGCAGGGGGTATAAGCCACGTATTTGATGGGTAAATCCGCTTCGTCCAGGATTTCGTCGCGGTGGACGTTGGTCAGGGCGATTTCGGCCGTGCCCAGCAGCATAAAATCTTCCTCCGCATCCCGGTAAATGTTGTCGTAAAACTTGGGCAGTTGCCCGGCCGCTTCAAAGCAGCGCGAACGCACGATGAATGGCGGGTAGACTTCGGTGTAGCCATGCTGCTCGGTGTGGAAATCGAGCATGAACTGGATCAGCGCGTGCTGCATTCGCGCCCCCAACCCTTTGAGCAGGTAAAAACGGCTGCCGCTCAATTTCACGCCGCGCTCAAAGTCAATGATGTCCAGTTCCGGCCCCAGCTCCCAATGGGGCCTGGGTTCAAAGTCGAATTGGGGTTCGGGCGCGCCTTGCGCTTTATGAAAGATGTTATGCGTTTCGTCGGGGCCGACGGGAGCGCTTTCATGGGGGATGTTGGGAACCCAGCGCATATGCTCATGACGCGCGGCCTCCACCTGGCGCAGTTCTTCCTCCAATTTAGCAATGCGGTTACCAATAGCGCGGGTATCGTTTTTCGCTTTTTCGGCATTGGCTTGTAACTCGGTCAGTTGAGCGCGCAGATCGGCAACGGCCGTTCCCACATCCTGCCCCGCTTCTGCCTTTCTCAAGCTCGCCTGCATCTTTTTCAAGCTGCCCAGCCAACGGCCGATTTGTTTTGAGCTTTCGTTACGTTGGCGGCGTAATTCCTCCACTTCGTGCAAAATCTCGCGGCGGCGGGCATCGGCGGCTAATATTTCATCAATGGGTGCGCTGTCGTTGCGTTTGGCAACCTGTTCTTTCACCCATTCTGGTTTTTCACGAATGATGTTGATGTCTAACATTTTAGTCTCCTAGCGTTAGTCTGATAGTCGTTTAGTCATTAGTCTGGTAGTCAATTTAAGGAAAGTCAAGTCATATCACGGCGCGAGGCCGCGGAGTCCGGCAAGGAGGTAACCGTTACTTTCCAGTTTCCAAATCGTATAACACACCATTCCACATTCATCATTCATCCTTCCTCATTCAAATGCAAAAGCCCCTCGTCCATTTAACCAGGACGAGGGGCCCCGTGGTGCCACCTGGGTTCGTATCAATCTTTAATCTTTAATCTTTAATCTTTAATCATTGATAACGAATGATTGATGATTGATGATTGATACCTCAATTTTCGCTGTAACGGGCGTACCCGGCTTGCCTTGTTTCGGCAAGCGGCTCAGGAGTGGAATTCGGGTTGGCGAATGACCGGCTCGCACTAACCGCCGGCTCTCTTGACATTCAGGTTAACCGTACTTTTCTCCGTTACGGCCGTTTCCTTTATTCACGTTGGTTTGCATTATAACGAGGGGGAGAACGGCCGTCAACCAATCCCTATTTCTTCGCCCGCTTAATCGCCTTTTGCCGCGTCGCATGATTCAAAACCCTCTTGCGAAGTCGCAGCGAGCCTGGCGTAATTTCCAGCAGTTCGTCCGGTCCTAAATATTCAATAGAGTCATCCAACGACATCAAACGCGGCGTCGTCAGCGCCTCTACAATCGCCGTGGGGCCAGTCCGTACCTTCGTCAACGTCTTCGTCTTGCAAACATTGATAACCAACTCCTCGCCGTCCCGGATATGCTGTCCGACAATCTGCCCGGCATAGACCGCTTCGCCAGGCATGATGAAGAAAGCGCCGCGCTGCGTCAAATGCTGCAAGGCATAGGCAGCTACATCGCCCGATTCCATCGCCACCAGAGAGCCATTCTCCTGGGTGTTAATCTCCCCTTTGAACAGCTCGTAGCCATGGAACAGAGTGTGGAAAATGCCGGTGCCACGCGTTGAGGTTAGAAAAGGCTGGCGAAATCCGAGCATTCCGCGTGTGGGAACCAAGTATTCGGCGTAGACTGTGCCATCTTCGCCGTAGCGTATGTCTTGCAGTTGGGCGCGCCGCCGTCCCAGCATCTCGCTGACCGGGCCAAAATAATCGTTGTTTACTTCCAGGAAGATTTGCTCGATGGGTTCTAAACGGCCGTTTTTCCCTTCCTTAAAAATCACTTCCGGGCGGCTAACCGAGAATTCATATCCTTCCCGGCGCATCGTTTCAATGAGAATCGCCAGATGCAGTTCGCCGCGCCCGGACACGACAAATTCGCCCGCTTTGTCCGTCTCCTCCACGCGCATAGCCACATTGCTTTCCAATTCACGCAGGAGCCGCTCTCGAATTTGGCGGCTGGTAAGATACTTACCGTCCCGCCCGGCGAAGGGGCTGTCATTCACGCCAAACGTCATACGCACAGTCGGCTCTTCGACGTGAATAGGCGGCAGCGGTCGGGGATCATCCGGGTCGGCCAGCGTGTCGCCAATGCCCACGTCGGGAATACCGGCCACGGCGACGATGTTGCCCGCCTGAACTTCATCCTGCTCAAAGCGCTGCAAATCGCGGTAAGTAAATACTTTGGTCACTTTACCCCGTTTCGTCTCCCCTTGCGCAGTGAGATGGGCGATGGATTGGCCGCTCTTGATGCTGCCGCTGGAGAGACGGCCGATGGCGATTTTACCAACATAATTGCTGTATTCCAGGGTGGTGACGAGCAGTTGTGTGGAGCCGTCCCTGTCCACATTGGGCGGCGGCAAATGGTTGAGGATAGTATCGAATAACGGCCGTAAATCCCCTTCCAAATCATCAGGCGTATACCCGGCACGGCCGTCCAGCGCCTTCGTAAAAATCACCGGGAAATCAGCCTGCTCATCCGACGCGCCCAGATCAATAAACAAGTCAAATGTGGCGTTGACAGCATAATCAGGTCGGGCCGCCGGGCGGTCAATCTTATTGACAACGACCACCACTTTACAGCCCGTTTGCAGCGCCTGGCGCAGGACGAAGCGGGTCTGCGGCATCGGCCCTTCAACCGCATCCACCAAGAGCAAAACGCCGTCCACCATGTTGACGACCCGTTCTACCTCGCCGCCAAAGTCGGCATGGCCGGGCGTGTCTACAATGTTGATAGTGACACCGTTGTAGACGATGCTCGTGTTTTTAGCCAGAATAGTGATGCCGCGCTCCCGCTCCAAATCGTTGGAGTCAAGGACGCGCTCGGTCACTTCCTGGTTACTGCGGAATACATTCGTCTGGCGCAGCATCCCGTCTACCAATGTTGTTTTGCCATGATCAACATGAGCGATGATGGCGATGTTTCGTATGTCAGTTCGTGGTTCAATCATATCGTTACGTAATGATTAAGCGTTGGTGATTGGCAGCCGGTTGCCGCCGCTCCGCAATCTTTAATCATGAATCTTCAATCTTTTTCAGGGCTTTTACACAAAAAGACCCGGCCGTTGGGTTGGCCGGGCGTTTGCTACCATACAGCGGGAGAATTGTATGTCAGCTTGGGGAATAAAGCAATTCGTATCAGATAGCGTTTTTTGATGCGTACTCTGAAGTCGACAGGTGACTGGCGCTTACTCTCATTAAGCGCCAGTCACCTTAATCTTCGGGCAACTTTGGTGCTATTGCCAAAAATCACCATTTTTAATCAACCAGAAGGGCATCAGGAAATTATAGCAGATCGATGCGGCAACGGCCGTTTCCCCCCATCACCCCCGTCCCAAAACAGTGTACAGATTCAAATCCCCCTCTCGGCCATCGCTGCGGAACTGGTCGAGGATTTGGAGATTGGCTTGCTGGACGAGAACGGCCGTTTCCCCCTCATCCACATAACAAACATAACGCAGGCCAAACCCATCTCGCTGCCAGGTGAGGAGGTAATCATTCGGTTCCACGTCAACGGCCGTTAACCCCACCTCAGCCCAACTGCGGAGTTTACGCCGCTGCCGCTCGCTGTCCATAAACTGCCAGGTAGAGAGAAACAGACGCCCGCCGCGCTTAAGCCGTTCGCCCATCTCCCGCAGCAGCCGCGTCCGGTTAGCCTGGCCGGGAATATGCTGCAAGACAGCCAGGCAGGCAACGACATCATACGTAAGTAAGCCGCTCAAACAACCGGAGCGGCTCAAGTCGCGCTGGAAATAATCGCCGGGAACACGGAGCGCGGCTTTGGCCAGCAGTTCGGCGCTGAAATCAACCCCAGTGTAATGGTCGAGAAGGTGGCGCTGCTGTAGGAAGTGACCGAAACGGCCGTTACCGCACCCCACATCCAACAGCGCTACCGGCTCGCCCGGCAAATCTTCCCGCAATCGCTCAAAACCCGGCTGCGGCGCTGCCCGCGTCGCCGCAAACGGGTCGGCCAACGAGTCGTAAAATTCACGGTTCAAATCCAATAACTGCTGGGCTACTTCCGGTTTCATCAGTTCCCAATTTTCCCGGAAACTGGCAGTTTCCGGGAAAATAAATACCCTTCCCTAAAACCCAAACCGACGCAGCGTGCGGTCAACTGAATTGACATAACTGCCGCCGAAGAGACGCACGTGAACCAGCAGCGGGTACAAATTGTAAATATCACGCCGCTCCTCGAAAAAGCCGGGAGGAATCGGCCGTAGTTCCTGATAACGCTTGAAAAACGGCTCGCCAAACGTGCCAAACAACGTCGTAAAAGCCAGCTCAATCTCCGGGTGGGCGAAGTAGATGGCTGGGTCAATAAAGCCGGTGATGCGGTCACTCACGGCCAGGACGTTGGTCGTCCACACATCACCGTGAATGAGTGACGGCCGTTCCGGCTCCGCCAACCAATCATCCAACCGATCACAAAAAGCCGCCACCCGTTCCCGCACAGAATGGGGCAGTCGGCCCGCCCGCGCCCCTTCCGCCGCCATGTAAAGCAGACGCTGTTCGCGGAAAAAATCAAGCCAGGAATCCGTCCAGGAGTTAGGTTGGCGCAGGCCGCCAATCAACGTATCCCGTTCCAGGCCAAAGGCCGGCGCAGTAATGCTGTGCAGCGCGGCCAGCAGTTCCGCCGCATGAGTTTGCGCGCCGGGCGGGAAAATGCTGCCGCCCGGCAAAAAATCCATCAACAGCAGCCGATCAGAACAAAATTGCACGGCGGGGACGGGCAGTTCAGACAGTTCGGCCAGGGCGCGCAGCATGGCCCCTTCGACGGCCAATACCGGATGAGCGCTCTCATCCACCTTCGCCGCCAAAACCCGGCCGTCAACCAGCCGCACCCGGTACACCTGCCCCACACAGCCCCCGCTCAACGGCGCAATACTAGCTGCCGCTGCGCCAACCTCACTCTCAATCTCCGCCCGCAAATTCATCATTCATCATTCATCATTCATCATTCATCATTCATCATTCATCATTCATCATTCATCATTCATCATTCATCATTCATCATTCATCATTCATCATTCATCATTCTACTACGGCTGGCGCACAACGACATTATCAAATGCCACCTGCAAGTCGGGATAGCCAAACGTACCCGCATCCAGCGCAATTTGCCCGGCGGCGTAACTGGCATCGTTCACCTGCTGCAGCAGTTGGTCGTTGACATAAAAGGAGAGATTAGGGCCAAGCGCGGCGATCTTCAGCCGGTTAGTCACAGCCAGCCCCTGCTTGACGGCCGTTGTATCCACCCAATCAGGGAAAAATCGCGTCCAGGTTCCGTCAGCGTTATGCCGTTCCAGCACGTACAAACCGCTGCTGGTGATGTCGAAGCGGTAAAACTGGTCGCCGGTCTTGCGAAAAAGCACGCCGTAACTGCTTTCCAAATCGCCGGCCAACTGGGTCACGTCTACTTCCAGGATAAAATCGGCAAATAGGGGTTGGGCCAGCGCGCTGTATTGCAGCAGATTGGGTTCTTCGATGGCGATGATGAGGCGTTCGTTGAGAACGGCCGTATTCCCCGCCTCATCCCCTTCAACCGTCCACGCCCCCGTTTCCCCGGCCACAAATTCATCATGGAACAAGACGTCCGGGCTGTCGAGTACAACCCGGTCATTGCCGCAGGCAGCCAGGACAAATAGAGCGATGAGGAATGAGGAATGAGGAATGAGGAATTTCAACCAGGCTTTACTTGTCACTCGCCACTCACCACTCGCCCTATGGCGCAATTGCCAGAAAATCATCAAACTCAACAACGGCCGTTCCCGGCTGTAACGTACTCACCCCCATGCCCACGTCGCCGGTTACAAAAGTGGGATCCGTCACCGTCACCAACGGCAGCCCATTGACAGCCAACGTCAACTCGCTGCCAATACAACTGGCGCGAATCTGGTTGGTAGCCATGCCCTGGTTGATCACGTCGGAAGGTTGAAAACGGCCGTCCTGCGTCAAATACGTCACCTGCTCCGTGCCGCTTTGATACTTACCAATCGCATAAAAACCGTCGCCGCTGATCAAAAACAAGTAAAAATTCTCCTCATTTTGGTAGCGGCAAATCACGCCATACGCATTGTCATCCGGGCCGCCCAACTGGCGCGCCTGCGCGATAATCACCACATCATCAAAATTGCGCCCCGGATTACTCCACCAAATCTGCCCCGGCTGGCTGGAACTGATGCGAAACGCGCCCTCTTCAATCGCCGCCACCGCCCCGCCCTGGTTATACACAGCCCAACCACATTCCTGTTCCCCGCCAAAATCATCATGAAACAGCGCGCTGCCGCCGTCATTGCACGGGTCAGGCTGGGAACTGCCCAACGAACAAGCCGCTAACAAAGAAGCGCCGACAAATACAAACAGCAGCATGATGAATTTTCGCATTGGTATTTCCCCGCCGGTTCTCAACTATCCCGATGATCAGACTTATCCAACATGTCACTCAATTTTTCAATGCTATCTTGTAAATCCCCCTGGCCGCGTGAAGTAACCAGGTAAAAAACCAGCGCCGCTACCCACATCACAATAATGACAATCGTAATCAGCAAAAAATTATCAAACATCTCGATCTCCAGTCTCATAATCTCTAGTCTTCAATCTCTTCTCCCAAAAGTGTACCGTTTGCCTTACCAGTTGACAACCATCGTCAAATTGGTTCAGGCCAGCGTATCCCACAATGGCTCCGGGATGCCCTGCTGGTGATTCTCATATCGGGACATGACAAACAACGCATCAGACAGCCGGTTCAAATACTTCACGACATGCAGGTTCACCTCATCCGGCTCCTCTTGCATCAGCGCAATCGCTTCCCGCTCGGCGCGGCGGCAGACGGTGCGGGCCACATGCAGATGAGCCGCGCCAACCGCCCCGCCCGGTAAGATGAAGTTTTCCAGCGGGCCAACCACATCGCTCATCTCGTCAATCAACGTTTCCAACCGGGCAACGTGGCGCGCTTCAATTTGGGGAATGCCGTATTTTTTCTTGTCATCGGCATAAAACGAAAGGTCAGAACCCAGGTGAAACAGTTCGTTTTGGATGATGAGCAGCAGTTCGGCCAGACGGCCGCACAAGCCAGAAGCGACAGCCACCCCAATCGTCGAGTTGAGTTCGTCAACCGTTCCATAAGCTTGCACGCGCAGCGCATTCTTGGGCACGCGCTCACGGCTGCCCAGACTTGTTGTGCCATCATCCCCTTTGCGGGTGTAAATTTTAGTTAATCGAGGCATAGTTTACTCCGTTGGGAAAGTGGCAAGGCGGCAGGGTAAATTTGCCACCCTGCTACTCTGCCACTTTGCCAATTCCCGCCAGCGCATCCTCCACAGTCAGCCAACCGCTGCCGGGGAAAAGGCGGGCGATTTGGGGGGCAAATAAGGGGGACGTGGCTAGAATTTCGGCCGTTTCCCCTTCAGCAATAATTTCGCCCTGGCTCATGATGAGGGCGCGGTCGGCAATCTGGGCGACCAATTCGACATCGTGCGTGACCAACAGCAGACCCATCCCCTCGGCCAGCCAGCGCCGCCAGATGGCAACCAGGGTTTGCTTGGCGGCATAATCCAGCCCGCGCGTTGGCTCGTCCAGCAGCAGCAGTTTAGGCCGGGTGATGGCCACCGCGCCCAGAGCGACGCGCTGCCGCTGCCCCACGGACAAATCACGCGGGTACTCGGCAGCAACATGAGCCAGTCCCAATTGTTCAAGCAGCCCCGCGACACCGTTTTGCCGGATCAAGCCATGATTACGCAACGTGACGGCCAGTTCCTCGGCGACGGTCTCGGCGAAGAGCAAGTCGTCGGGGTTTTGGGGCAAGTAAGCGGCTTGGCGGCAGATGTCGGCTGCGTCGCGCCCCTGGGTGGAACGGCCGTTCACCCTCACCTCGCCCCTCGCCGGCCTTAACAACCCGACCAGACATTTGAGCAGCGTACTTTTGCCGGCCCCATTACGCACCATCAACGCCACCGTCTCCCCGGCGTGGAGTTGTAGGCTGACGTTGTTGAGCGTGGCACGGCCGTTATACGCAAACGCGAGCTTATCAGCCGTCAAAAGAGCGGGTGAGCGGGTGAGCGGGTGAGCGAGTGAAGAAATCACCTCTTCGCCTCCACACCCCTTCACCCCTTCACCCCCCCACCTCTTCACCTCCACATCCCTGGCAAACCGCCGCCCTTCCTTGACCGTCAGCGGCAGCGGCTGCCAGCCCAGTTCCCGGCCCAGGCGCGCCAACGGCGGCAGCTGCGGCAGGTGAGCCACAGCCAGCCGGGCCGGTTCATCCACCACAATTCGGCCATTCTCCAAATAAGTCACCCGGTCTACATAGCGCAGCACCCGTTCCAGCCGGTGCTCGGCCAAGATGACGGTCAAACCCAAATCCTCGTTGAGCCGCACCAATGCCCGCAGCACTTCCTCGGCCGACTGCGGATCAAGCTGGCTGGTTGGTTCATCCAGAACCAGGATTTGCGGGCGCAGCGCCAGCGCCGTAGCGATGGCTACTCGCTGCCGTTCGCCGCCGGAGAGTGTGGTTAACGGCCGTTCCCGCAGCGGCGTCAAATCCAGCAAATCCAACACCTCTTCCACCCGCACCCGCATCTCCTGAACCGGCAGCGCCGCATTTTCCAGCCCAAAGGCGATCTCCGGCTCCACCCGATCCAGCACCGCCTGCGCCTCCGGATTTTGCAAGACAAACCCCACATGGCGGCTCAGCGCATGGGGGCCAAGCGCCACTGCATCCAGCCCATTCACCAACACTACGCCGTCAATCACGCCGCCGGTGAAATGGGGAACCAGGCCGTTCAAACAGCGCAGCAGAGTAGATTTGCCCGATCCTGACGGCCCGGCTACCAAGACAAAATCACCGGCGTTGACCTGCCAGGCGACGTCTTGCAGGGCGATGCGGCTGCTGTTGGGATACGTGTAAGTAAGCTGGTTAATCGTTATCATCAGATTTCACTTGCGGCGCGGCGGTCGGGGCCAATTGGGACTCGTTCCCGTTGAACCAACCGGCCAGCGCCGGGTAGCTGAGTAGAAGCATACTGAATCCTGTCAATAAATCAAAACCGGGGATGGTCAATTGGGGATACGGCGAGTAATTGAATGTCGTTTTATCCACAAAAGGTAAAGGTAGGAAGATGAGTAAGAGAGGGAAAACGGCCGTTCCCATCAACCCCACATGCCACTTCGTCATCGGCCGCGGCCGGTAGCGGGTGAACGGCGTTTGCCGCCCCAACTGCCACAGCAGCAGCAGGATGATGACCACGCCGCCCCCCATCAACATCCAACCCGGCCAGCCAACCCAAAAACTAATCACCCACCCGGCAAAAGCAGCCAACAGGCCCAGCAGCAAAACCAACTGAGTCGCCAACGGCTGCCGGGAATCGGCTGTGGAACCGTAACCGCGCGCCACCATCGCCTCGGCCACCCCCATTGCCCGTTCCAGGCCGCCAATCAACAGGGGAATCAACACCGGCCGCCAGTCACGCAGACCGCGCACCCGGTGGCCGCGAATCGCCTGCGCCTCCCGAATGCGCCGCAGTTGGTTCATCGTCTCCGGCACGTAGGTGATGGCAATCAGGACGACAACGGCCAGATCGCGCAGCGCCCGCGGCGCTAACCGCACCAGTTCGCCGGTGGAAACAACCCGGTTCATCGTCGTGAACACAACGAGCAAAGTGAATAACACCAGCCCGTTGCCCGCGCCCACAACGGCCGCTTCCACCGTCACCGGGCCGCCAATCCATAACCAATTCCCCGGCAGGCGAAACAATACCGTCGCCCCCACATGCACCATCAACGCATTAAACAGCGTCGTAAAAAACAAGATGACCAGGCCAATCCGCGCCAAAGGCAGCGGCAACCCCATGTCCGGGCGGGCGCAAACAACGCCCACCGCCCCGGCGGCTGCCAGCACAATGAGCGTATAAAATGGATTGTGGGCCGCCAGCGCGGTAATGACCGCCGCCGCCACCCAAACCACCCAGCTCCGCGCATCCAAATCATCATTCATCATTCATCATTCATCATTCATCATTCATCATTCATCATTCATCATTCATCATTCTGTTTTCACAAATTGAAACCGGTCGCGGAAGCGGGCCAATGCGCGCACGGTGGGCATCCCTAAAACCAATATAAGGGCCACATTACCCACCCCCCGGCCCACATCCCAAACCAGGGAAGTGACCAGGTAAAAGGCGGCATAACGGCCGATCCCATCCCGCAACCCGCTGCCCGGCTGCCAACTGGCCGCTGTGCCATCCGACACAAAAGGCCAAAAGTACAGATTCATAATCGCCCCAAACAGCAGTCCCCAGGCAAAGCCGAAACAGACGAGCAGAATGATTTGGCGGCGCGGGCGGCGGGGATGGGGCAGCCAGCCGGCCGTCATGCCCACCCAACCGGCGGTGAACATCTGGTAGGGCAGCCAGGGACCGACGTTGCCGGTGATGAGCGCGGAAGCGAGCAGGGCCATTGTCCCCAGTAAGAAGCCAAAACGCGCCCCAAAGACGTATCCGGCCAGGATAATGGGGGCGAAGATGGGTGTAAAGCCGCCGGGAATGGGGAAAAGGGTGTCGAGGAAGCGCAGCACGGCCGTCACCGCCACCAACACACCCAACGCCGCCACTACTTTGGCGCTGACCGCCTGCCCCTGCACTTCCACCAGCAGCACGGCCAGGCTGATCACGATGAGGAACAGGGTTAACAAGGGGGCGTCAACAGCGTGGGCCGTTGTCCTGGCAACGGCCGTTTGCGGCAGCACAAAAGGATAAGCAAATGCGGCCACGCCAATGACGGCGCTCACGGTGTAGATGACGGCCGTTACCCCCTGCCGCATCACGTCCCCTTCCCGCGCCGGGTGACGAACAGACCGGCCAGCCCCAAAATAACGAAGGCTAACACAGCGATCCCGCCCCATTGCGCCGCCGGTTGCGATGCCGGCGGTTCCGAAACCGGCCGTTCAGCCGACGGGGGTGGCGTCACGCTTTCAGAGACGGCGCAAACATCATCAAAGGTCAGAAGCGGCGGCTCAATCGCGGCCTGAACAGAACCCGGCCCCCATGTCCAACCATCCACCGCGCCATTTTGCACCTGGTAAAGACCAGCGCCGGACTGCGCGTACTGCCACCGGCCTTCCTTCAAATGCCAGTAAGACCAGTAAACGCAATCCCCGCCGCCTTTGCATTCACAGAAACAATCATTCGCCGGACAACCCGCCGCTTCAATGCGGCACACGGCCGCGCCCATCGCCGCCGCCGATGTTTCCAACGCCAGACCGGAACGGGAGAGCAGTTCATACCCACTGATTTCCACTTCCGCAAATTCAACGCAGCGGGTCAACACCTGCCCATCGGCCAGGGCGACAACCAGCGCCGCCCGGTTGGGTTCTTGCGCGGATACGGCCGCTGCCAGACCAGCCAACAAAACCATCGCCAAAAGAAATTTTTTCCACATAATACATTCCCCTCGTTCCACGCTCTGCGTGGAATGATCCGCCAGACGCTCTGCGTCAAGCAAAGCAGAACGCAGAGCGTTCAGACAGCATTCCCACGTAGAACGTGGGAACGAGCGGGACACTACTTCTTCAAATACCAATACGCCCCACCGCCTAAGAGCAGCAAAGCCACCACGACAGCAATCGCCGGCGCGACGCTGCTGGGTTGGGCCGGAGCCGGTTCGACCGCTGGCTGGGCAGTCGCGGCAGGCGCTTCTTCAACCGGGGGCGCAGCGGTGGGTTCGGGAACGGCCGTTGGCGGCGCGTCAGTCGGTTCCGGCGCGGGGGCCAGCGTGGGCGCAGCCTGTTCTACCGTTGGCTCAATGACCGGTTCCGCCGGCGGCGCTTCGGCCTCCGTCGGCGCGGCTAACAACATGGGAACCGGGCCGACCGGGCCGACCGCCTGCGTCAACAAAATAATGCCGTCCGTTGTGCCGAAGGGGTCATCACCCGGGCCGTAAAGATTGGGCCAGCAGCCATTTTCCCCTTGCAGGGCTATCACCGCATCGGCGGCGTTGACGATGGTTCCGCTGACCACCTGGCTCCAATCGGGGCCGAACGGATTCTCGCCCGCGGCGACCAACCCCTGCACCACCTCGGAGGAAGAGCTGGGGTTAGACCCATCGAAGCCCCAGCCGCCATCGGGCAGCTGTGTGGCCCGCAAATTGTCAATCGCTTCAAACAGGGGCTGTCCCAATTTGCCCAGCACATTCAGGGCGATGCCGCTGCTGTCGGGGCCGCCCCAGTCGCCGTTAGCGTGGCTGTTGAGGAGGAAGGAAACGGCCGTTTCATCCACCGCCTCTCCCACCGCCAACAGCCCTAACATCGCCTCCGCATGGGAGAAGGGACCAAATTGCGTGCTGTCATACTCGCCTGTGTCGGAAAGAACGGCCGTCATCTGTTCCACCAGGTCAACCCCGGCAAAATCATAGACGTCGCCGCCGGCCGCGGCCACGCCCTGCATCACAATGCCAATCCCGCCGCCCCGGCTAACAGCCAGATAGTCGGGCGTCAATGATTCTAACGCCGGTAAAGCAAAGGCCGGGTCATCACCCAAAGCGGCGATGGCCTGCATGGCGCGCGCGGTTCCGGCGGCATCTACGCCAAAGGTTGCAAACTGCTCCCAACCGCCTGTCGCCTCATCTTGCAACGTGAGGAGGCAGGAACCAGCTTGACGGGCGGCTTCGTAACGGCCGTTCAACGGAAACGCTTTGCCCGCCGCCGCCGGAATGGCCTGCACGGTGGTGAAGAAATCATCAAACGGCCCCTCGCCAAAATCGGCCTGGAACGCGCCCGATTCGCCTTGATAAGACAACAAAGCAGTCAACGGCGACTGGCCGTCTTTGGCAAACGCGCTGTCGGCCGAATAAAAATCAAGCCCCAGGGCGCTTAATGCCTGTACAACCAGGGCGGTGCTGTTCCCATTTTGACCAAAGCCGGGGCCGTATTCCCAGCCGCCGCCGTCCAATTGGGTTTGGGCCAGGAAATCAACCGCCCGCGTCAGGACGGCATCATCGGCCGGAACGCCGGCAGCCAGTAAGGCCATCACGGCCATGGCGGTCGCATCGGCATTTCCGGCCGTGCCGAAGCCGTCATCCCAGGAGCCATCCAGCCCCTCGTCGGCCGCTTGCAAAGCGGTCAACCAAGCCACTGCTTCCGGCGGGATGGGTTCGTTGACGGCAGCCAGCGCCAGCAAGGCCAGCGAATGGCCGAAAGGCTGGGGGACGTTGTAGTCGCCATCGGGCTGCAAATGGGCGGATAAAATGGCGACAAAATCTTGACCGGCAAAGCTGCGGGGATTTTGCCCGGCGGCAGCCAAGGCCAGAATGAGTTTACCGGCGGTTGAGCCGTCGGTTTGGGCGTAGGCTGCCGCGTCGGCGCTGTTTTGCCGCAGGTAATCCAGAGACGGGATCGGGTTGTAGCCCACGCTGCTGATGGCTAAAATCGCGTCTACTGTTCCGCCCACGTCGGACGGGGCCAGGTTGGCGCCGCCGCTGAAGCTGGCATAGCCGCCATCCTCGTTTTGATGGGTGGCGATGAGCCAATTGACAGCCTGAACAACGGCGTCACGCTGGTCGGGGAAGAGGGGTTGGGTGATGGGGGCGGCAACGGCCGTTTCTGCCTTCACAAACGCCAACAAGCTCCACACCCCAGCCAGGGCAATGATTAAACTGATAATTGATAAACGCTTCTTCATGTTTCCTCCAGGTTTCCTCAAAATTTAACATCGGTCAAGACATCGCGGCTGAAGGGAATTATCGAAAACAAAAACCCGATGCCTGGGGCATCGGGTTGAGAATCGAATTTGGCGCCGAAACGGCCGTGTCAGGGATCGTGTTACCTGTCACAGTTCCCAACCCTTGTCCACGAGAGTTGAAACTGACCTATGGCGGGCGGCCTGACTTGTTAATCGTTTATTCTTACCGTTGTTTAGTCTTGTAATCATGCTTGTTGACTACCCGACTATTACTAGATTATCCGACTAACTTACAGTTGCGGGACAGTACTGGACTTCTCAATTCCATGTAAAAAACGAGGCACCAGTTTCGCCTTTACGTCCTGCCATCCGGGGCAAGGACACCGTAGATCGGTTCTATTTAATTGTTGAGCAAGAGTGTAACAAACTGCAATTGGGGGGTCAAGAGGGAGTTTGGGTCTACGACCAAATTGTCAGACATGTTGGCAACGCCACTGGGCATGGCCGCGCCATGCCCCTACCATTGCGGCCTGATGTAGGGGTTTGGCGTTGCCAAACCCAAAGGCGTTGCCAACTTGTTCGTACACCCCAGGGAGTTTGTGATCCTTGACAAGCGATTAGTTCTTGCTATAATGCCTGCCGTTGATGCGGGGTAGAGCAGAGGCAGCTCGTCGGGCTCATAACCCGGAGGTCGCAGGTTCGAATCCTGTCCCCGCTATCAAAGAAAGCGCTCCAATTGAGAGTGCTTTTTTTATTCCTTTCAGGCAGCCAAAGCGTCCATTTTTTTCGCTAATTCTATGTCCCAACTGCTGATGGCATTCCCTAAGTCGTGCGTAACCAGGTCTACACGGATGCGGTTGTACACGTTAGCCCATTCGGGATGATGATCCATTTTGTCGGCATGGATGGCGATACTGACCATCCAGCCAATGGCCTGGGCAAAGGAACCAAATTTGTATGTTTTATGCAGTTTGCCATCTTTGACTTCCCACCCCGGCAATTCGGCCAAAGCGGCCGTTAACTCTTCCGCGTTTACTTTATACCGGGTCATAAAATACCTCCGTCAGCTCATACTGCCAATTAACCTTACTACAAGTTGGCTGATTTGCATGCCCAACATAATGCCCAGCACGCTGCCAAATAACCCAACTAGCAAATTGGCCCCCATCCCGACCAGTGCTTCCAGATGGTTGGGACCGGTCACGTGCCTGATCGCCTGGCGAATGGGCCATTCTTCGGTTCCCATCATGGTCATTTCGACGATGGTACGCACGGTAACCTGATTATTATGCTTACCCTCCAGTTCGCCAAATACGCCCAGAGCTAAACCAACCACAGCTAACGCGGTGGGTAACACGAGGAGACTGCCAACGCCGGAAGCGGCCGTCCCCACCATCATCCCCACCATCATCGCCGGAACCAGAAAGGGGACCGCGCCCTGGATCAGCATCTCGCTGGGGGCTTCAAGAGCTTCCACCGCCATCGCCACCAAACCCCGGCTGGCCAGCCCGCCATACGCGCCGATGAGCGCTACAAATAACATGGGAGCGAAAGAGCCGCTGATAATTCCCAAAACTAATCCGGCTAATGCGCCGCCTATTAAACTGCTTAACGCAGTTGCGAGAGCAATAACGCTGGCCCCAAGCAATATCCATTGTAACTTCTCATAATAAGAGCCTAAGTAACCGCCAACAATGCCACCGGCCAGCGCCGCGACAATGGAACCATGCCAACTAACGCTAATCAGTCCCAGAACAGTACCGGCTATGAATCCAACGCCACCGCCCAGGAAAGCTCCCAGTCCGATTGAGCCTACAATCAGGAATATTTTTGTGAGTAGTGGGTCTTCTTCATGGGGGCGGGCGTGAGTTATAACACCGATTACACCACCAGCGATAATGCCACTTAATAAACCGAACAATGCGCCGTCGAGAATGCCGTTGATATTTCGACTGATGGGCAGCCCGGCCAAACTGACCAATAATCCCACAAGGCCGCCGGCAATTAAGCCGCTCAGGATACCATTGTTCCGTTTTAAGGTTTGGTTGTAGGCGCCAAATATACTTATTAAAACGGCCGTACTAATAATTGCCGCCCAGATTTCATCAACCCCGCCGCCAATTCCGCCTAAAAACAGCCCGATTAACCCCGAATAAAGAAGTCCTGATTTTACTTTCGGCCAGCTTTTCTCCATTAGTAACTGCACGTGCATCCGCACCACTTCCTTTACGCTTTATCTCGAATCTCAAACCGGCAAAACCCATCCCCTTTGGCTCTGCAATCTGTTTCTACAATATCGAACTCACGAAAATCCTTACCGGTGGCATAGGCCATTGCCTCGCCTAAAGTACCTACATAAAGGTGACAGATTGATTTTTCATCATGGCGGGTATGGCAAATTGTGCAGGCATAATCGGTATAAATCAAAACCCCGTTTTTATCTTGCACATCTACCAGGCCATACTCTACAATATCCATCAATCCCTTACGTATCCCCAACAAGATGGCGCGCTTTCGTAAACGCTGCGGTAATGCTTTGAGGGCAATCCCGGCTAATCCCATCACGGCCGATTGCTCTTTAATGCCCCAACGGAAAGAAGCCCGGCCAATCCGCTGCAGCATTCCTTTGCCCGCCCGGCCAGTGAACTCTTCAATCGCGGCATTCAACATTGCATATTCGCGGGCCTGCACCTCGCTTTCTAAATTGTTGGGTGGTGGGTTATCGATTAATCGGTTCAAGTTGCTGGCACGTAAAACGGCGTTCAAGCCATTGGTTCCCAACACTTCCTCGATTCCCCATATCATTTGCAGCAGTAGCGCATTTACATAAGGCGCATCTTCCGGCAAGATGACTGATTGATTGTCGCTCATATTGACGCTCCTTAGGCGGCGTTCGTAATTAACTGAGCGACTTGGTCGCCCGTTATCCGTAATCCGTTATCCGTAATCCGTTATCCGTAATCCGTAATCCGTTATCTCCTGACGGAATACGGAACACGGAATACAAAAACTGGGGAGTTATTTCCGAACGCTTACTTACAAAGACTCCGACTCGTTTTACAACACTTTCACCCAAATAGGCAGCCTCTGGCCATTGGCAGAAAAGCCGAACTTTTTATACAGCAGTTGGGATGGAATATTATTGATTTGGGTATTAAGCGTAATCTGGCGCAAGCCAAGCTGATGGTAGGTATTGATGGCATGAGCTAAAAGCGCTGAGCCGACTCCGTGTTGTTGGTAATCAGAACTCACGGTCAGGCGCACAAGATGCACCCCTCTGCCGCTTCTCGCGCTGAGTTGAAAGCCAACGACGCGATCTTCCCATTCAGCCACGTCAAAACATAATGCCTGGCGGCTGGCCAGGGTTAATGTGCTCGCGCTATGCCGCCACAAT
>JAJRYT010000063.1 GCA_024275635.1 Chloroflexota bacterium | reverse complement strand
TTGAATCCCTTTCTTACCATCTTAAATAAGCCATCTGCTGATAAATGCTTTCTTATCTTCATTATGTCGCCTCTTTTCTCCTTGAATCTTTACGAAAATGAGGCTATTGTTATACCAGATTTTGACTGCGGGAATTACTGTATCTTTCTCTGATGGAAGAAACGCGCTCATTCCAGATCGCCAGGATTTGCTCTCCCAGCTTGTCCGGAGCCATTTTAAGATTTGTTTCACCAAAAGAGTATGCCGGTGAATTTCGACCGGAAATAAGTCGTACCCGCTTCACTTTCTTGGGGTTTGCGTTTTTTACACTTTTAGCGCTCCGCGCACAACTGCCTAGCACAACATCATCAAGGCCAACATTCGACGGTTTCCATTTAGCCCCGATAGCATTAGCAAACGCTTGTTCCCATTCAGATCCCTTAAGTTCAGGCATGCTTTTTGTGGCGAGTAGATACACAATTTCCTTACCAAGATTATATCCGAAATTCTTAGGGAATTGGTTTAGTGGGTAGGGAGGCTTAACTCTATCCACCGTCCGCAAACGCGGCGTTTTCTCTGTTGGGGACATAGCGTTCGTTCAATAACACAGATGTTTGTTGATAGCGATAGCCGTTCTGGACAGGTCTCATTTTTGGCAAAACAGCAACATCATAGAAAACGGGAAGAAATGACTCTAAAACCGCGCGAACAACATTAATCGGAACCGCATTACCCGCTTGCTTACGAATTTGGGCATCAGATACTACAATCTTAAAAGAGTCTGGAAACCCTTGTAATCGCAGCATTTCCCGAGGGGTTAGTCGTCGTTCTCCATTTACGAGCAAGTAATTATAAGACGCGCCAGATCTTAACGCGCAAGAATAAGGATATGAACTGATATTCCCAGACTTATTTTCGTGCCACACAGAGAGCGTATGCGTTGAGGTATGTTTAGCAATTCGTTTTCGTTGAATCCTGTCTGAGGCATAATACTTTTCGTCAACATTATGCTCTAGAATGTCGCTTAACGGTCTAAAAAAATCCTGTTTAGCGGGCCATTGAAAACTCGCCGGTTTATGAAACCCGACGATAAAAACCCGCTCCCTTTTTTGTGGCAATCCATAGTCTAACGCATTCAGCACACGATAATCATAGTAATAACCTAAATCCGTAAGGACATCGTGTATTTTCTTAAGCGTTCTTCCTTTATCATGTCTAACTAAGCGCTTCACATTCTCTAAAACAAAGGCTTTCGGTCGTTTAGCTTTTAAGATTCGGGCAATATCGAAAAAGAGGGTTCCGCGTGTGTCTTCAAATCCCTCGCCCTTACCAATAATACTAAATGGCTGGCAAGGAAAACCGGCAAAAAGTAAATCGTGATCTGGAATGTCCAATGCTTTAACTTCGGTGATGTCTACAGCCGGATATTCACCAAAATTAGCATTGTAAGTTTCTCGCGCGTAAGGATCGATATCGCTGGAAAACAGACACTTTGACGGAATGTTGTACTTATCAAAGACCTGTGTGGCAGCAACTCGAAATCCGCCAATCCCACAGAATAAATCGATGTATTTAATGCTCATTATATTTTTCATTCTACCATAACATGGATCGAAAGTGGATTGCCTCATACGAGTATATTATAACTCTCGTTCTCGTCAAACAAGGTTCGGAACATCGGGGGGATTAATGGCGATGCTGCCATAAAAACAGCGGAAACGGCCGTTCCTCCCCTCCCCCCATTAATTAAGCAAATTCAACACAAAAACGGCGGCAACAATGAAAAGAACAGCAAAACAACCCACGCGAAACAGCGTCGCCGTCAGCTTAAACACCATACGCAAAAGGAACAACCCCACCAGCAGAGCCGCCCCCAAAACAATCAACTGCGTTAATTCGCCTGATGACAGGCCCAGAGAGGTTAAAAATCCAGTCATAGTTATTTCCTGAAAGTAAGTCGGTTATTGGGTATTCCTTTCTTCCTCCGGGATGACCAGGTCAAAGGGTTCCACGATGGGATTAAAGGAGCGGGAATTACAAACACGATTATCCGGGCTTAACGAGTCCTGCCATTGTTCCAGGGTCAGGCCATCGGCATACTGCCCCAGCCCAAAATAAGCGGCCATCACATTGCAGGCTACCGGCGCGGCCCAAGCGGAGCCTTCGCCGCCGTTAAAGATGAAAACAGAGACGACAATTTCCGGGTTTTCGTAGGGCGCATAGCCCACATACCAGGAGTGAGTGGGCAGGACTTTACGTTGTTGGATGTCTTCAAACCGGCACCAGCCCCGTTGTATGGCGATATCGTCGCAGAATTCGGCCGTACCCGTCTTCCCGGCCGTTGCCAAACCAAACGCATCGGGCCAATCCGTGAAAGTAGCGCCGGTATAAAAAGTATCTTCATCAATGCGCGTGTTCACCAGCCGCATCCCTTCTTGAACCACCTGCAAAAATTCCCGGTCAACATCCAGCGCATCCACCACTTCCGGCTGAAAAATGTAGTTGCCATCCTCATCAAATTCGATATTGATTGTGGGATCATCCAGCGGGTTGCCGCCGGCGTCAAGGAGAATGGTACGGCCGTTTGGTCCCGGATGCGCCCTGGCAACAACCTGGCTGTTTTCATCCACCAACACCACATTGCCATCCTCATCCGTCATATGGTGAATAACCCGCGGCCGGTACAAAAAGCCGCCATTAGCCACAACCGCCGCCATCTGCGCCACCTGCAGCGGCGTCGCCGTCATAAACCCCTGCCCAATACCTAAATTATAATCATCGCCCGTTGACCAGGGACGGCCGTAAGTTTGCACAATCCAGTTCCGGTTCGGCGGTAAATTCCCGGCCGCTTCCAACGGCAGTTCAATCCCCTGCACCCGGCCAAACCCAAATTGAGCGCCATACCGGGCAATGCGGTCCACGCCCAACCCTTCCACAAACTCCCCATCCTGGTCAAAGCCGCCGCTAATCTTGTAAAAATAAATATCACACGAATTAGCGATGCCGCGCCGCATGTCCATCACCCCATGTTCGCCCGGAAAAATCCAACAAACAAACGGCTGCACCCGACCGGGATCATTAGGCGCAAAACGATTCGGTACTTCGATAATACCCGGCGCGCGCAGCAGGCGGTTCGGGGACACAATTCCTTCTTGCAAAGCGCCGGAAGCCGGCACCAGCTTAAAGGTCGATCCCGGCGGGTACGTCCCGCTGATAGCATGATTCACCAACGGCGTATAATCATTCCGCGCCAATCCCAAATAATAATCTACCGGCACATCCGTCCCAAAACGATTGTTTTCAAACGTAGGATAGTTTACCAGGGCCAGGATTTCACCTGTTTGCGGATTCATCGCTACCACAGCCGCCTGTTCAATCTCCGGGAACGTGCGCTCACCTGTAATTTCATCCACTCGCGCCGTTTTTCGATTGGCTTCCATAAACTGGCCCAGGATATCATAAGCTTGTTTTTGCAAATCCAGATCAAGCGTCAGGTGCATATTTAATCCGGCTACTGGCTCCCGCTCCAGGCCGATCTGGCGTAGCTCGCGCCCGGTCCAATCCTGTTCAATTTGCAGCTCCCCCTTTTGCCCGGCCATCTCAAACTCCATCGAAGATTCTAACCCCGACCAACCAACCCGATCGCTGCGTTCATAGCCCGGCAAGTTAAGCCAGTTTTCATTAGGCAGCGGTCCCATGTAGCCAATGATATGGGCGGTAAACTCGCCGCTGGGATAGTAACGCCGCGGTTGTTCCAGCACACGCACGCCGGGCAGGAAAATACTCTCTTGCTCAATCGTGTACGCCAGCGTAATGGGAATGCTGGAGGTGATAACCGCCGGTAAATAAGGGGCAAAACTAAATGTTTCCACAATCCCAGCAATACTGTCCGGCAGTTGCGGCACAACACCAGCCTGATCCAATGTTTCATCTACCGGGGCATTATATAGTTCCGCCAGACGGCTGTAGGTATTGACCAATTCAGGGTTGGCCGCTTGAATCAAGGCTTGTTGTTGAACGGTGTTGGTAACGGGCACGCCGGTTAACAGGGAAAGCCTCTCGTATACGGCCTGACGTTCTGCCTCTGTACCCGGCAGGAAAGCGGGCGTGATGGTGACGTTGAAACTGGGTAAATTCACCGCTAACGCCTGTCCATTGCGGTCAAAAATGACGCCGCGCGGGGCCGATTGGCGCAAAACGGCAATCCGGTTCTCTTCAGCCTGGGCTTGCAATTCCTGACCGCGATTTTGTTGTATCCACCACACCCGGTAGAGGAGCAGCCCCAGGGTGGTAATGATAACTAAGCGCAGGAAAAATAAACGGCCGCTTAACCCCATATCTTCCCGCTCTAACTCTTCTTGATCTTCGATACGTTCCCAACCCATTCGGGACATAGGAACCTCCAGTAAAGAGGGTTTAGGAATGATGAAGGATGAATTAGGAATGAGTAAAAACCTTCATCATTCACCATTCATCCCTCATAATTTAACAGGACGCGGGCGGAATGTTTGGTCCAAATAATACATGAGCCAGAATATGGGGAGGATTAAGGCGCCGTGTAAGATAACCGTAGACGATATGCCCGTGACCACTTGCATACTTATCTGATGGCCAAGAAGTTGCAATAAAAACAGGTAAATGAACAGGTAGATCAGGGTCGCCAGCGCGGCCATGATGATGGGCAGGAAGAACCGGTTGGCGGGCATAGCATTTTCAATCCAGATGACGGCCAAAATAGCCAGCATATAGGCCAGCGCCGTGACTCCCAACGGGCCAACGCTGAATAAATCCAGACAAAGGCCGCCAATGAAAGCCCACACGATGCCTTCGTTAACGCCGCGCAGCAACCCCCAGGATAAGGCAACCAGGAAGGGGAGTTGAGGAATAAGGCCCACAATAGGGAAACGGGGAAGAACGGCCGTTTGCGCCACCGTCAACACCAACATCACCGGCACAGCCAGATAGATACTCGAACTCATTGGTTCACTGTCTCATCCGCCCGGCGGAGCAGTAAAAATCTCCGTATCCACCGGATGGAATCCTGTAATAACAAAAACAATCTCCAACGAATCAAACGCCACCGCCGGCTGGACAATGGCCCGCTGGAACAGTTCCGCTTCCCGGCGATCCACTTCAATCACCCGGCCAATGACAATGTCTTGTGGGAATTTACCGCCCAGGCCAGATGTTAACACCACCTCGCCCACGTCAAGCTGGCGCTTCAAATCAATCCAGTCAATACTTGTCGCCCCACCCAGGCCGCCGCCGCGTAAAAGCCCGGTAGCTCGCGAGCTGCCCAGCCGGGCCGGAATGGAACTGGCATTATCCGTGATAAGGACAACCTGGGCCGAGTTATTGGTGGTGCGAAACACCTGTCCCACCAAACCGCGGGCGCTTTCCACCGGCATGCCTACCACAATGCCGTCGTCACGACCTTTGTCAATAATGATGCTGCGTAAAGAAGGGCTGGTATCGCGCCCGATTACCGAAGCAGTCAGACGGCTGAACGCCGGCTGCTGGCGGGCGCGGTTAAATAGATCGAGCAGTAGTTGGTATTCCCCCTGAACCTCGCGCAGTTGCTCGTTTTCCCGTTCCAGTATATCCACACGGGCCTGTAGTTGGGCCAATTCTTCGCGGGCTGTTTGCAGGTCGCGCGGGCCGTCCAGCACGTCGGCAATACTGTCTGTGCGGGCTGATGTCCAGCCCACAATGACGGCCAGGGGATCGCGCAAAAACGTGAGTACTTCATCCAGATTGCCGGTATTATCCAGAATCGTTAACAAAACAGCGGTTCCGGCCAGAATGATAAAAACTGCCCACCGAATCCGTTGCTGCGCTTCGTTTAAGTTCATAAAAATGATGAGGGCTAAGGAATGAGGACTGAGGAACGAGGGATGAGGACTGAGGACTGAGCCAAGTTGTCACTCATCCCTCATCACTCAGTCCTCATCACTCAATCCTGATCAGTGTGTGCTGCCGCGATGGAGGCCGACCAGGGCGCGCTCCCATAAGTCTAGATTTTCTAGCACACGCCCGGCGCCGCGAGCGACGCAGGTCATAGAATCTTCGGCCACCCAGACCCGCATTTTGACCATATCTTCTAACCGCTCGGCCAGCCCTTTGATTTGAGCGCCGCCGCCAGCCAGGCAAATGCCCGCTTCCATCAAGTCGGCAACGAGTTCGGGCGGGGTTTCATCCAGCGTATCGCGCACGGTGTCAACGATGATGTTGACGGAGGGGGCCATGGCTTCACGCAGTTCAATGCTGCTGATTTCGACAGCCTGGGGCAGTCCGTTGATGAGGTTGCGACCGCGCAGGGTCATGGTGCGCTCTTCGGGCAGGGCAAAGGCAGAGCCAATGCCGATTTTGACGCGCTCGGCCATGCGTTCGCCAATGAGGAGGTTATATTTATTGCGGGCGTATTGGATGATATCTTCGTCCATCTCGTCGCCGGCAACGCGGATGGAGCGCTTGACGACGATGCCGGTCATAGAAAACACAGCCACTTCGGTGGTGCCGCCGCCAATGTCTACGATCATGCTGCCGCGGGTCTCGTTGATAGGGAGACCCGCGCCGATAGCAGCGGCCATGGGTTCTTCGATGAGGTGCGCTTGGCGAGCGCCAGCAGAGATAGCGGCGTCGTAAACGGCCCGCTTTTCCACTTCGGTCACGCCGCTGGGGACGCCGACGACGACGCGGGGCCGGGGGAAGGGGACGATCATTTGCTCGTGGGCTTTTTTGATGAAGTAGTCGAGCATGGCTTCGGTGATTTCGAATTCGGAGATGACGCCGTCGCGTAACGGCCGTATAGCCACAATGTCGCCCGGCGTCCGCCCGACCATTTCCCGCGCTTCAGCGCCAATGGCTAACGGCCGTCTGGTGCGCTTATTGATGGCTACCCAGGACGGTTCATTGATTACAATACCCCGATCACGAATGTAGACCAGCGTATTCGCTGTGCCTAAATCTATGCCAATATCTAACGATAACAGACCTAATAACCAATCTAGTGGTCGAAACAAGTTGTTTTCCCTCTTCTTGTTTTTGCGGTAGGCATTGCGTTCCTGATAGGAACTTTATAAATGGTAAACCTGGCTGCCAGACGGTAAACTATTTGCTGACTGAACAGCCCGTAACCTTGCCATACCAGCGATGAATTATACCATACGGGCTTTTCTCTGCACGCGACACGCCAATAGCTACAACAACGCTCATTCTACATAGTGGCATAGGTAGGGATAAGCAGGCACACTGACTATTTATCCCTACCCCCTTCATTTCTCTCGGCGCTCAATCAGCGCTGCCTCCTGCAACCAAGCTTATGCTCATTCACCAGCTAATTCTGTCATGGCCCGCAAGGTTTCCACATCAAAGACGGTCATGTTGAGCGTGGTAATGGGACTGTCCAGCCAGTGCTGGAGCCGTTCTTTCACCCGCGCCCGCGGGCCGACCAGGGCCACTTCGTCAATCAGTTCGCCAGGCACTTTCATCATCGCCGCCCCTTTGTCGCCCGCCAAATAGAGGTCTTGAATTTCGCTGGCGGCGGCTTCGTAGCCGTAGCGGCAGGCCAGGTCATGGTAGAAGTTTTTGCCTTTTGCGCCCATGCCGCCGATGTAGAGGGCCAGGAACGGCCGTAACATATTGTAACATACGTCCAGACTGTCATTGATCACAACGGAGACGGTAGGCGCGATGTCAAAATCGGCCATCCTCTTGCCCGCCTTCGCCAGCCCCGCTTCCACGCGCGGCCGGTACGTCTGGTCAAACTTCTCCGGCGAGAAGAAGATGGGCAGCCAGCCGTCAGCGATTTCGGCGGCCAGCTGCACGTTTTTAGGGCCGATGGCCGCCAGGTAAATGGGGATGTCCGGCGCAGCTTCCAGCGTGCTTTTGAGCGGCTTGCCCAGGCCGGTGGCGTCGTCGCCCCGGTAGGGGATCTGGTACACCTTACCGTCCAGGCTCATACGCGCTTCGCGGCGAAAAATCTGGCGGACGATGTCCACGTATTCGCGGGTGCGGGTGAGGGGACGGGCGTAGCTGACGCCGTGCCACCCTTCGACGACCTGCGGCCCGGAGAGACCCAGCCCCATGAGGAAACGGCCGTTTGACAACTGGTTCATTGTCATCGCCGTCATGGCCGCATTGGCTGGGGTGCGGCCTGGCATCTGCATGATCGCCGTCCCCAGCTTGATGTTTTGCGTCAGCGCCCCCAGCCAGGCCAGGGGGGAGATGGCGTCGGAGCCGTAAGCTTCGGCCGTCCAGATTGCATAAACGCCCAATCGATCCGCTTCCTTGACCAATTCAACCGGCAGTTCAATCCGCCGCGCCGCATAGCCTAGCATAAGTCCCAGTCGCATGTTTGCCTCCGTGTTTCGTATTCCGTGTTCCGTGTTCCGTATTCCGTGTTCCGTGTTCCGTATTCCGTGTTCCGTATTCCGTATTCCGTATTTCGTATTTCGTATTTCGTATTTCGTATTCCGTGTTCCGTTTACGGATTACGGACTACGGATTACGGATTACGGATTACGGATTACGAGATTGTAAAACAGACGGCCGTAAATCCCAAACAAAACAGCCCCGCCATCTGACGGAGCTGTTCGTAACCCTCCGGGAGGACAGCCCTTAGATGCGGCTCAGAATCACCCAAACGGCCGGGGTCGCCAGCAACAGGCAGACGCCCAATGTAATGAAGATGAAGCGTTTGCTGTCTGCTTGATCAATCAATACGTCGTTCTCATCCGCCTCTGCCCATACTTCATCCAGAAAAAACTCCCACTCGGCAGGGGATACGCCGGCCATCCAACTCATCTCTTTGGGCACGTTCGTTTATAACTTTGGCGTTTGAAAAATTGTAACCAGGTAATTGGTAACTGGTAATTACCCAATTACTCAATTACCAATTACCAGCAAACTGCAAAGTTAATTTTGAACGAACCCTTTGAAAAAGCCATACTTGTTCATGCCTGTCTCCTTTGGCCCCCTGCGAACTGCCGGATACCTGGCCAAAGCATACAAAACGGCCGTCAGCAGTTTGTCAGCAGAATAGGCGATTTAATGTGCTGACGAACTGCTGACGATTGTTTGCTAACCTATCATCCATTCACAAATTCTAGTCTTAAGGAGACAAAATCATGATACTCGTAAGAACAGAAATGCACTGCAAATGGGGCCGCGTTCAGGAAGCGATAGAAGGGTTCAAGGCGATGGCCGCCGACATCAATAACCAGAATGTCATTAAGCGCAGCCGTATCTTGACGGATTTGAGCGGCCGTTTCGATACGATCATCATTGAATCTGAAGTAGAAAGCCTGGATGCGTATTATGCCATGCTCCAAGCTGCGTTTGCCGATCCCAAATTTCAGGCGGCGCAAGCAGCACAAACAGACAGCCCTTATCAAACAGGGCAACGGAATTTCTACACAATTGAAGCAACTTACGAATTGGAAGCGTAGGCCTGATCGGTGAGGGACGACTCCAGATTGGTTCAATCTTGAAGATTGAACCAATCTTTACCCTGGAACATCATTCGACACAGTTATATTTAAGGAGGAACAAGAACCATGTTACAACCGATGCCCAAACACACATACCTGACAGATTTACAGGCGCGTAACCAGCACAATCGCGAGGTTGTGGAGAGGGTGTTCGTACCGCTGGACGAGGCGCAGCGCAGTTGGCAGCCGGCGCCGAATGAATGGAGCGTGGATCAATGTTTTCAGCACCTCATCCTGGCGTTTGAAATGTATGTTCACAACACAATTGCGGCGCTGAACAAGCCGGAGCCTGCCAATGCCGATGGGAGTTTCCGGCCGTCCTGGTGGGCGCGACGTACCCTTGAATGGCAATTTAACCCCGAAACGAAACTTGCCACATTAAAAAGGACTAATCCCATGGCCACATACAGCCCTGATGTCCTGACCCGTTTCCTGGCACAGCAAGATCGCTTGTCAGCCATGATCGAACAGGCGGCGCAAGCCGACTTGCAGACAATGTGCTGGTTCTTTAAGGGACTGCCCATTCGTTACAATTTGGGAGATTACCTGAACTTTTTTGTTTCACACGATGAACTACACATTGATCAGGCGCAGCGCGTGTTGACGGCGTATGGGCAACGGGTTGAAATGTCACCGGCTTAGGACAGCGTGATGACGCAAAGCAATTCAGTAACTGCCAACGGGCTTAACATTTACTACGAAGAAGCAGGCAGTGGTGAACCGCTGCTTCTCTTGCACGGATCGATGGGCAGCAGCGCCAACTGGCAGCCATATATATCCCACTTTGCATCTCTTGGCTGGGTGATTGTGCCCGATCTACGTGATCACGGCCGTACAACCTTCACCGCCAACGCCAACCCAATACGCTTTACCGAGCGCGTTGTTGAAGATATTGTAGGATTGATGGATATATTAGCATTGGAGCGCGCGGCGCTGTGCGGCTGGAGCGGCGGCGGCGATACCGCCTTGCGCGTCGCCCACCGCCATCCTGATCGGGTGCGCGCCCTCATCTTGGGTAGCGTCACCCATCGCCTATCAGATGCGACGCGGGCCACGCTGACCGCAATGGGGCTGGATGGGCCGGGTCAGGTCAACCTGGCTCGCACCCAACAGGTCATTCCCGATCTCATCGCCTTGTGGCAGCGAACACATACACAATTCCCGGATCATTGGCTGCGCTTGCTGGAGCGGCAATCACACTTAATGCTTAACCCACCACTGCTGACGGTGGAAGATTTGGCGACAATTGACGCGCCAACGCTTATCATCTGGGGCGACCGCGACCAGTTTTTGCCGGTTGAGCAGGCAGTCGAGGTCTATCGCGCGATCCCCAACGCCCAGTTGGCGATCATCCCCAACGCCGATCACTTTGTGACGCGAACGCACGAAGCACAATTCCGTCAAATCGCCACTGACTTTCTTGTAACGCTGCAAACCGCGTGAGGGTCGTTGTGTAATCAAGAGGCAACAAGAATGACAACAGAAACAGAAATCCTCGCAGAAGACCGTATCTTTCAGCTTCTACAACATTTGGGTATCGAGCATGCCCATTTCGCAGCGCGTGGGCTGGGCGACCTGACCGGGCTTGCTGCCCAACATCCAGAGATGTTTGCATCCCTTACCCTCTTGTGTCCGGGGATACCCAGCCGTGAAATCATTGAGCCGCTGGCCAACCGATTGCTTGTTTTCCGCGGCGACACCTCAGATTTTAATCACCTGGGGCAATTTGTGGAAAGCCTTTCGGGCGCAACGCTGGAAACACTCTATGAATATATCAACTGGTCTGATCTGGTCGCTTGCCATGCGGACAGAATTCAATCGGCCATGCTTCCTTTTCTGGCGGCGAACGCACCGACCAGGATGCAGGAATTGACGCTTCCTGATGGTGAGCAGGGCGAGGTTGCCGATATTACCTACCATATTCAGGGGGCCGGGCCACCTTTGGTTTTGCTTCCCCTGGGGCTTATCCCTTCCCAATGGGATTCGATCATGTCTGCGCTTACCGACAATTTCTGCACAATTACTTTAGGTGGCGCCGAGTTGGGCATGACCGCCCTGCTAGAGAGACGGGCGACGGTGGCGGGTTATTTGGGCATGGTCAGAACGCTGATGCAGGAGGCAAACTTTCAGCACGGCGACTCGATTTTAGAAGTGGGGTGTGGCACGGGAGCGCTCACCCGCTGGCTGGCTGACTATGCAGGCGGCAAGAGCCGGATCAAAGGTATCGATTTCAACCGCTATTTGCTGCGGGAAGCCGAAAATCTTGCCCGTAGCAAAGGGTTTGAAGGCATGGTGGAATTTGAGAAAGGAAATGCTGAAAATCTCCCATATCCCGATCACGCCTTTGACGTGACCATGTCGGTGACGGTGATGGAAGAGGTTGATGCCGACAAGATGCTGGCTGAAATGATTCGCGTCACCAAACCGGGCGGCAAAGTT
>JAJRYT010000062.1 GCA_024275635.1 Chloroflexota bacterium | reverse complement strand
GGCGTGGTTCATTTTTGACAAAATCATCTTTACAATTAGATGTGGATTGGAAATCCACATCTAATACAAAAAGTGCGTTGAAACGCGCTAAAGACCCGGTTTGAGCGCATTTCAACCCGTTTTCAACGGGTTTTTTGTCTCCGCCGTGCATTTGCAATGCGATGGCCGAACGCAAAGCCGATTTGTAAAGATGCAAAACCGAGTTTTGAACCATGCCGTTTTGGGTATCTGGCGGGGTTGGTTTGCCAGCCGGTCAATTTTTTGCCGCGAATTGCGCGAAATTTTTATTTTTCATGTTAGTTCGTTTAATTAGCGGTAGATTTTTTCTTGATCCCGCGAAATCCTGAAGACGCCGTAATTTTCAGGACAGAGTAATGGGTAATTGGTAACGGCCGTTCCCCCCATTCTTCACGGCGTTGGCGTTGCGGCCGGAGTGGCTTCGGCTGTAGCCGCCGCTGCCGCCGCGCGGGCCTCAGCCTCGCGGATAGAACGGTCTTCCGGGTTTTCCAGATTGGGGTTGTCGAAGTTGAAATAGTTATACGTCGCCCGCGAAATTTCGCGCAAAATGGGGAAGCCAATCTCATATGGCAGCCAGTCCGTGTCCGGGGCGGTCACATACTCCACAATCACATAATCGCCGCCGGGGGAAAAGACAATCCCGGCGTCGCCGTGGGTGACGAAATCCCAGCCGTGTTTGTGGGAAACGGGCACATCTTCAGGCACGCCAAAACGGATCAGGTTGCCTTCTACATTCAGCACCATCAAATCTAATACGGCCTGACATTCAGCCGGTGTGATTTCGTCGGGATAGACGGCCAGTAATGTGCCGCCGCCCTGGGCGCAGTAATAAATCATGGAGAGCATCGTGCCCATTTCTTCGGCGGTGGTCTGCATGGCTGTATCGGGCTTGGTGGGCAGATCGGGGCGGGAATTGGCCGGGGTGACGTAGGTGCTGCGGTGGGAGGGGACGGCCGTTGCGTCATATGGAATCGCCATGAAGGTGTTGATCAGTCCCAGCCGTTGGGCGAATTCGGTGAGCAGATCGGCGCCGCGATAGGTGTTGTTTTCCCCGGCGATGACATGCAGCAGTAGATTGGCTCCGTAATTGCTGGAACGAACGGCCGTATCTTCCAATAACTGCCGCACATAATCACCCGGAGGCCCATCCAGCGTGCGGTATGTATCCATAAAAATGAGAATTTTGAGAATGCTCAAGCCGGACATGGCCACATCTTCATTGATGCCCAACTCCTCGCCCGTTTGCAAATCCATGATAAACACGCTGCCCAGCCCGCTGAAGGCGTCAATCTGTCCTTCCAGGTTGGCGCGCAAACTTTCCAGGCTGAACTCGGGCGCGGGCTGGTCTTCGATGATGAGGTTGACCAAGCGGTTATCGGGGCGGTAAATGGCGGCTTCAACTTCGGCCAGGCTGGCTTCTACATCCATGACGTAACCGGCTTCGCCTTCCTTGAAAGTGGTGGAGGCGGCCAGCAACTGCGGCGCTTTGGCCGGTTTATCCAGAAAGCGGGCGATGGTTTTTAAGCGTTCAGTCAGCGCTTCCCGGTCGTGTGTGGCCTGCAGATCAATCGAGACCGGTTCGACGGCCCGTTTGACAAGGAATTCAAAGAATCCCTGCCCAAAATCTTGCTTTCCTTTGGCGGCTTCAGCCTGGTCGAGCATCTCTTCAATATCCATTTGGAAGCCGGTTTCGTCGGCCGTAATTTCTATTCGTTCATCTTGATAAAAGGCGGCGATTGGCGATAGATAATGGTTATTAAGTAGTTCGGCCGCTTCTTGCCGCGACATGCCGGAAACGTCTAGCCCGGCGATGGTGGCGCTTTGCGGTAAAAGGACGCGGGCATAGCTGTACAAAAATGCCTGGTAGGCCAGAAAAATTACGCTGATGGTGAGTAAGGTGATTGTTAGGAATTTCTGGATTGCTTTGAGCATATTGATTATGGAGAGATGAAGAGAGTGAAGATTGATGATTAATCTTTATAACTGTACAGGTCTCTGTCATTTCGACGAGCGGAGCTTTGCCGCCT
This sequence comes from Chloroflexota bacterium, assembly GCA_024275635.1. GTDB lineage: Bacteria > Chloroflexota > Anaerolineae > Promineifilales > Promineifilaceae > JACKCC01. The sequence continues at coordinate 43,602 of JAJRYT010000062.1, read as the reverse complement.
CATGCGATAAGGAAGATCTCTCTCCGGTCGAAATGACACCTATACAGCTACTAATCTTCAATCATTAATCATTACTCTAATTGCCCAGGTAGGGCGCATCAAAATTGTAGAAGTTATACACTGCGCGGGAGATATCGGCCACCAGGGGGGAACTGATTTCCCATTCCAGCCAGTTGGGTTTATAGAGCATGACGACGAGGACGTAATCGCTGGCGGGGGTGAAGAGGATACCGGCGTCGCCATTGGTATCGCTGATCCAGCCGTGCCGGTGGGCAACGGCCGTTCCCTCCGGCACGCCTTCCTCTATTAAGCTGCCGATCTGGTTTTGTTGCATGATCGTCAAAATCTCCTGACATTCGGCCTGGGTGACGGCGTCCCCGTACACGGCCGAAATCGCGCCGCCCTGCCCCTGGGCGCAATAATAAATCATTGAAAGCAGCGTGCCCATCTCCTCGGCCGTCGTTTGCATGTGCGGCGTGGGGCGGGTAGCCAGATCTTCGACATTGTTGGCCGGGGTTGAAAGCGTTTGCAGGGTGGGACGGCCGTCATCGTCATATGGCGCTACCATAAACGTATTCACCAATCCTAACTGCTGCATAGATTCCGTTACCAAATCCGTGCCCAGGTAAGGATCATCTTGCCCGGCGATAATATTGAGCAGCGCATTGGCGCTTAAATGGTCAGGCTGAACAACTAACGTATCAGAAATAAGCGCCCGCTGTGATAGCGTGGGGGGATGGTCCAGCGCCCGGTACAATTCCAAAACCAGGGGTATTTTCAACAAATCCATGCCCGACATGGCCACGCCGGCATTAATCGTCCGTTCTTCACCGGTCGCCAGTTCCAAAAGAAAAAGGGAAGCCGTGCCGCCGGTAGACTGTTCATAATCTTGTGCCATGTTCACTAAAAGCCGCGTCAGCAGATTGATTTCCGGGCGGGCGGAAGCCAATGGCTCGATGACCAGACGCGCTTCCCGGCTGGTTGGCCGGTAAAGCGCCGCTTCTACATCGGCGAAGCTGGCCTGGATGTTGGTTTGCGTGCCCATCTCGCCAAATTGAAAGCTGAGGGTAGATGGCACTGGCTGAGGCGGCTGGGCCGGTTTGTCGTTCAGGTTGGCGATTTCTTGCAGCACATCACGCAGGGCTTCCCGATCATGGGTAGCTGTCAGGGGGACGGGAGCAACCTCAATCGGCCGTCCCCATAAAAAGCCCCAAAATCCGGCCCAAAAATCTTGCTGCACTCGTTGAAAGTCAGCCTCATTGAGCATGGTGTCCCGGTCAAGCGTAAAATTGGCCTGGGCGGGGCTGACGTCGAAAGATTGTTCGCCATGATAAATGGTGATTGGCGCTTCAATATACCGATTATTGAGTAGTTCACTGGCCTCGTCCCGCGTTAAGCCACCCACATCTACGCCAGCCACGGTGAGTCCGGCCGGGTAAAATTGGCGGAAACCAGCGTATTGGTACAGTTTCAGCAATAAGAATATGGTGATGGTGACCATCAATAAGACGGTTAGCCATTGCCCCAGGCCAGGGGAAGACCCTCTGTTCATGGTTGTTGATTTGTTCTCCTTGTGGTGGAGTAATTAGTGATTAGTAATTGGGTAATTTAATTACCCAATTACCCACTTACTAATTCAACTTCTCTGCCGCCTCGCTGCCTTAATGGCGTCTTTGGTAAATGCCGATAAGGGGTCTGGCATCTCATTGGGTGGAAACCATCCGGCTTCAATGATTTCGGCGCTCAATGTCATGGGGCCGGGTTGGATGCGACCCAGGTAGGCGATGCCGATATGAGGCGGGCGGGTTTGGGCGGCGATATGGATGGTGGAATGGAGAACGGCCGTCACCCCCATCTCCTCTTTTATCTCCCGCAATATCCCTTCTGCCGGTGATTCACCCTGGTTTAACCAGCCGCCGGGCAACCCCCAGGGGGTATGCGGATGAAAAACATGTCGTAACAACAATACCCGGCCCTCTTCATCCAGCGCTGCCAACATGACCCCAATCCGATGTCGCGGCACGGCCAGGCGGATGGCCAAAACCATTAAATAATTGAATAATGGTAACTTCACCAAACGCGCCGCCACGCGCCGCCAATGAACTGGAATAGTAACCAATTTAGATGCTGGTTGCCTCTTTCGCCAAATGCGGGGATCAGGCGATTAAGAGAAACGATAATGTACCCGTCCCTTAATCGCTTAATCCCCGCTGGTCATTCATAACAATGAATCTCGTAATTATTGGGCAGTATAGCAAAAACGAAGCCAGAAGCCAGCCGCACAGGTAAAATAGAGATGATTCTCATTTAGGCGCGACCGTAACCACGAACTTTCTTGGAGGCTCACATCAACTGAACCTCCGGGAGGATGCTTATGTGCAACTTCCAAAAAGCGGCGGCGTATAGACCACAGATTCAAACAACGGAGGTTTTTATCATGCCTGATACAAAATTAACACGAAGTGAAGCCGACAGGATGATTGCCGGTGTTTGTGGCGGTATAGCCGCTTACCTGAACATTGATTCTGTTTTGGTTCGTCTGGCATTTGTCGTCCTGGTTTTTGCCAGTGGCATTGGCTTTCCCATTTACTTGATTCTATGGGTCATTATGCCGTCCGAGGCGCGTGCAGACAAAATGGGAGTGGACGTTATTCATGACAATATTGAAGAGATGAGTCAGACTGTTTCCAGCAATATGGGCCGATTCGGCCGCCCTAACACGGTGGGTATCATCCTTATATTGCTAGGCATTTATTTCTTATTCAATCAATTTGGTTGGATGGGATGGGTAAGTAACGTATTCTGGCCGTTTCTGATCATTGGAACGGGTATTTACATGCTGTCCCGCCGCCGCGCGTAAAATGACATTTCCCCGGAAACTCTAAGTTTCCGGGGAAATAGACTAACGTCATATGCTAAGGGAGCGTTCGGAAATAACTTCCCGGTTTTCGTAAACCGTATTTCGTGTCCCGTGTTCCGTAAACCGTGTTCCGTCACCAGGCGAATAACGGATTACGGACCACGGAATACGGATGACAAATGACCAAAGCGCTAAGTTAATAACGAACGGTTTCTAACCGTTTGGCCCTCGCCGACGTGTTTATGCGCGGCGTCGCAACGTGGCGCCCAGCAAACGCCGTCCAGGACGTGTGCTTTCTGTCTCGTCATCAGACTCAACGGCCGTTTGGTCAACCAATACCGGCAAAGCAATGGCAAAAGTAGTTCCTTTGCCTACCTCGCTGGTGACATAAATTTCGCCCCCATGCGCTTTGACAATCCATTTGGCGATGGATAGGCCCAATCCTGAACCGCCTTGAGATCGGCTCCGCGCTTTATCTACCCGGTAGAAACGATCGAAAATATGGGGCTGGTCTTCATCGGGAATACCTATACCGGTATCGCTAATGAGGACACGTGCCCAAAGGTCTGTCTTGGAAAGGCTGAGACGAACCTCGCCTCCTTCCGGGGTGTATTTGAGGGCGTTATCAATGAGGATGATGAAAAGTTGTTTGAGCCGATCCGCGTCGCCGAGGATGCAAACCTGGTCTATACTGACGACTGTAACGGTCACGGCGCTGCTTAACACCCTTACCTTTCGGTAAACTTCAAAGAAGAGATCATCAAGTTCAATGGGGGTCATCTGCAGCGGTTGCCCGCCGGCGTCGGCGCGGGCCAAAAGCAGTAAGTCGCCTACTAATCGGGTCATGCGGTCTACTTCTTCCTGAACGATGGCCAATGATTCCGGATCGGCTTTGTTCATGCGGCGCATGAGGTCTATGTTGCCACGAACGGCCGTTAACGGAGTCCGCAGTTCATGTGATACGTCGGCCAGCAGCCGCTGTTGGGTTTGAAATAGCCGTTCCAGCCGTTCCAGCGTTTGGTTAAACGCCCGCGCCAGATCGCCAATTTCATCTGTACGCCCTGTGTCCGGCACACGCCGCCCCAAATCATCAGCTTTGGTGATTTGGCGGGCAACCGTGGCGATATCGTCCAAAGGCTTAAATAAACTGGGCGTTAATCCCACAGCCAAAACCAAAGATGCCGCCGCCGCGCCCAGGCCAATCAACAACGCAATAAATATGAGGCGATTAAAGCTTTCATACGTGTCCAGTAATCGGGCCACTTGTAGATGACCAACAATCCGCTGCTCGCCCTGACTATCCAAAATAATTGGCGCTGTCAGAACGCGGAGAAGTGTGTCTCCGTGCCGTACCAGGCTGAACTTTTTATCGGTGCGACGGCCGTCCGGGTCCAGGTAATCATTGTACCCAACCAGATTATTAGACCGCGCTAACACATCCCCATCAACACTAATAATCATCATAAACGTAGATGCCGTTTCCAATGTCGCCAGGTCTTGGGGAATGGTAATACGAAAAATACCGCCGGGAACCAGAATTGTGTTTTCGGGACGTACCTCATCGGCCAAGGCTGTCAGGGCGCGGTCAATTTCGGCCAGCAGTTGATTACTGGGCAGCCAATAAACAATGAGCGACGCCAGGAAAAACGCGGCCGAAAAAATGATAGTATAAATTAAGAGCAGACGTTTTTGAATGGACACAGAATTAAGGGGTGTAGGGTCGTAAAGGGACAAAGTTACAGAGTTACTTTTCTACTTTGCCATTCTGTAACTTTGCTACTTTTTAAGACTCTTCGCGCAAGACATAGCCAATCCCGCGTACTGTATGGATGAGTCGTGGAAGTTCATTAGATTCTGTCTTTTGGCGTAAATAACGCACATATACTTCAATGATGTTACTTTCGCCGCCAAAGTCATAATCCCAAACATGGTCAAAAATGACTTCGCGGGTTAGCACCTGGCGGGGGTGGCGCATAAACAGTTCTAGCAGTTCATACTCTTTGGCGGTTAGATCGAATGTGCGGTCGCCCCGCCGGCCCTGCCGCGTGCCTGTATCCAACTCCAGGTCGTCAAAACGGTACACCTGGGGTTTGGTTGGCTGCAAGCGGCGCAGCAAGGCGCGCACACGAGCCATCAGTTCATCAAAGGCAAATGGTTTAACCAGGTAGTCGTCGGCGCCAGCATCCAATCCTATGACCCGGTCTTCAATGGTTTCTTTGGCTGTCAACATCAGGATAGGGACATCGCTGGCAGCGCGAAGGCGACGGCATACTTCTAGCCCATCTATACCGGGCAGCATCAAGTCGAGCAGGACGAGGTCGGGCGGGTTTTCACGGGCTAAATCCAGTCCAGTTTGGCCGTAGGCCGCGGTATCTACGCGATACCCTTCATAATTTAAGCCGCGGTTGATAAATTCCCGAATGCGATCTTCATCTTCAATCACTAAAATTCGAGCGGTCATAATGCCTCCGTTTATAAAGCGCTCTTAGAAAATTAAGCGCTGATAATGTCAAATTATAGTCGGCCCTTACCCAGGCGCAAACCAGGAGATGGTAGGTACGTTTTGAAATTGAAGGGCGAGGTGTAGCGGTTTGGCGCAATGGGGGTTACAATTTGTATGGGAAGAGAATGATTTTGTCCGGCTTTTCCTCACGGATGCAAGCCGGCCTTTCATTAACTTGTTGGCAACAATTGAATTGATGTAACCAGGCATCCCCCGGAGGTTCACGAGTGATTCGCTGTTTTTGTCAGGTCAACCTCTGGGAGGGTTGTCATGAATTGACTTTGTTTTCCCCATAAACAAGGAGGAACGGGATGGAACCGTTTTTTGATTTTGGCCTGGAAGTAGCGCGGCAGTGGCAGATTGCCTATCCACAATTGGCGGAGTTTTTCCGTTTCATCAGCTTGTTGGGGCAGGAAGAGTTTTATCTGGTATGGCTGCCGCTCATTTATTGGTGTCTTGATAAGCGTTTGGGGAAACATTTAGCGTATGTCTTTTTGGCCGCGCACGGGTTGAATTCGCTGGGGAAGCATTCATTTCGCGGCCCGCGCCCTTTTTGGCTGGATAGCAGCGTTGGTTTGGGGAAGGAGGTGAGTTATGGTGTGCCTAGCGGCCATACGGAATCGGCGATGGTTTTTTATGGTTTGTTGGCCTTTTGGCTTAAGCGGCGTTGGATGACGTTGTTGGCGTTATTTATGATTGTGGCGATGGGGTTGAGCCGAATTTATTTGGGCGTTCATTTTGTACATGATGTGGCGGCCGGGTATCTGGTTGGCGCTGTTGTGTTGGTTGGCTATTTTGTTTGGCGGCGGTACTGGGCGGTGCAGTTTTCTAAGCGTATTCTGGGACAGCGGTTGCTGGCTGCGATTCTGGTTCCGCTGGGGCTGGCGCTGGTTTATATGGTTGTGCGGTTGTTTATTGGGGAACCGGATACGGCCGTTTCCTGGGCGAAATTTATCCCCGACGCTGAATTAGAGGGAATTGAAGCTATGGCCACTGCTTTTGGTTCCTTGTTGGGATTGGGCATCGGCGTCAATCTGGAAGCCAGCCGCGTTTGCTTCAAATCAGGCGGCGCCGTTTGGAAACGCATCGTTCGCTATCTTGTCGGCATGGTTGTCACGGTTGGACTTTGGGCCGGTCTCAAAATAATTTTCCCGACTGACCCGCTTTGGCTGGCGCTGTTTTTACGGATTGTGCGTTATACGCTGCTTTTATTGTGGGTGGGATATTATGGACCGTTGGTTTTTGTACGTTTGGGATTAGCCGAAGCGCAAACAAAGCCAGATGTTCGCGTGGCGCTGTGAAGAGGATGAGGAATGGGGGATGGTTTTTTGTTAATCATTGCTCAGTGATGTACGGCCGTGATGAGGATGCGTTCGCTTTCTTCGGTGAAGGGGGCATGGTCGTAGCTTCCGGCTAACGATTCTAACTTGAAGCCTGTTTCGTGCAGCAGCAACTCGATTTGGTGGGGGTAGAGGTAATGGTAAGCGGCCCTGGCGATGGCGCGGTGGACAGGGCCGCCGGCAGCGGGGGTGGCGTCGTATACCCAGGTGATGTATAAAATTTGGGCGGCTTCGTCTAGTTGGTTAGCGGTCATTTGCAGGACAGTATGGCCTGTTTCGGGATCGGTGAAGCTGTTTTCCAGGGTCAGTGTCTGGTCGTTGGCTGTTTGGGCGATGGCCAAGGGGTTGATGAGGTCAATGAATAAACGGCCGTTTTCCCCCAAATAGTCCCCAATTCGCTGCAAAGAGGCCGTTTTTTGGGCCGAATCCAGGTGCATGAAGGTGTTGTAGGGGATGATGGCCAGGGAGAAACGGCCGTTTTGTCCGGCCAGCGCCAACTCAGCCATATCCGCTTCCACCAGCGTGACCCGGCTTTGGACGGCGCGCGTTTCCGCCGCTAGATGCGCGCGGGCGCGGGCCAGCATCGCTGTTGAATTATCAACCCCGGTAACCATGTGACCGGCGCGGGACAGGGGCAGTAGAACACGGCCGCTGCCGCAGCCCAACTCCAATACAGCCCCTCCAGTTTGCCGGGCCAGCGCCAGAATGAAATCCAGGTCTTCCGTCAAATCAGCGTGAGTTAAGTCGTAGTAATGCGCAAATTGATCGTACATGACATACTTTACTCGCGGCGATTAAATACCGGTTTCCGTTTTTCCACAAATGCCGTCATCGCTTCCAGATGGTCGGCTTGCGGCCATAAATTGATGAATTGTTCCCTCTCAGTCTGCCGCGTTTCGGCCAGCGAATGATGGGCGGCATGGTGGACGAGCAGTTTCGTAGCGGCCAGGGCGGCTTTGGGCAGCGCCGCCAGTTCCTGCGCCCAGCCGCGGGCATGGTCAAGTATGGCTTCGCCTGCAGGCGCAATGCGATGGATCAACCCTGATTCCTGCGCCTCCATAACATCAAACAGGCGGGAGGTAAGCAGGAGTTCCATCGCCCGGCTTTGCCCGATGAGGCGCGCCAGCCGCGCTGTGCCGCCCCAACCTGTAGTTAGCCCCACTTTGACCTCGGCGAACGAGAAGCGGGCGTGCGCGGCAGCGAGACGCAAATCGCAGGCGGTTAGAATTTCACAGCCGCCGCCGAAGGCGTCCCCATTAACGGCGGCGATGACGGGGATGGGAAGCTGTGTCAGCTGGGTTAAAGCATCCCCCATGACCTGATTTAATCGTTCTCCGCTTGCCTTTTCCGGGCGACGGCTGAGTTCCTTTATATCGCCGCCGGCAACGAATGCCTGGCTGCCGGTTCCGGTGATGATGAGGACGCGGATGGCCGGGGTTTGGGAAACGGCCGTCACCGCCGCGGCAAACTTTTCCTGGGCCGCCCAATTGAGCGCATTTCGCACCTCAGGCCGATTAACGCGCAGGATGGCAATGTTGTCTTTTACATCGCATACAATGCTGTTTGTCATGGGGGGAGTTTAGTGGGCAAGTGGAGAAGTGGCAAGGGGAAGTGGGAAGTGCAGAGTGCAAAGTGGGGAGTGAAAAGTGAAGGGGGGAGTTAGCGGTTTGGGGGATGGCGGGTTAGACTATGGCTGTTATGGAGGCGCAAGCGCGTTGGTTACGGTGGCTGAGTGGCTTGTTGGCGGGAACGGCCGTTGTTGCCATCATCCTCATCCTTTCCGGTATGTTCGATCCCCAACCAGTGGGAACTTTGCAGTGGGAACGGCCGTTAACCCGACAAATCATTCCGACCCACACCCGCCGGATCGTCTGGCTTGATGAGACGACGCCGGACGAAGCCTACAGCCTGCGCCTCCAAGCCGCCTACCAAAGCGGCGAAACCGACATCGTTTATGGGTTGGCTCTCGGCAGCGACGACGATTATCTGGCCGTCATCGCTTCTCCCCTCGGTTACACCGGCATTGCCGAAGTCCATCCATCATTCATCATACATCGTTTACCCTTCCGCCCCTGGCCTCACGTGCGGCCAGATGCCAATGAGATTTGGTTGGATGTGATTGATGGCCGAGTCACGGCCCGCATCAACCGGGAATGGCTCTGGGAAGGGGAAATCGCCGATATTTCGGGTCAAATTGGGCTGGTGGTTGAGAGTTTTGGGGAAACGGCCGTGATTGACTTTCAGACCATTCAGCTTCTTTCCAGCCGCCAATAAACCACAGGCCACGCGATTTACCAAATCGTCCTACATTTTTAGAAAGTTACGGTACTAGAGTACAATAGAGATTCAATAGCTTACAGGAGATAAACAATGGGAAAATATGACGTAATTTGGATAGGCACAGGCCAGGCAACAGGAACCGTTGTCCCCCGACTGATTAAAGCAGGTAAATCAGTGGCGATTGTGGAAGGCGGCCGTTTTGGCGGCAGTTGTGTCAATTACGGTTGTACGCCCACCAAAACAATAGTAGCCAGCGCGCGGGCGGCGCACATGGCCCGGCGCGGCGCCGATTTTGGCGTTATTACCGGTGAAATTAGTATTGATTTTGCCAAAGTGATGGAACGCCAAAACAAGATGCGGCACGGCGCCAGTCACGGGATGGAGAACTGGCTGCGCGGCATGGACAACGTAACGGTTTATGCCGGTTTTGCCACTTTTGCCGGACCGCATACCGTGCAGGTTGGCGATGACTTGATAGAGGGGGAGACGATTGTGATCAATGCCGGCGGCCGGGCGCGTATTTTCCCCATCCCTGGCCTTGATGAAGTGGATTGGCTGGACAACGCCCGCCTGCTTGATCTGGAAGCGCTGCCTCCCCACCTTGTTATTGTGGGCGGCAGCTACATCGGCCTGGAATTTGCCCAGGCATTTCGCCGTCTGGGCAGCGAAGTCACCATCATAGAGGCTGCGTCCCAGCTTATGTTCCGCGAAGATGCCGACATTGCCGCGGCCACAAAAGAGATTTTAGAAAGTGAAGACATTACCATTCATCTAGGGGCTAATGTGAAACGATTGGCGCAAGAAGCGCCGCAGCAAATAGATGTTTTCTTTGAGCAGGACGGCCAGGCGCAGCAAGTGCAGGGGACACATTTGTTGCTGGCTGTCGGCCGCATTCCCAACAGCGACCGCCTCAATCTGGAAGCGGCTGGCGTTGCCGTCAACGAGCGCGGCTACATCCAAGTTAATGACGTGATGCAGACAAACGCGCCCCACATTTTTGCTGTGGGCGACATCAATGGCGAAGGGGCGTTCACCCATACATCGGTCAATGATGGCGAGATTTTTTGGGATTATTACAACGGCAGCGATGATCGCGCCCTCTCGCAGCGGGTTCCAACCTATGCTATGTTCATTGATCCCCCTTTGGGGCGGGTGGGGATGAGCGAGAAGGAAGCGCGGGCCAGCGGCCGCCCGGTGTTAATGGCTGTCCGACCAATGAAACATATCTCGCGGGCCAGGGAAAAGGATGAGAAGGCGGGTCTGGTCAAAATTTTGGTAGATGCGGATACGGAAGAATTTCTGGGCGCGGCTATTCTCGGCGTGGGCGGTGATGAGATTATCAATATGTTTACCACGTTCATGTATACCAAACAATCTTACAAGCTGTTTCGCAAGGCTGTTCTAACCCATCCTACTGTGGCTGAGTTGATGCCCTGGATTTTAGATGATTTGAAACCGCTTGCTTAATTTGAAAACCTGGCTGGCTGTTGAGAGTAGGAAATGGAGTTAAGATGATGGCTGATTTGGATGGTAAGGTTGTGATGATTACGGGCGCATCCGGCAATCTGGGCAGCGCTGTGGCGCAGACTTTTCGGAGCGCCGGCGCCCGGTTGGCCCTTGTGGATCGCCACCCGGATTTGCTGGAAAAGGCGTTTCCTGATTTGATTGATGTGCCTGATTGTTTGTTAATCAGTTGTGCCGATTTGACCAGCATAGCGGATGTGGCCGCGGCCGTGACCCGGACGGTTGAACGCTTTGGTCGGGTTGATGTTTTGGTGCATACGGTTGGCGGTTTTCGCGCTGGCGCGCCGCTTCATGAAACATCGTTGGACACGCTGGATTTTATGCTGAATGTGAATACCAAGACGGTTTTCATTACGAATCAGGCGGTCATCCCGCACATGATGCGGCAAGGTTCCGGCAAGATCATCAATTTGGCAGCGCGGCCTGGTTTGCAGGGACGGCCGAACATGGCGGCTTACAGCGCATCGAAAGCGGCCGTTATTCGTTTGACCGAAAGCGCGTCGGCTGAATTAAAACATAACGACATTAACGTCAATTGTGTTTTGCCGGGCACAATTGATACGCCGCAAAACCGGGAGGCGATGCCTGACGCTGACTTTAGCCGCTGGGTAAGGCCGGAATCGCTGGCTGGTGTCATCTTATTTTTGGCTTCTGATGCGGCGCGTCATATTCGGGGAGCGGCCGTTCCTGTTTATGGACGGAGTTAACAGGGAATTCTCATCCCCTTTTACTCTATGCCGTAGCCAGATATAATCCATCGCAGATGCAAGGAGAAGGCGTTCAGGCTTTCCGAAGATCGGTGTGATTTTGGCCGAAAATGCTCCATATGTGCCGCTGGTTGCCCATCTGGTAAGTTTGAACGTGATCAGTTTAAGGAAAGGTAATGTCCCATAACCCAAATAAGAAACTGGTAATCTGGTTGTTCGTCGTTTGTTTTTTTATCATCTTTCTGGTCGTTTTCGGTGGCTGGGTGCGGCTAACCCGATCGGGTCTATCAATGGTAGATTGGCATGTAATTACCGGCGTCCTTCCACCAACCAACCAAGCTGAATGGCAGGCAACTTTTGAGCAATATCAACTGTCTCCTGAATTCATGAAGATTCATCGCAGCATGAATTTGGAGGAGTACAAGTTTATTTATTACAACGAGTATATCCACCGGATGATTGCTCGTTTCACGGGCTTGCTGTTTGTCGCGCCCCTGTTTTACTATTTATTTACCAACAAAATTACCTGGCGGAAATCGGGCGTTTATCTGGCTGTTGGGCTGGGATTTGCCTTTCAGGGTGTGTTGGGATGGTACATGGTTAGTAGTGGATTGGTAGATCGCCCCAGCGTAAGTCATTATCGTCTGACAGCGCATTTGGATACGGCGCTCATGTTATTGGGCCTGACATTTTGGGCTGCTCTGAACAACATTCACGGCACGGCGAAACCGACAGATCGTCGTCAACGCAAGAAGTTACAATGGATGGCTATATTTCTGTTTTTTGTATTGATGCTGCAAATTTCTTATGGTGGGTTGGTGGCCGGTTTGAAAGCGGGGCATGTGTCGCCGACCTGGCCGCTCATGTCCGGACGGTTGGTTCCGCCGAATATGCTGACCCTCTTTGAGCGGCGGTGGGAGAATTTCCTGGCTGCGCCGGTGGCGGTGCATTTTGTCCACCGCTGGTTTGCCTTTGCGGTGTTGATTGTAGCCGGGGCGCTTTACTACCTGGTTAAGAATCGAGGACTGCCGCGCCAAATTTCTAAGGGTGCGGTCGCGATGATTGTGATTACGTTGATGCAGATTACGTTTGGGGTGAGTGTGGTCTGGTTCCAAGTGCCGCTGTGGCTGGCGCTGGTGCATCAGGGGACGGCGATTATGCTGTTTTTGACGACGGTTTTTCTCAATCACCGGCTTTGGTATCGGTGACATGGGTAACCAATTGTTTACCATTGAGATTCAGTAGATCAAGATTTTCGCCACGAATTTCACGGATTAGGACGGTCTGAATTCGTGTCATTTGTGAAATTTGGGGCTCTGGGATTTCGCGTGGTTAGTTCACCGGATGGTTAATTTTTTGACACGAATGGCACGAACTTTCTTATTATTCGTGTCATTCGTGTTATTCGTGTCAAGTTTTTTCCTCGACCCCGCGAAATCCTAAAGAACCTGAAATTTGTGGCGAAAAGGTCTTGTATATAAAACAAGAATTTCATTGAAAAAGCATGGGATGCAGCAATTACCTGACAGCCTATATCTGGCTGAATAGGGGGGTAGGCACGGCCGTTCCCATACTTACATTCACTGCCGACATCGAAGCCAGATGGAAGATGCGCCGTAACTCGCTTTGGTCTAATCCTGCTGCCAGCGCATGGGGGAAACCAATTTCGTCGGCCAAAGGTTTAACCGGATTCGCGCCGTTGGGATTGAAGCCCAGCGGTTTTTTCATCCCGAAGCCCACATAAGCCAGCGTGTAAATTTCCTGATCTAGCAGCTCCTGTGCTGCGCGGCGCACATCCTGCGCCCGCTGCCGGGAGGCGTTATCCTCGCCGTCGGAGTAAACGATGACGATGCCGTGTACCATCACCCCACTTTGGCGTAACTGCTGGGCGTATAACACCATATTTGTCAGCCCGCCGGCAACGGCGTCGTAGAGGGCTGTCGTGTAATTGGGATCGTACTCTTTCGCCGTTAGTTGGGGGGCGTCGGCCAAATTGACATAACCGTGCAGTAATTTCACACTGCTGTCAAACAAAATGGCGCTGACGAGGATGTCATCGGCGGCGGTAGAGCCGAGCATGGCCGCCAGGTAATCCTGGTTGTAGGCTCGAATCAAGTCGGCGGCATGGGGGGCCATCGAGCCGCTCATGTCAATGATATTCATCGCCAGCGTCACTTCGTTCGTCGCCAGTTGATCCAGCGGCACGCCTACCGGCGCGGCCATCGTCGGGCCGTTTAGATTGGAAATGACTAAATCGAGGGTATCGGCCGTTAAACCGTCGTCTTGCGCTGATTGGAACAGGTTGTCCAGGTTGCCAAGTCCGTTATTGGTGGTCATGATTTATCTCCATATTTTTGTAATCCGCGTTCCGTATTCCGTATTCCGTATTCCGTATTCCGATTACGGATTACGGGTCACGGATTACGGGTTACGTCTAAAACGGCAACGTATCCGTGCTATCAATAAAATTCACCCCTTGCTTCTCAAATTCGGCGAAGCGGTTGAGGGCGATGGCGTGAAAATCAATGTCGGGATGAAGAACAGGGGAGGTGCAGTCGCGCAGGAAGTAGATTTTTTGCAGCGCGTTGGGCTTACCGCTGAAATCTTCGACTAAATCCTCGACGGTTTCTAATACACAGTGGCTTTCCGCTTCGCCGGCGATGAGGACGATGTCGGCGTCGGCGAGGGCGTCCAGGAAGGCTTTGTTTTTGCCGCCCAGGGGATGGTTGGGCACCGGCACTTCCGGCTGGATGATGGAGTAATGCTCGGTTTGGGGGATGCTGCCTTTGGTGAGCCAGGTGGGTTGGGTTTTGCGGGCCAGGCTGTGCCAGATAACGGCCGTCCACAATTCCGGGTCCAGCGCGTTGCCAATCCCGCCCAGCATTACATGGTAAGGCCAGATGGTCAGCGTCTTCTTGGCCTGCTCCTCCAACGTCTTCACGTAGTTGGTAGATTGCACCGGCGCAACCAGAGGCCGCCACTTGCCGTTCTTAATGTCCTCATAGCTGATGAGGGTGAAGGGAGCCGGGTGATTGCCGTCGGCGTCGGCCCACCATGCCGGATGAAATATCTGGTGCGGCAGGTGGGAGTCCAGCGAGCAGGTGATGTTGGTGATGCGTTCGGCGTTGTTGTAGATGAATTCAATGGTGCGCCGGATGTCGTCGCCCGCGCCGGGGACGAACAGTGTCCCGCCAGCGTGGCAGAAGTCGATCTGCATGTCAATGATGACGAGATGGACTTTTTGCTTGTCGGCGACGGACGGGGGCAGGTTGGCCGCCTGGGCGTCGGCGGCGATGGCGGCGATGTCTGGATAGAATAATGTGCCGATGCGGCCGGGATCGTAAAAGCTGGGGAAGTTGGTCATGATCGTCTCCTAAATTGAAAATTTGAATAAGTGTACTCGCAACACTAACTGTTTAATAACAGTATAGTGTACAAAATACACCTTGTCAAGGCGTTTCTTTATAACCAAATAAACCTGATTTTACTCTTGAAAAGCTAAAAATATTTTTTTTATATCGACTTAATTTAATTTTATGATATACTTTATATCATGAAAAAGAAACAAAAACTAATCGTTATTCAAAGAGTTTTGAGAGGTGATTTACTGAAAGCAAGGCAAAATACTGAAATGGGTGCGAGAGAGGAAATGGTGAGATTTGAGTATTTTTTGGCATATTTAGCCTTTTTGTTCGCCGTTTCGATAATATTGGGGTTTATTCTTGCAGCTTTTGGCGCACCCGAGCTAATAATTACAGCATTAAAATATTTATTCGCAGGTGTACCGTAGCTTGCGTTATGATTTTATTTAACTTTATTATGGAGAATCAAGATGGTAAAATTAGATACTTATGATGATTTATTGACGGAAGTTAGACGAAATGGTGAATTTGAATGTTCAATGTTGACCTTACGTGAATTACACGGATTAAAGCGACTTGGTAAACATGTCGTTGAAGAAATCAGCAAGAAATTGGAAAATTTAGGATTAAGACACAATCCTGAGAAGTTACCATTATCGCAGAATGAAACTGTTAAACTTTTCCTTCTTGAAAAACCGATCATGTCTCAGCGGTCTGATGTTCCCTATGTGAACTTGCAAAGATTGGTAGAGGAAAGTGGTGGGGTATACACGGTATCAATGAAAGATTTAAAAACCGAAGGAGTTGAGCGATTGGGTAAGCATGTGGTTAAAGATATCAGCAAAGACCTCAAAAGCCAGGGACTTGCTCATTACCCTGAGAAACTACCTGCATATCAGGATGCACAAGTACGAGTTTATTTTTCGGCAAGTCCAGTGGCAAAATTAATAGAGGCTGTATTGAACCCTGGTGAAGAAAAGGATGAGATTATTCGTCATGCTACATCAAGAGCTACAGAAGCAGAAGAAACTTTAATGAAAATTAAGGAACTAGTGGACTTTGCGAATTGAGGTTGAAAGCGAAAGCGACCGGCCGCACTGCCACTGGTCGCTTTTGGTGTGACTTGTGTTTTGGGGCAACGGCCGTTTTTCTAATCGTCGTCGGGGGTAACGCTTTTGTAGCCGATGCCGATGATGCCCAGGGCCACCGCGCCGATGACGCCAACGACGGCGACCAGGAGCAGGATGAGGGCCAGGAGGGAGAGGACGACGGCCGTTCCACTGTCGCCTTCTGATTGGGCGGCAATACCGGCGGCGCGAACGGCCGTTGGCGCAATGGCCAAGACGGCCAATAAAAGGGCAGAAATAGGGGTGAGATAACGAGCAAATCGTGAATGACGCATGGCGAAGAATTCTCCTCAAAAAATGATAAACCTAATCAGGATTATACCGGGTGTGAGGACTTTTCACCAAAAAACAGGTAACGTCAGGCTGCTTTTGCGGGGCGTTAATGTGGGATGAAGGTCAACTGGGCGGGTTCCCAGTGGAGCATTCCCTCTGAGTGGAATAGGACGTTGGGGGGTGGCAGGGTCGGGGTATTGGCGCGTAGTTGGCCGTTGAGATCGGCAAGGTAAGTATCGGTGCGCATCTGCCCTTTGTGCCGGATGCCGAGTTGGATGGCGAGGGCGTGGGAGGTGAAGGTAACGGCCGTTTCCACCAAACTTTCCCCTTGCGCCAGCGGCGGGATGGGGATGTCATAACTGCCCCCATCGTGAATGAGGAAGAAGCGATTTTCGTCAAAGATGCGGTGATAACCGGCCAATGTCTCCGTGTGGGGGGAGGCCCAGAAGCAGGTCTGATTGCGGTGAGCGGTGGCGATGGCGTCTTCGACGTACAAGCCATTCTGCACGGAGCCGCGCATGATCCATGTCCCGGCGATGCGGTAAAGATGTTGTGAAGTGGCGGCGAAAACGGCCGTTTCCCGGAACAGCGCCGTCTCAATCATCGTTACCTTTTGCGGCTGACGGCCGCCGATGTCCAAAATGAGCAGTTGGCGGCCCTGCGGCGGGTTGATAGCCAGGTAATGATCGAAAATGCCGAAGCGGTAGCCGGGCTGCCCTTTGAACAGCGCCATTTCATCCAGCTTACCGCCTACGCCGAGGCGAACCAGCCTGTAATCCGCTTCTTCGCGGACGATGGCCCAGATACGGCCGTGCGCCGTTATGGCTACATGTTCGATGACGCCGTTTACCGCCAGGAGTAGTTTTGATGATTGAAGATTGGAGACTGGGGATTGGAGACTGGAGGTTGGGGCGCTGACCGGCTGATGGCTGAAATGCTGACTGGCTAAAAGCTGGACGGGGAAGGGATGGCGCTGTCCTTGTTCGAATATGAGGTGAATTTGATGACGCACCTCATCGGAGAGCGTGTTGAGGGGGCGGGCGGATTGGGGGTAGGTAACGGCCGTGTCCAGCACACTTACCCCCGCTTTAGCCCGCGCCAGGAGGGATTTGTACTGCTTGTGGGCGCCGCCGTAAGGATGGACTTGCAGCAGCGATTTGACCAGCAGAACGGTGAAGGCGTACCAGTCGGTGAGGGGGGTGAAATACGGCCGTTTCCCCAAATCAGCCACGCCATACAGCGCCGGGTCGAGAAATGATTGCAGCGCCACCGGGCAGGGATAGCCGCCGAACTGATAGCTGTCCACATCAATCCATAACGGTGTAAAACGTGATGCGTGAGGCGTGAAGTACAGATTATGGTCGTTGAGGTCGCCGACCACGATACCGAGTTGATGCAGGCGGGCGAGGGTGGCGTGGATTTGTTGGAAGAGGTCGAGGATGGCCGTTAAAGGCGGCTTGTTTTTTTGCCAAAAATGTGGATTAGACAGTTTTTTGAGCGGCAAGCTGCCTGCGGGCAGGCGCGGCATTTGGAAACCGACGACACGGCCGTCTTGATTCATCACCAACGCTGTTGGGCCAAGTATCCCCTCCGGCATCTGCGCCGCCAAGCCGCTATCCAGCAGGCAGCGCAGCTTGGCGGTGCGCTGCGTTGTGGGTTGATGGTACAGTTTTACGGCCGTATCGCCCACACCAAACACCATCCCTTCGCCGCCAGACTGGATAAGCTGCGCCGGGTCGAGGGTGATTTTCTGCTTATTGATGACGATGTTTTTTATCATGAGCGAACCAATGGTTTGAAGATTGATGATTGATGATTGGCGGCTAATCCTCAATCATTAATCTTCAATCATTTTCCCACCATACCGCCACCGCGCCGTCATCATCAAAATTGCCCGGCTTTTTGGCCTGGATGTTGAGCCAGCGCTGCAAGGTCAGGTTGGATCGCGGTTCGACCAGTTCGGCCAGCAAATCGGGCCGCCAGCCGTCGCTGGCGACGGCCAGCCAGGTTATGTCGCCGCGGTTGGGGATGGGTTGGGTTTGGAAACGGCCGTTTTCCTCCCCCGTCAACACCCGGTAAGCCAGGTAATCGGGCCGGTTGCCACTGTCTAACGTGGTCACATCCCCGTTCAAACAGAGATAGCCATCACCCTGCCAGAAGAAGACGGCCGTTTCCGGCAGGACCACAAAGCCCACCAGCGTTGCCAGCCAATGCGTGGCTACGAACCGCTCCCGCCCCGCCTTATCTTCAAAAGGGATCATCGAAACAACACCCCCTAAAAAACTTACACAGGCGGCAAACAACCCATCAAGCAGTTCGACCTCATTCCCATTGGTCACCGCCAGCTGCCGGTGTAGATAATTGGCCGCAAACTGCCCCAATAATTTTGCGCCTACCTCATTGTGCGAGGGCGATTTTTGGTATTTGCTGCCGCAGCCATCCAAAATCAGGCCAAAAGCCGCACCGGGGCGGGGCGTGCCGGTGATGGCAAAGTCGTGACAGTTTTGCTGCATGAGCCGGTGAGAACGGCCGATAATTGCTGCCTGGCTGATTGTCATAGGGTTGTTCACTTTTGTGTTAATATCACACTAATTGCAACGAAATAATAGTGTATTTTTTACACTTTGTCAAGGTGATGAAATTATTGTACGATTTGATTTGTTGTCCTTTGCCAAATCGTTCTACAAAATTATTGGCATATTTACGCCCAGGTGTACGAGCTGGGGGAGTTCAATCCGCAGCGGCCTGGCGAGAACGATAATGCAATTGTCCTAGCGTAAGTTAAGGGGTCAGATTTCCCTTTTACACTCAACCCGGCGGGCATTATGCAAATTGGCCTAATACCCTTATACTTAGCGATTTGAAGTTAAAAAAGCGTCATACTCGGCGACCAGTTTCCGGTGAACAGTAATCCGTGTTCAGTGTGCTGCGGGTTGGCTGCTGACGACGCCTGAAGGATTAAATTATGTTGTATAACCATCTCAAGATATTAGAATCAGAAGCAATTTATGTGATGCGGGAGGTAGCGGCGCAGTTTGAACGGCCGTTTCTCCTCTTCTCCGGCGGTAAAGACTCCATCATCCTGGCCCACTTGGCCCGGAAAGCATTCTATCCCGCCGCAATTCCTTTTACCCTGCTCCATGTGGATACTGGCCACAACTTCCCGGAGACGTTGGCCTTCCGCGATGCGCTCATGGAAAAGCTGGGGGCGCGATTGGTCGTTCGCTACGTGCAGGACAGCATTGACCAGGGGCGGGCAGTAGAAGAAACCGGCCCTTACGCCAGCCGCAATGGGCTGCAAACAGTGACCCTGCTTGATGCGCTGGCCGAGTTCAAAGTGGACGCGGCCATCGGCGGGGCGCGGCGCGATGAGGAGAAAGCCCGCGCCAAGGAGCGGTTCTTCTCCCACCGTGATGAGTTTGGTCAGTGGGACCCCAAAAACCAGCGGCCGGAATTGTGGAATTTGTATAACGGCCGTAAAAAAACCAACGAAAACTTCCGCGTCTTCCCCATCAGCAATTGGACCGAGCTGGACGTATGGCAGTACCTCCAGATGGAAGAGATCGAACTGCCCTCACTCTACTTCTCTCACGAGCGCGACATCATCAACCGGGACGGCGTTTTATTAGCGGCGTCTGACGTGGTTTATCCTGTTGCCGGGGAAACAGTTGAGCGCAAAGTCATTCGCTTCCGCACCATCGGCGACATGACCTGCACCGGCGCAGTCGAATCAACCGCCAGCAACATCCACGACATCGTGGACGAAGTTGCCTCAGCCCGCGTCACTGAACGGGGCGCCCGCACCGACGATAAACGCTCCGAAGCGGCCATGGAAGATAGAAAGAAGGTGGGGTACTTTTAGGGGAGTAATTGGTAATTGGTAATTGAGTAATTACCAATTACCCAATTACCCAATTACCCAATTACCAATTACCCAATCCCCAATTACCCAATTACCCAATTACCCAATCCCCAACAACTGGACAAAACACAATGACAGACACAAACCAACAAATCGAACTATTACGTTTCACCACTGCCGGCAGTGTGGATGATGGCAAAAGCACGCTGATCGGCCGTTTGCTGTACGACTCCAAATCCATCTTTGAAGACCAAATGGAGGCGGTGGAACGAGCCAGTGCCAGCCGGGGCGATGCCGAAGTTGACCTGGCGCTGCTGACCGACGGGCTGCGCGCTGAACGGGAGCAAAAAATCACCATTGACGTGGCTTACCGCTACTTTGCCACTCCAAAGCGCAAATTCATCATTGCTGACACGCCCGGCCATATCCAATACACCCGCAACATGGTCACCGGCGCATCCACGGCCGAACTGGCTATCATCCTTATTGACGCCCGCAATGGCGTCCTGACCCAATCGAAGCGGCACGGCTTCTTGGCTACGCTGCTGCGCATTCCTCATCTGGTTGTGGCTATCAACAAGATGGATCTGGTGGATTACGACCAGGCGATTTATGACCGGATTGTGCAAGACTATACCGACTTTGCCCACAAGCTGAATGTGCAGGGTGTGACTTACATACCGGTCTCGGCCCTGCGCGGCGACAATGTGGTGGACAAGAGTGACAAGACGCCCTGGTATGACGGACCGACGCTGCTGCACCATCTGGAAAATGTCAACGTCGGGGCCAGCTTGAACAATGTGGATTTCCGCTACCCGGTGCAGTACGTCATTCGCCCCAATCAGGATTTCCGCGGCTATGCCGGGCAAATCGCTTCCGGGCGCATTGCCAAAGGGGAGGAAGTAGTCATTTTGCCGTCCGGCCTGTCCAGCAAAGTGGCCTCGATTGTGACCGCTGACGGTGAACTGGATGCGGCCAATGTTGGCGATTCGGTCGTTTTGACACTGGAAGATGAAATTGACATTAGTCGGGGCGACATGATTGTGCGCCGGCATAACCTGCCGCAAAAGAGCAATCGGGTGGACGCCATTATCTGCTGGATGAGTGAGGAGCCAATGAAACCGCGCGGCGCTTATTGGGTGCAGCACACCACCCGCCTGGTGAACGGCTTCATCTCTGAATTGAATTACAAGATTGACGTGGACACGATGCACCGGGAACCGGCCGACACTTTGAAGCTGAACGAGATCGCTCGCGTGCAATTGACGACGACTCAGCCGCTCTATTATGATCGCTATCAACTAAATCGGACGACGGGCAGCTTCGTTCTCATTGACCCGGCGACGAACAACACGGTAGCCGCCGGGATGATTCGCAGCAAGTCGCGCAATGTGGACCAACTGCGAGAAGGGGAGGTGGATACGGCGCCGTTACGGCCGAAATCGAGTAATGTTGTTTGGGAGCAAGAAGGGATCAGCTTGGCGCAGCGGGAAGAACGGAATGGACACAAAGCGGCCGTGTTGTGGTTTACCGGGCTGTCCGGGTCGGGCAAATCTACGATTGCCAAGAAGCTGGAGCGGCGACTCTTTACCGACGGCGTGCGCACGATGTACTTGGATGGCGACAACCTGCGGCATGGGCTGAACGGCGACCTGGGCTTTAGCAGCGCGGCGCGGCAGGAGAATATCCGTCGGGCGGGCGAGCTGGCCAAGCTCTCTTACGCGCATGGCAATGTGACGCTGGCCTGTTTTATTTCCCCCTTCACGGCCGATCGTCGTTTCGCGCGCGGGTTGGTGGCTGACGGCCGTTTCCTGGAAATCTTCGTCAAATGCGACCTGGACGTGGTCAAGCGGCGCGACACCAAAGGGCTGTACGCCAAAGCGATAGCCGGGGAAATAGACAACTTCACCGGCATCTCCTCACCCTACGAGGAGCCGGACAACGCCGAACTGGTCGTCGAAACCGATATCCAAAGCGTGGATGAAATCGTCGAGCAAATCATCAACGCGCTAAAAGAACGCGGTATTTTGCCGGTATAACGGAAAACAAAGAACGGGAAACGGGAATTCGTTTTGCGTATCCTGTTTTAAACTATGACAACATCATCAGATGGTTATTATCGGCCGTTGGTGGGGACATTATTTGTCCCCACCTTTGTTTTGGCATTATTGCTGGGGGTGGCCGAGCCGGTGCTGCCTCTTTATTTGCAAAGCGCGGGCGCTTCTTATGTGATGATAGGAACGGTAATTTCGGCGCTGGCTATCGGCCGTTTGCTGGCCGTTCTGCCCGGCGGCGGCTTACTCACCCGCTTTTCGATGCGCAATACGATGTTGGTCGGTTTAGGGATTTTGACGACCGCTTTACTCGTCATGGCCCTGATCAGCAGCATCCCGGTCATGTTTGCCTGTTGGTTGTTGGCCGGCGTCGGGCTGTCCTTGTATGAACTGGCCCGCCATCAATTTATCGCCGTTCATATCGCCAACCACAACCGGGGGCGCTCTGTGGCCGTGGTGGGGGGCGTGTTCCTGCTGGGCAATGTGATCGGCCCGCTTATCGGCGGCTGGGTGGCCCAACTGGCTGGATTTCGCGCCCCGTTTGGGGTGATGGCCGGGCTGGCGGTGGTGATGATTGTCATCATCCTCATTACGATCCCTGCCGAACCGCCGCAGCAGACAACCCCCTCCCTGCGGGCTTATGCGGGGGAATTACGGGAGACGTGGCGGGAATGTCGCCGCATCCTGACGGCGGCCGGGGGCGGACAGTTGATGATGCAGTTAGTGCGCCGCACGCGCAGCGTGATCATCCCGCTGTATGCGGCCAACATACTGGGGCTGGATGTGGCCGCGGCGGGCATGATCATCAGTATTGGCTCGGCGCTGGATACGGTCTTGTTTATACCAGCAGGATGGATTGCGGATAAATACGGCCGAAAAATGGCGATTATCCCCAGCCTTATTCTCCAGGCGGCCGGATTGTTGATTTTGCCACTGGCCGGGGGCTTTGCTTCTTTGGCGGGTGTGGCGCTGCTTATGGGATTTGGCAACGGCATCAGTGCGGGGACGATGTTGACGTTGGGAGCCGACCTGGCCCCGCCTGAGCGACGCACGTCGTTCTTGGTATTATGGCGGATTTCTAATTCGCTGGGGTTTGCACTAGGGCCGAATGTGGTGGGGACGGTGGCTGCGCTGTTGTCTTTGCCGCTGGCCAGCATGACGTCCGGGATCATCGGGCTGCTGGCGGCAGGGCTGTTTTACCGTTTTGTGCCGGAGACCTTGGAGCGGTAGGATGTTTAGCGCCGCCATCAGGCTGGCTGGCTGGACGCTTAGGCGACGTTCGTAATTAACTTAGCGCTTTGGTCATCCGTTACCCGTTACCCGTTATCCGTAATCCGTAATCCGTTATCCGTAATCCGTTGTTCGTTATCCGTTATCCGTAATCCGTTATCCGTAATCCGTTGTTCGTATCGTGACGGAACACGGAATACGGTTTACAAAAACCGGGAAGTTATTGCCGAACGATCCCTTACATACATATTTGCAAACAGTTTGACTTGCTGGTAAATTGCTTCAATTCGGGTTTCGTGGCGAGATTTCTTATAGTATGCTATGAATTTCAGAAAATTATAGAATTTATGAAATAATTACTATAAGGTAGACACTTCGACTTGCTGCCCACCATCAAGAATGAAACCAATCTCCGGGAGGTTTCGGGCGCTGCCGAGACCGTTGAAAGGAGCCTCCCGGAGGTTTGTTTATATTTGGAGAATGAAATGGGAATCATTTTGGCGATCTTTGCTGGAGCAGGCATAGGGTATATTTTAGAGCGCGGTGACTTTTGCTTTCACAGCACCTGGCGCGGCTTTGTGCGCCGCCCGCGCCAGCTTGATCTGTTTCGAGCTTATTTACTCACTCTGCTCATCAGTATTCCCCTGGTACGCGGTATGATCGCTTTGGATTGGATCGAACCCTGGATTCCTCCCTTTGCCTGGCAGGCCAATGTGACCGGCGGCCTGATTTTTGGCGTGGGTATGGTGGTGGCCGCTTCCTGCATAACGGGTCTTTTTTATAAATTGGGTCATGGTATGCTTGGGGTATTGGTGGGATTGGTTTTCTGGGCATTGGGCGATGCGCTGACTTATTTGGGGCCGTTAAGGCCGCTGCGGGATTCGCTCAATTCAGCGCCGATTGCCGTGAATGGGGAAAGCGCGACAGTCCTCAACCTGTTTGGCCCAATCGGTGTGGTGGTGTTAGGTGTATTGGGTGTGGGCACGGCCGTTTACCTCTACCGTTCGCCGCGTCATGACCGGGGAAAACTATGGAACTGGCTTATCCTGGGCCTCTTTACCGGTTTATTCACCAGTTTAGCCTGGCTCCTGGCCCGTACCGGTGGCTCTAATTACACCTTCGGCACATCCAGAGTCCCCACCGGCATCCTCGAAGCCCTGGCCGGAAACAGTGGCGGCGGCTCTGTTTGGATTCCTTTGGCCTTGATCAGCCTCATTCCTGGCGCATTTATTGCCGCCCGCCGCGCCGACACCTTGTGGATACGCGGCGAAACTGCCCGGCGTTATGCTGAACTAGCCGTCGGTGGCCTATTGATGGGCATCGGCGCGGCCATCGCCGGCGGCTGTAATCTAGGCCATTCCCTGGTCGGCGTTCCTCTGCTTTCATTAGGCAGCATCACCAGCACACTGGCAATGGCCGCCGGCGTCTTCCTGGCTGACCGGATCATAAAAATCTGGCAAACCCAACGCTCCCGCCAGCCCGCCGGCGTATCGGCCTAAAATACAACATACTCATCACTTTGCACTCATCACTCATCACTTTGCACTCATCACTCATCACTTTGCACTTTGCACTCTAAAGAGGTTCTATGGCTAAAATCCTTTTCTGTCACCCCATGTTCTTAAGCAAAAACCCGGATGAACAAACGGCCAGCAGTCCATATTTCCCGTTGGGACTGCTGTATCTGGCCGGGTATGTGCGCGAACAAGGCCACCAAGTTACCATATTCGACGCCACCTTTGCCCAAGACGAGTCTGATTTTGCGGCGGCCTTGCGCCAAGAAGCGCCCGATGTTGTGGGCATATCGGCGCTGCTGCCGACGCGGGAAACGGCGCTGGCGCTGGCGCAAATGGCGAAAGCGTCGGGCGCTGTCGTCATTGTTGGCGGCCCCGACCCGACCAAATCGCCGGCGGCTTACATGGCCCATTCCCAGGTGGATGTGGTTGTACATCATGAAGGGGAACAAACTATCACTGCTTTACTTGATCTGGTGGATAACGGCCGTTTAACAGCCGTCTCCTTGCGACACGAGTTGGGAACAGCGTTTCGTGACGGCAATGAGATCATCATTAACCAGCCGCGCCCGCCGATTCAAAACCTGGATACGCTGCCTCTCCCGGCCCGTGATTTGATTGACATGGAGCGTTACCTGACGACGTGGCAGGAGATGAACGGTTACGCATCGCTGACCATTGCCACGGCGCGGGGCTGCCCTTACGGGTGCGATTGGTGCCGGGACGCGGTGCATGGCAATGATTTCCGCCAGCGCTCGCCGGAGAGTGTGGCCGCCGAGGTGAAGTTGCTGAAGGAGACTTACCAGATTGACCGCTTGCGGGTGATTGATGATGTGGATGGATTTAGCCAGGAATGGCTGGAAGATTGGGCGGCGACGGCCGTTTCCCTTGACGCCGTCATCCCCTTTGAAGCGCTCAACGTATTGGAACGGCAAGACATTCCCATGCTGGATGTGCGCGACAGCTTGTGAAGGAAGCGCAACGTTTATCTCCCCACCGTGAGTGAGGATTTACATGCGCCGCCGGTAGAGAAGGGAAAAGTGATGAGGGATGAGGGATGAGGGATGAGAGTAAATTTAATTTTTTTGAGGCGGGATCGCCGTTTTTGACGCATCCGTTATTGACGCGGGAACGGACAGCGGCGGAGATTGATTTTATTGAAGCGGAACTGACGCTGGCGGCGGGAGCGCGGCTGCTGGATGTGGGCTGCGGCTTTGGCCGCCACAGCATTGAACTGGCGCGGCGCGGCTATGCAGTGGTGGGCATTGATCCGGCCGCAGCGATGATTGCGGCAGCTCGTTTGTGCGCTGAGGAAACGGCCGTTTCTGTTGATTTTCGCCAGGTTTACGCCGAGCAGTTTGTGGCTGAAAAGCCTTTCGATGCCGCCATTTGCCTCTTCACATCGCTGGGACAGGTTTCAGAGCAGGGCGAAAACAGCGGGTTGGCGCGCCGGGTGTATGACGCCCTTAAACCGGGCGGGCAGTTTATGGTAGAAGCGCCACAGCGGGGAACGGCCGTCGCCCAACTCAGAGCGGCTGATAAATTTGGCGATGATGAACGGTATACGGCCGTATCGCGCCATTACGACCCCCAAACTCGGCTGGTCACTGAGAATTTCCATGTCGTCGCGCCGGGGACGGAACAATCATACCGCCTGTGCTACCGTTTGTATGACCGCAGCGAGCTTTTTGCTTTGCTGGCGAAAGCCGGGTTCATCATACAAGCGGCTTATAGCAGCTACGAAGGCACAGCCCTGGCCGATGAACATCCCACCATGCTGGTCATAGGGCAAAAGGAGCAGACTGGTTAACGTTGGCAACGAGTTGCGTTTCCAGTTGGGAACGAGGCGGGGTACAATTGGGCCGCTTGCAGCAAAATTTACGCAAATCAGGACATCGCCGTGAAACTCATTATCGTTATTCCCACTTATAACGAGGCCAACAACTTGCCCAAGATGGCCGAAGCGCTGTGGTCGCTGCCCTTCAAAGATCGCCATCTCATCATCGTTGACGACAATTCCCCCGACGGAACGGGCGAGATTGCCAACCAACTCAGCGCAGCCCATCCGGGCCAGATGACCGTCATCCATCGCTCCGGTAAGCAGGGGTTAGGCACAGCTTATGCTGAGGGTTTCCAGGCAGCGCTGGCCATGGGGGCCGATGTCGTCGTTCAAATGGATGCCGATTTTTCCCATTCACCCGATTACATTCCGGACATGATAGCCCGACTTGAAAATTATGATGTCGTCGTCGGTTCTCGCTTTGTTACCGGCGGCAGCACCGACGAGCGCTGGTCATGGTGGCGTTTTTTACTTTCTTGGTGGGCCAACCAGGTGTACACTCGTTTGATCTTGGGGATTCCCGTGAAGGATGCAACGGCCGGATTCAAAGCATTCCGCCGCCAAACATTGGAGGCCATAGATTTTGGCGCGGTGGTCAGCAACGGGTATGTTTTCCAGGTGGAGATAGCTTATCTTTGCTATAAGTTGGGGCTGCGGGTTCAAGAAACGCCGATCTACTTTGAAGACCGGAGAATCGGTCGCAGTAAGATGGATGTGCCGATAAAAATCGAAGCGGTCTGGCGGGTGTGGCAAATCCGCTGGCGTTACCGGCATGTGAGGCCGACGTCGGGATGAGGGATCAGCAGCGTAAATTTAAGTATGCCAACACCTGCTTTTGAATAGCATCCCGCACCTGGCGGAAGACGGCCGTTTTTTCCTCGTCACTCCCGGTCGCTTTAGCCGGGTCGGGGAAGCTGATGTGATGTCGTTTACCCGGCCCCAGCCACACCGGGCAGTTCTCGGCGGCGTCATCACAGACGGTAATTACCAGGTCAAGCGGGGTGTGGCGGAACTGTACGGCCGTCTTCGACACATGGCCCGACATATCAATCCCTAGCTCGGTCATCACCACCCCCACTAGAGGATGTACGTATCCCACCGGTTCCGTCCCCGCCGACACCGCCTCCCACTCGTCACCCAAAAAATAATTCGTCAGCCCTTCCGCCATATGACTGCGGCAGGAATTGCCGGTGCAAAGAAAAAGAACCCGCTTCTTACTCACACTTCACCTGTTTTTCGCACCATACCAACTAAATAGAGAGATAAACTAACGGCCGTAACCGCAAATAAGAGCATCTTGGCCTTGTCTACAACACCGATAAGCCGTGAAACGAAGGGGATTTTCAAATATCCCGTCGCCGTGACAAAATCACAACCCCACTTACAATCAGATAAAGTAAGCCAGCCCCCACCAGCGCAAACTTGGGAATGGCGCACCAGCGGGCCATCCCCGGCCATAACGCCAATTCAGAACCCAGCAGAATTTTAATAAGCGCGTAATTCTCCAGATAATCGAGAAAGGCGGCCAACCATTGCCCCCAGGCCAGGTAAACGCCAATTTGGTAAACCGTCACCCCTTGCGGCGCGAGTTTCTTCGCTGCCAAAACGCAGCCCAGCCCAATGCTGCCGGCATAGGCAAACAGGAAGAGAAAATCGAGGCCCAGGCTTAACCCCGCGGAAACTTGCCCGGCGGTTCCCCAGGAATCAAGAATCTCCTGCGCGATCGTCATGTTTCCGGCAAATTCATATGAAACAATGCCCTGTGGCGCAGCATCGGTCACCAACGGCGCACCGATGATTTGCAGGTTGGTCATGACAAGCAATGTGAGGATGAACAGGATAATGAATGTCGGTTTTTGATTGGCAACAGGTAACCAGTTGAAAGGGGATTTGCCAAAAAGGGTTTTGAGTGTCATATTGTGAACCTCCGAGAGGATTGTTGGCAAGAATATTATAGCACAGACGAAAGCCTACCAAACCTTTGTCATTTGGGACGCAGCGCTCTTTTGACCTGAAACGGGTATGCGGCGGACACTTCTTCTTTAGATGCCGTGGCTGGCCCGCCGATGTCATGATTTTGTTTGATAGCCAGCGCTAACTCGTGGTATTGCTTATTTACTCAGACGAGATAGCATTATCCTACAATAATAATTTCGTTGAGGGTACAATCTTATGAGGTAAGCGCTCAGCTTTCTCGTTCCTTGTTTTGTGTGGAATGAGTTGGAGATTGGAGACTGGGGACTTATCCAGTTTCCGGCCTCGTAAATGATTTGATTTTCGATCCAAAGGAGAATGGATATGCGTGTGAACATCGGGTTTTTGTTTTTGATGTTTTTGACATGGCTGGCGGCCTGTGGGCCAGCCGCGCCCGTGGAATCGCCGGAAATCCTTGAAGAATCTGATTCGACTAAAGCGCCAGAGATATTCATGGAGACGCCGCCGGCTTTATCAACAAAGGCAGGGGGGCAGGCGATTCCAACTGACCCAACGCACACGCCGCCTCCCTTGCCGGAGGGTTACCCGGTGGCGCCGGCGCCACCGCCCACACCGATTGAAGGCTATCCGGCTCAGTCGTTAACTGCGCCACTAGTGGAAGCATATCCGGATAACACGGGGTCTGATGGGTTTGTGTGGGTGATACGGCCGTTAGGGGAACAATGTGCCGACCCGGACCAAAGTCAATATGCTGACTTAAAAGAAGCAGTCGCCGGATTGACGGCGGCGGGCATAACCGTTGGTGAGGCCGAAATGACCAACCTTATGGTCTGTTCCGCCTGTGGCTGTCCGACCAGTGTACATTTCCGCATCCAGGTGGAAACAACTGATGTCGCCGCCGCAGAGTCGTTAGGTTGGGAACGAGAGTAACACGTGTGCGTGAGGCGGAACAAATAAACAGAAGAGAGGGATTATGCGCTTACGGTTTTTGACGGCGGGGGAGTCGCATGGGCCGGTGTTAACGGCCGTTCTGGAAGGGATGCCGGCTGGTCTGGCTTTGGATATTGCGGCCATCAATCGGCAACTGGCTCGCCGCCAGAGTGGGTACGGCTCCGGTGGTCGGATGAAAATTGAGAAAGACGCCGTACAAATAACGGCCGGGTTTATGGGCAGTGGTTCCGCCGTCCGTCGCACCACTGGCGGCCCCATCGCCATTACCATCCCTAACCTGGACTTTGCTAAATGGCGCGACCGGGAGATCGTTCCCATCACCACGCCCCGGCCCGGCCACGCTGACCTGACCGGGGCGGTGAAGTATGGATATGGCGAGTTACGGCTGGCGTTAGAACGGGCTTCGGCGCGGGAAACGGCCGTTCGTGTAGTCATCGGGACCATTTGCCAACAACTGCTCAATCAGTTCAACATCACAATCGGCGGTTACGTCACCAGCATTGGCCGCATAACGGCCGATTTGCCGCCCGATATGTCTTACCCCGCTCGATTCGCCGCCGCTGAGAGCAACGACATCCGCTGCCCGCTGGCGGAAGCCGAGCAAGCTATGCGCGCCCATATTCGGGCGGTTATGCAGGCCAAAGACACTGTTGGCGGTGTCTTTGAAATCGTCGCGTTGGGCGCGCCGCCCGGTTTGGGCAGTCATGTTCACTGGGATCGCCGCCTCGACGCCCAACTCATGGCGTCCGTCGGTTCCATTCAAGCGATCAAAGGGGTAGAAATTGGTCCCGCCTTTGCCAACACCCAACGACCCGGCTCCGCGGTTCATGATGAAATCTTTTTGGCCGATGACGGGCAGACTTTATGCCGTCACACCAACAACAGCGGCGGCTTTGAGGGCGGCATCACCACCGGGGAACCGATCATTGTGCGGGCGGCGATGAAACCGATTGCCACAGTGCTTAATCCGCGTCGTTCCGTCAACCTGGCCACGGGTGAACCGGCCGAAACGGTTTACGAGCGCTCTGATTTCTGCGCTGTGCCGCGAGCGGTCGTGGTGGGGGAGGCGATGGTTGCTTTCACGCTGGCGAACAGCTTGTTGGAGAAGCTGGGCGGCGACAGTCTGGCCGAAATGCAGCCCCGGTTTGACTCGCTGCGCCGCACCCGCCTGGAAGATTTGCCGATGGATAACGAACTCTGGCGTTTTGGGTATGGGTGATGACTCGGCAACAAGGAGAAAATTACCTGTAGAACTTGCCGGGTAATGATTGGTTATTGGTATTTACCGGATAGGATACAATTAAATGACACAGCAGCTTAACGTCGCCATGTTCTTGACAGCCATTTTTTTGGCGGGGGTAATCGTTTTTTTTCGGCAGCGAGTACGGCGGCGACTGGCTCCCAACGTGACTCCTCTACCGACATTCGGAGAGCGCTGGTGGCAAACGGCCGTACATCTGTGGCGGGAAGAGACTCGACCCAACGATCAACATATGATGCAGTTGATCGTCGGGTTGGCCTGTATGGCTGTTAGTCTGGCGTTAGGTTATGGGTACGCAGACATCCTTTGGGTGACCGGCTGGCAGTTGTGGATGTGGGCCGCGTCTATAGGGATTGTCGTCGCCGCATTGACGCCTTTGGCCCATGTTCCCTCTATACGACGGCCGTCCAGGCGGGCGCTGGGATTGATGATAGTTGGCTTTGTTGCTGTTATTTTACTGCGCGCCCTTTTTCTGGAGACGGTGCCGGGTGGTTTGCATGTTGATGAGATGGGGGTGGCCGATTTTGCGGTGCGGCATGTTTTCCCTGGCACCGGCCAAACGTTGAATCCATTTGTGACCGGGACTTCTTCGCAGCCGGTATTGTATTTTTACTTAACGCGGCTGGCGTTTCGCCTATTTGGTTATTCTATCACCGGGCTTCGTTTGAGTAATGCGTTGGCCGGCAGCCTGGGTGTGCTGGCTACTTATGCTATGGTCACGCAGTTTGCCGGTCGGCGAACTGGGTTGTTGAGTGCGGCTCTCATGGCGACGTATCATTACCATATTCACTGGTCGCGTCTGGGACTCAATAATGTTTGGGATACGCTGTGGGTTCCACTGATGCTGGCTGCGTTTGTCTGGGGCTGGCGCCAAGATTGGAGCGGCGGCGCGGTGTTTGCCGGTCTTTCTTTGGGGCTGGCGCAATATTTTTATGCGGGGAATAAGATTGGGATTTTTTTGCTGGCGTATGTGATGGTTATGTTATACCGGCAGCAGCCAGACCGGCAGAAACTGCTCATTCACGGGGGCAAGTTGTTGATGACGGCCGTTACCGTCGCCGCTCCCATCACCCTGTTCGCCCTACTGAAACCGGATGTGTACTTCATCCGAACCCGGCTGGTGATGGGCTGGCAGGAAGGGTACATAATTGATGCCCTGGGCGAGTACAATCTCAGGCGCTATTTTTGGCGCCAGATCTGGCGGAACTTTGGCGCGTTTACGACGGTGCCGGAGGTGACCGGCTTTTATGGGCCGGGCGTGCCTTTTTTAATTGGGTTGGCGGCGCCTTTGTTTATCATCGGTGTCTTATGGTCGCTGTGGAAACGGCAGTATGTGCCGGTTTTATGGGTGCTGCTGACGGTTTTCTTTGGCGGCATTTTGCTGGGCGGGGCGCCGTCCAGCTCCCACTATGTGGTGGTGATCCCGGCGATTTGTTGGTTAACGGCCGTTCCCCTCAACTGGCTCTGGCAAAACGGGCAAAGGCGGCTCGGTCTGTTCCTCCTCATCGCTATCATGGCCACAGATCTCATTTTTTACTTTGGCGTTTACGTCCCCAACGGGCCGCGTGACCTTTTTAATGCTATCCCTGACTGGCCGCTGTGAATTGGCATCGGGTATTATTCGGCAGCAGCTGTAAATCGTGACGGCCGTTTTGGCAGCAATGGGTGGCGATGAAAACGGCCGTTTCCGTCCAGTCCCCTACCCCAAAACCGCGTCATACACGGCGCGGGCGATACGGCCGATTACCAGCGCCCCTTCTGCGTCGGCGTTCCACATCTCCGGGGCTGGATTATCAGCGTTCATCACCGTGATGACGAAGCCCGCGGCCTCCTGCCAATCGCCGTGCCAGACAACGGCCGTTTGCACCCGCACGCCAGAAATAGACCCCGTTTTCCCGGCTAGATGTAATTTAGGCTTCTCCGGCTCATCCGAGTCATCATTACCGTACAGCGCAAAAGGCAAATAACGGCCAACCCGGTCTGATCCGACCCCATTCATCATACGCATCATCTCATCACAAGCGGCAGGGGAGACGATTTCGCGGCGGAAAACGGCCGTCATCAAGCGCGTGAGACTGGCCGGCGTCGCCGTCCCCAACTGGGGCGTCCCCGCCGGCAGCGTGCCCGAAACCAACTTGCGATGTAACTGCACCTCCGGGTAGCCAGAATAGGCCAAAAAGGTCTGGATTTTCTTCAGGCCCACGTAATCAATCAAAACATTCGTCGCCTGATTGTCGCTGATGTTCATCATCAGGAAGGCGTAATCGCGTACCGGCATGGTCAAGCCGGGCGACAGATATTGCAAGACGCCGCTGCCGTCGGTTTTATCGGCGCGGCGCAGCATGATGGGGTCGTCAAGGGAAGCTGCGCCCGCTTCAACCTGGCTCATGAGCGTGACCAAAACGCCTAATTTGATGACGCTGGCGGTAGGGAAAACCGCGTCGGCATGGCGGTTGATGGTTTCGTTGGTTTGTAAGTTGAGGATGGAGAAGCCGATACGGCCGTTAAATCCCCCTGCTATTGCTTCAATCTTTTGCTGAATAGACATTCTGCCTCCTTTTCATTTGCAGAGAAAGGCCGAATTATACCTGTTAATTGCCCAGTTGAACCTGTTTGTTGAATGTGGATGATGGGAGAGGGAAACGGCCGTTCCCCTCACATTTTCGTAAACCATCATCGCACCAAAAATTTGACAGTAAGCAAAACCTGTTGCTACACTGTCCGCATGAATGTAGATAAGCAAATTGCCTATTGGCAGAATAGCGGCAGGGAAGATTGGGACGTAGCGTTGGAACTTGTCGCTTCAAAACGCACACGGCACGGTTTGTTTTTCGCTCATCTGGCGATCGAAAAAACATTCAAAGCATTGGTTTGTTGGGAAACCAAAACCTTCCCGCCTAAAACTCATAATTTACTTGTACTTGCTGACAAGACAAATTTGGCGCTTTCAGATGAACAAAAGCAGTTTATTGCCCGCTTTGACCGATACCAGTTGGAAGGTCGGTATCCTGATATGTTGGCCCCTGTTCCTGATATAGAAACGGCCGTTCAAGAATTAGACGCCGCGAAGGATTTTCTCAAATGGTTAGCCAAGAAATTTTAGATTCGATCACCCATTATATTCAAAAAGTGCGCCAGGCTGGTATTGGAGTCGTAAAGACCGTCTTGTTTGGCTCCTTCGCTCAAGGAACAGCAACGGAGAACAGCGACATTGATTTAATTGTTATTGCCCCGGAATTCGACCAGCGCGACGAGTCGCAGGTGAATTTGCTCTGGGAGTTACGCGCCTTTGCCGACCCGCGCATTGAGCCGATTGCCTGCGGCAGCCGCCAATGGCTTGAAGATGATGCCAGTCCCATTCTTTCGATTGCCAGGGAAAGCGGCGTTGTTATTTCGCTTGAAGAGATGGTCACTGCGTAAGTTGCACAATGGGGAACGGCCGTTACTTACACGACCTGAGTTTGATGAAGATGTTCATTAATACATGAAGGAGAATTTATGTTTGAAAAAATATCATTCCAAAATGGCCTAATAATTGAATATTCCATCAATCCTGGCAGATTCTGTTTTCGCCAGGCACACACAGTCGGTACTGAATATAAAGCGGGTGAAGTGTATCGGGCATTTAATGAAGGAAATATCGTGATTGTTGAACAAAACAAACAAGATGGAGGCAAACAATTCGAACTCCCTGACGAAGAAACAGCATTAGACACAGTGGAGAGTATGAGAAGGATACTTGGTTTTTCTGATCCAGACGATTACAAAAACACAGTGATGAAGGCTTGATTATGCTATTATGCTATCGTCCCTTTATATTTTCCAACAGGGCATTTATCAGGTCGAGTTTTGTTCCAAGTCTCTATCAATTTTTGTTTATTTTTCTTGTACCAATATTGAATCAACTTTAAGTTTTTTGGGCTAATACAACCATCCAATAAAGTGCAATTATCAATGGTAAATGATGCGTCAATACCTGGTCGTCTTAAAATATGAAAATGTGGTGGGGCATGTTCCTTTGCATATATGTATATTTTTAGGCCGTTATTAATCCTATCAACACGCTCTTTGGTTTCAATCAAACGATCATCAGTTCCAGGCCAAATATAGCAACCTGAATTTAGCAAACTGTTCAAATGCAACTCAAATTCTTCAACTGTTACATATTTTCCTGTACTATCTTGGTAAATTCTATCTCTCATTCAGTTAGTTCACTTCTCCCCGCCGCAACCGACAGCAAACAGGAGGAAAATGATGCAGGTTTGATAATGCTTGACCTCCATTATATCGTTTCGATATAGAATGGTAATCTAACGGCCGTTCCTCCCCGCATTTTTGTGAAAAGAAACGGCCGTTTACCAAACAACTACGCCTTCAAAAAATTCCGCAAAACCGTGTGTAAAATACCGCCGTTGCGATAATAATCCACCTCCACCGGCGTATCAATGCGGCAGGTCGTCTGGAAGGTGATTTCGACGCCGTCGGCCTTCACTGCTTTGACGGTTACGTCTTGCAGAGGCTTTAGATCATCCGTCAAATGCACCGTTTCAAACGTTTCCGAACCATCTAAGCCGAGGGATACGGCCGTTTCCCCCTCCTTATACTGCAATGGCAAAACGCCCATCCCTACCAAATTGCTGCGGTGGATGCGCTCGTAACTCTCAGCGATGACCATCTTGACGCCCAGGAGCAGCGTCCCTTTTGCCGCCCAGTCGCGGGAACTGCCCATGCCATAATCCTTACCCGCCAACACCACCAGCGCAGCGCCGTCATCCTTGTACTTAAGCGCGGCATCGTACATCGTCATCACTTCATTGGTGGGCAGGTAGGTTGACCAGCCCCCTTCCGTGCCCGGAGCCATCTGGTTACGCAGGCGAACATTGGCAAACGTGCCGCGCGTCATCACCCGGTCATTGCCCCGCCGCGAGCCGTAGGAGTTGAAATACAGCGGCTCGATGTCCCGTTCCAGCAGATATTGCCCCGCCGGACTGCTCTTGGCAATCACGCCCGCCGGGGAGATGTGGTCGGTTGTGACCGAATCGCCCACCTTCACCAAGACGCGCGCGCCGACGATGTTTTGAATCGGGTCTACGGCCGGCGTCAGCGTGGTGAAGAAGGGCGGTTCCTGGATATAGGTTGACTCCGGGTTCCAGTCGTAAATCTCGCCGCCGCTGGTGGGAATCTGGTTCCAGGTTTCGTTGGCCGAGAAGACGTTGCCATACTGCTCGCGGAACATTTCCGGCGTCAGCGAGGCGGCGACGGCTTCTTTGATTTCCTCATTGGTCGGCCAGATATCACGCATGTAGACCGGTTCACCATCCTTTCCTGTGCCAATAGGGTCGTTGGTCAAATCAATATCTGTCGTTCCCGCCAAAGCATAAGCGACAACGAGCGGCGGAGAAGCCAGGTAGTTGGTCTTGGTCAGGGGGCTGACGCGCCCTTCAAAGTTGCGATTGCCGCTGAGAACGGCCGATACCGCCAAATCCCCTTCTTCAATTGCCGCTGCCACCGGTTCCGGCAGCGGGCCAGAGTTACCGATGCAGGTGGTGCAGCCAAAGCCGACGATGTGAAAACCCAATTCTTCCAGGTAGGGGATCAAGCCGGCCTTGTTCAGATAATCTTCGACGACGCGGGAGCCGGGAGCCAGGCTGGTCTTGACGTAAGAGGGCACTTTCAGTCCCTTCTCCACCGCTTTTTTGGCGACCAGCGCCGCGCCGAGCATGACGCTGGGGTTGGACGTGTTGGTGCAGGAGGTGATGGCGGCAATGACAACAGAGCCGTGGCTGATTTTGACATCGTGACCATTGGCGACAACGGCCGTTTTTCCCAAATCCTCTTCCTTTAACCCAATCCCCTGCGGGCCAACCGGCGCCAGCAGCGTTTTCGTGTACTGTTCCTTCATGTCGGCCACACGGATACGGTCTTGCGGCCGTTTCGGCCCGGCCAGACTGGGTTCAATCGTACCTAAATCCAGCGCCACTGTCACCGTAAATTCGGGATCAGGCGTATCCTCTTCACGGAACAAGCCCTGCGCCTTCGTGTACTGCGCCACCAGCGCGATTTGTTCCTCGGAACGGCCGGTCTGCCGCATGTAGTGCAACGTTTCCGCATCCACCGGGAAGAAGCCCACCGTCGCCCCGTATTCGGGACACATGTTGGCGATGGTGGCCCGATCAGCCAGCCCCATGCCGCTCAGGCCGGGGCCGTAATATTCGATGAATTTGCCCACGACGCCCTGTTCGCGCAGAAGCTCGGTAACACGCAAGACCAAATCGGTGGCTGTTGCCCCTTCCGGCAGGCGGCCGGTCAATTTGACGCCCACAACTTCGGGCGTCAACATATAAATCGGCTGACCCAGCATGACCGCTTCGGCCTCGATGCCGCCCACGCCCCAGCCCAGGACGCCCAGGCCATTGATCATTGTTGTGTGTGAATCGGTTCCCACCAGGCTGTCGGGATAAACAACCGTGTCAGCGCCTTCGGCTTTGGTCATGACCACTTTGCCCAGGTATTCCAAATTGACCTGGTGGACGATGCCAGTGGCCGGGGGGATAACCTGGAAATTCTCGAATGCTTCCTGGCCCCATTTGAGAAACTCGTACCGCTCCCGGTTGCGGACAAATTCGCGTTCGGCATTGAACATCAGAGCGAATTTGGAACCGAATTGGTCAACCTGAACGGAATGGTCAATGACCAAATCAACGGGAACCTGGGGATTTATTTTCTTGGGATCGCCGCCCAACCGGGCCATGGCCGAACGCAGCGCGGCCAAATCTACAACGGCCGGAACGCCGGTGAAGTCTTGCAAAATAACGCGCCCCGGTTTGAAGGGGAGTTCGTTTTTGACGGGATTTTTAGCGTCCCAGGCGGCCAGTTTTTCTACGTCTTCCGGCATGACTTCATAGCCGTCGCAGGTACGCAGCAGGGCTTCAAGCAAAACCTTGATAGAGAAGGGCAGGCGGTCAATATTGCCAAACTGGGCTAATGTGTCCAGACGATAGTAATAGAAATTGGTTCCGGGCAGTTGGACGCGGGCGTCAAAATGGTCAAATAGTTTATTCATGGGTCACCTCAAATAATGTTGAATGGCGAATGCTGAATGATGTATGGTGTATGTTTCAGCAGTCAGTGGGCCAGACTAGATGTCTCTGGTATTGGCCTGGCGGATTCTATTATAGCGGAAATGGGGGGAGGGGAAACGGCCGTTTTCAATGCGATTACCAGAGCAGGAAAAAGCCACACAGGTATGATCGTGGGTGGGTAGTGTGTTACTATCTTTTCAGTTTTCCAAATCGGCAACGAATTAGCGCGAATTTACGCGAAAAAGGCGCTTGATTTGTGAAAATTTGGAGGTGTAGGGGCGGTTCTCGAACCGCCCCTACCAGAGAGAAATTTAAAAAATGCCAGTGTCCAGTTAATTACTCATTGCCTTTGAACAGTTATTGGGAACAAGGCAAAATCAATTCTATTTTCGTACCTTTGCCAGGAGACGATTCAATAGAACAAACACCATTCAACTCCTCAGCACGCATACGCATATTGGACAGACCATGACCGATTGTCTGATCTTGCATCACCCAATCAAAACCGCGACCATCATCCTCAACACGTAACTTAATCGTTTTATTCACCCGCCTGGTGACAACCGTCACCTGAGTTGCCCGGGCATGGCGGGCGATATTAGCTAATGCTTCCTGGGTTGTCAGGAAAACGGCGCGGGCCACAGAAGTCGGCAGCGTGTCCACAACTTCGGACTGCACATCAAGCTGAACTGGCACCATGGCATTGGCCTGGAACTCACGCACCAACCGGGCTATACCCAGGTCTACATTGCCACGAAAACGCTGCGGTCGCAAGTCTAAAATAAAATTGCGGATGTCACGAATCGTATCGTTCAATCCGGCAATTGCTCTATCTAGTAAACCATCAGCTTTTTGCGGTTGGCCGAGAAGAATGAGTTTGGCTGATTCCAAGGTCAATCCAACGGCATAAATGGATTGAATAATGCCGTCGTGCAAATCCATGCCAATACGGGACCGCTCTTCAACAATGGCCAGACGACCAACTTGTTCATATAAGCGAGCGTTCTGGATAGCAATGGCCGCATGAACCGCTAACATTTCAATGGTTTCCTGGTCATCGGCAGTAAATTCAGGAGCGCTGCGCTTATCGGCAAGATATAGATTGCCCAGCACTTGATTTCCGGCAATGATGGGCATACCAAGAAAATTATCCATGTGGGGATGGTCAGGCGGAAATCCTACAGAGCGTGGGTCTTCAGCAATGTGGGGGATACGAATCGGCCGTTTCTCACGGATAATGGCGCCTAACAACCCTAATCCTTGGGGCAAGTGTGGCAAACGCGTGACCTCATCCGACGACATGCCGCTGTGGATAAATGTTTCCATTGTGCCGTTAGCGCCGGACACGCCAAGAGCAGCATATTGCGCCCCTACCAATTCCCTGGCTGACTCTACAATTTGCTTTAATACTTTATCCAGCGCCAATTCGCCGACAATAGCCATTGCGGCTTGATTTAACGCTTTCAACCGCCGGTTTTTTTCTTCTAAGTTGATTTGATCTTGCGCGTCTTTATTCTCGTCAGGCATCGCTTAACACTTTTAAGTCCGGACACTGGAACAAAATTGAGAGGTTATAGATAATCTTTTAAATGATGCTGAATTGCGTAAGCAGCTGCTTCTGCTCGGTTGGAGACACTCAGCTTGGATAAAATGCTGCTGACGTAATTGCGAACTGTGCCCTCGCTAAGGAACAAAGCGGTGGCGATCTCCCGATTGGTGCGGCCTTCAGCAATTAGCGCCAGCACTTGCATTTCCTGGGCGGTCAAGTCGGTAAACGCGGCTGCCTCTTCTTTTTGAATAGAGGATCGTATTTCGGAAAAAACGCGCTGTGTGAGGGAAGGATCAAGCATTGCCTCTCCCCGCGCGGTCGCTTCGATAGCGCGAATCAAGTCATTACCCCCTACCTGTTTGAGTACGTAACCGGTCGCGCCGGCGCGGATGGCGGCAAATAACATTTCATCCTCGGCATAGGATGTGAGCATGATAACCTTCGTCTCTGGTAATCGGGCAACGATTTGCTGACACGCTTCTATACCGCTGCCGCCAGAGAGACGGATATCCATCAAAACGATATCGGGTTCATGTTCGACGGCTTTTTGCACAGCCTCGGCTTCGGCGGCCGCTTCGGCAACAACATCGAAATCGGGGTGGTGTTCTAATAAACTCTTCAACCCCAAACGAACGACTTCATGATCGTCTACTAAAAGAATACGTAATGCCATGGGGTAAGTATAGCTTTTTCTGGTTGTTTGAACCAATTCTGAAAGGTATAAAGTTGCTCGATGATGGCGATTAAAACAACAAGGTGATTGGAAACGGCCGTTTTGTACACATCATTAATTTCACCTTCTCCCATCTGTGATTGCGCCAGCGCAACGACAAACAGCATGATCCACGTTAATATTCCTCTCATAAAAGAAAATATCATTGCAGAGAATTCTGCTGAATTCCAAGACGAAACAATGACTATTGGCAGTACAAAGCTTAAAAAAAGACAATTTATTCCCCTAATCATTCTGGGCGGCTTCATCGCCTTCGTGGCCCTGCCCTTTATCTCATGGCTTGTAACCGACGAAGGCATTACCGCCACCTCTGACGCCCAATTTTGCGTCAACTGTCACAGCATGGAACCATTTGAAAAAGCCCATAATGCTGATGTACATGGCGGCAACAATGCCCATGGCGTCCGGGCTACTTGCGCTCAATGCCATCTGCCTCATGACAGTTCCTATAACTACATAATCACCAAAGCGCAAACAGGAATACATGACATCTGGGTAGAGCGTTTTGGCGATCCGGAAAATATTGATTGGCAAGCCAAAAGGAGCCACCGGGAAGAATTTGTTTACGATTCCGGCTGTATGACCTGCCATACCAATCTGGAGAAGGCCACGATGGCCAGCAACAAAGCCCTCATTGCCCATAAGCCTTATTTCCTCGGCACAATTGAGGATCAATGTGTCACCTGTCATGAACATGTCGGGCACGCAGATTTATCAACTTACCTGTCACAAGACTGATACGGTAATACTTTTGCCAACCTTAACCCCACAACTTAAATCTAATTAGGGAGGATTCCATGAAAAAGATACACCGAGCCAAACTTGTTGCTTTATTGCTGGTAACGGCCGTGTTAGCCGCCTGCGCCAACAAAGAACCAGCAGCGCCCAGCCAACCCCAGGCCAACCCACCGGCCACAGTCAACGCCATTGCGCCCACACCAGCCATCATCCAGGTAGAGCGAACAGTTGGCGACTTGAGCACAATCGGTAATTTAGCCGTTAATCGCGGGATGACGGAAATAGGCCGGGAATGTGTAGACTGTCACAAAACAGAAAACCCGGGCATTATCAATGACTGGAAAGACAGCCGTCACGCTCATGCCAGTGTGACTTGCATTGATTGTCATCAGGTTGAAGCCGATTCGCCGATGGCGACACAACACGAAACATTAGTGGGCACGGATACCTACATTTCCGTATTGGTACCGCCCAGCACATGTGCTCGCTGCCATGCCACAGAATCTGCACAGTTCAATAAGAGCGGTCACTTCCGCGCTTACCGGCAAATCATCCCCAAAGACAGCCTGCACGCCCTGGTAAACCGGCACGAAGGGCGCGACCATCCCGAACTCAGCAATGCGCCCAACGAAACCGGCTGTATGCAATGTCATGGCGCCGAAATTATGCTGGACGAAAATAACCGCCCCACGTCAAACACCTGGCCGAACATGGGCATAGGTAATATCTATCCCGATGGCAGCACAGGCAACTGTTCAGTCTGCCATACGCGCCATAAGTTCACTATTGTTGAAGCACGGAAACCGTATGCTTGCGCTTCTTGCCATCTAGGCCCGGATCATCCCGATATTGAGATTTACGAGAACAGTAAGCATGGGCACATTTTCATGACCGACAGTGATGATTGGATTTGGGATTCTGCCCCAGATACATGGGAACCGGGTGATTATCGCGCGCCAACCTGCGCTACCTGTCACATGAGCGGTATTGGCGAATTAAATACAACGCATAATGTTACCGAGCGGTTGTACTGGAACTTGTGGGCCAAGCGGTCTGAAGTCCGAAACTCCACAGACGTGCTGAGTCCGTTGTTAGGCAATGGCCAAGAAGGGCGCGAGAAGATGAAGCTGGTCTGTAATTCCTGCCACAGCTCGCTGCATACAGACAACTTCTTCGAACAAGGCGATAAGGCGGTACGGCTTTATAATGAGGCGTATTATGATGTAGCCGAAGCCTGGCGCGCCGAATTGGCCGAACAAGGTTTGCTCAAGGAAAATCCATGGACAGATGAGTTCCAAATCATCTACTACTACTTGTGGCATCACGAAGGCAGACGCGCCCGCCAGGGTTCTATGATGGGTGCGCCGGATTGGGCACATTGGCACGGCTTCTTTGAGCTGCAGCAGGATTTGTATAAGTTGGAAGAGATTTATAATAATCGGATGGAATCAGGGCGGATTGAGTAAGCGTCCTGGTTGATTAAGATTTCACTCTTCATCGCAAAGGCGCAGAGAACGCAACGATTTTCTTTTGGGAAAATTTACCGTGTTCTCTGCGCCGCTCTGTGTTCTTGGAGATTGGTTCAAGCTTGGAGCTTGAACCAATCTCGTGTTAAGATAGGGCAGTTATGAATACGGCCACAATAATCGTCCCCTCACGTTTGGACTTATTGGCGCAATGTAGTTTGTTCCATAACATCGCGCCAACCATCTTAACGGCCGTTGCCCAAACTTCAATCCAACGCCGTTATGCCAGAGGTAATTATATCTTTCATCAAAGTGACCGTGCCAATGCCTACTATGTCCTTCTGGAGGGTAATGTACGCATGACCCAACTCACGCCGGAGGGTGATCAGGTCATCGTTCACTTCTTCACCCCAGGACAGGGCGTCGGCATCATCGCTGCCTTAGGCTCGTTCAATTACCCCCTATCGGCCGAAGCCATTGATGATTGCTTGGTCATGGTCTGGAACCGCGCGTTAATGATGCAGCTTATGGAAAAATACCCCCGTCTGGCCATTAACGCGGCAACCATGTTAGCAATACGATTCAAGGACATGCAAGATCGTTTTCGTGAACTGGCGACGGAACGGGTGGAACGGCGCATCGCCCGCACCCTCTTGCGCCTGGCTAAGCAAGTAGGGGAAAAAAATAAAGAAGGCATCCTGATCAACATGCCCCTCTCCCGACGCGATTTGGCTGAAATGGCCGGCACCACCCTGTACACCGTCAGCCGCACCCTCAGTCAATGGGAGAAAAAAGGTCTGGTAAAAACTGGACGGGAGCAAGTCATCATTTGCTCTCCTCATGATTTAGTCACTGTCGCCGAAGATTTACCGCCCTCTAAATAAAATAATAGGGCCTCCCCCTTCCTCCGCCTTCTCTGTTTTCATCTGTCTTTGTGCCAGCGCAAAGACGGCTTATCAATCCTTAGTTATCCTACTAACCAATAATAACCATCTCCAAAAACGGCCGTTTTCATCCTACGGTCTCATGAGGAAACGACACCAGCTACCTAACCTATGGAAAGCAACAAGCTCACAGCTGATTTAACCGTTAATGAAGTGCAGGCATTATGGCCGCAAACAGTCGCCGTATTTCGTGACTATGCCGCTGCCTGCGTAGGTTGCGATCTGGCTGCCTTCTGCACAATTACGGAAGTAGCTCAAGAATATAAGATTGAAGTAGGATACTTGCTGGCAGAATTGCAGGCAATTATCGAATCGTAATCTGGGAGCCTAAGCTCGACTTTGTACATTCCTAACAGATTGCTTCCAAACCGTACTCGACCGCGTGGGTTTGTATTCAAATAATATTTGCATGTCACTCTTTTTATGCGATGTTCAAATATTCGTACTCGAGTAAAGTTGCATTGACT
>JAJRYT010000061.1 GCA_024275635.1 Chloroflexota bacterium | reverse complement strand
GGATTTCGCGTGGTTAGTTCACCGGATGGTTAATTTTTTGACACGAATGGCACGAATTTTCACGAATTTTCTTATTATTCGTGTCATTCGTGTTATTCGTGTCAGGTTTTTTCCTCGACCCCGCGAAATCCTAAAGAACCCAATTTCATTATTCACCCCGACCTGTCCAACTCGGCCGCAGGTAAATGAACCAATAAACCAACCCAACCATAAACGCGCCGCCCACGATGTTCCCGATCGTTACCGGGAGGAGATTAGACACAAAGCAATTGCCCCAGGTCAAATCGTTGTAATCAACGGCCGTTTTACCAACATTGCCCCAGAAAGAAGCATCGGCGCTTGATTTGATAAACAAACCAATCGGGATAAAGTACATATTGGCCACACTATGCTCAAACCCGGCAGACACAAAGGCTGTGATGGGAAAAATAATCGCCAAAATCTTATCGGTAGCGCTGCGTGCGCCCATACACAACCAGACCGCCAAAACCACCAGCGCATTACAAAACACGCCCAGCACAACGGCTTGGAAAAAATCCAGGTGAACCTTGCCATTAGCGATGTTGAGTGCATTCAAGCCCACAGCGCCATTGCCAGATGTGTATTGCCGACTTAAAAACATCATAAAAGCGGTCAGGGTTGAACCAACAAAATTGCCCAAATACACGATCACCCAGTTATAAAGGATCTGCCTGGTAGAAACCTTGTGTCCGGCCCAGGCCATGACAATTAAATTGTTGCCGGTAAACAGTTCGGCGCCGGCGCCAACAACTAGAATCAGGCCCAGGCTGAAGACCAGGCCGCCCAGTGTTTTGATCACGCCAAATGGCAAACTGGCGCTGGCGCCAGTTGTGGCGGTTGTAGCAAAAATCGCTCCCATAGCGATAA
The DNA here is from genome assembly GCA_024275635.1 of Chloroflexota bacterium. Classification (GTDB taxonomy): domain Bacteria; phylum Chloroflexota; class Anaerolineae; order Promineifilales; family Promineifilaceae; genus JACKCC01. The sequence goes on along the minus strand of JAJRYT010000061.1, from coordinate 3,512 downwards.
ACGCGCCGGCCAATACGGCCAGGGCAAACATGCGAAAAGGGCCTAAATTTACTTTAGCAACCCCAGCGCTCTCGGCTTTTAAGGCCATTTCCCTGGGCACCAGGGCATCAAATGATTTACGTTCTTGATCCATAGCCAATCACAATCTCCAATTTAATATTTGGTCAGTCAACGTTTCCCCATCATTCATGTTTCTTGAGGGAAAACGGCCGTTTCATCAATGTGGAGATTGTATCGAAGATGTGACCGGATAGATAGTGACAAATTTCACAAACGAACATGATAACTGTCACTATCCTCTCTAACAAGTTGCCAAAACAAAAACCAGCCCTGGTTGACTCACCAGGACTGGTTCCAAAACCAATCAACAATTCTCGATCCTGAGCGGCGGATCTGCCAGTCAAGTCATAGGTTCAAGTCAGTTATTTGTTAGCCAGGGCAGCGTGGGCTGCGGCCAGCCGGGCAATGGGCACGCGAAATGGGGAGCAGCTAACGTAGTTAAGACCCAACTTGTGGCAAAGGGCAATGGATTCGGGATCGCCGCCATGCTCGCCGCAGATACCGACTTCCAGATCAACTCGTGTGGCGCGGCCTTTCTTTACGGAAATATCCATTAGCTGGCCGACGCCATCCGGGTCAATTGTCTGGAATGGATTTTTAGGCAAAATGCCGTCTTCGACGTATTTGACCAGGAAGTTGCGTTCGGCGTCATCACGACTGTAGCCAAAAGTGAATTGGGTCAGGTCGTTAGTGCCAAAGGAAAAAAATTCGGCCGTGCCAGCAATTTGATCGGCCGTTAAACCGGCGCGGGGAATCTCGATCATGGTGCCAAATTTATACTCAAATTCAACGCCTTTATCTTTCATCACGGCCGTGGCAATTGCTTCCAGTTTCGGCTGGATGAAGTGAAGTTCGTTAATGTGGCCGGTGAGCGGAATCATGACTTCTGGTTTGGGATCAAAACCGCGCAGTTTCACATCAGCGGCCGCTTCAAAAATAGCGCGAACCTGCATCCCGACGATTTCCGGCATCATGACACTGAGGCGCACACCACGCAACCCCATCATAGGGTTGCTTTCGTGCATTGATTCTATATCAGACAATAAGCGCTCTTTTTCTTCGTCTACGACGCCTTTTACCCGGTTCTCAATGACCGATTCCAACAGTTGACGCTCATCAGGCATGAATTCGTGTAAGGGGGGATCAATAAGGCGGATGATGACGGGAAGTCCGGTCATTGCTTCAAATAGGCCGTCGAAATCGCTGCGTTGGAAGGGCAGGAGTTCATCCAGGGCGGCCTGTCGTTTGGCGACAGTGTCGGCCAGGATCATGCGCTGTACGATGGGCAGACGCTCTGTTTCAAAGAACATGTGCTCGGTGCGGCAAAGGCCGATGCCCCTGGCGCCGTAAGCGCGGGCGCGTCTGGCGTCGGCCGGGTAATCGGCGTTAGCCCAGACTTGCAAGCCGCGTGAAGGCCAACCTTCGGGTACGTCACGAATACCTTCGGCGGCGGAGAGTTCATCAGCCCAAGTGAGGAGAGTCATCAGTTCGGTTTGTTCCTCCAGAGAGGGGGCGACAGCAGGAATCTGGCCCAGGAAAGCTTCGCCAGTGGTGCCGTCTACGGAAAGGTAGTCACCTTCGTTGAGAGTGATGCCGTTGGCGGTTACCTGACGCTTTTCGATATTAATATGGACATCGGAAGCGCCGACAACGCAGGGGATGCCGAATTGGCGGGCGACAACGGCCGCATGGGAGGTCGCGCCGCCTTCGCTGGTGAGGATGCCTTTGGCAGCCAACATGCCGTGTACATCATCGGGCTTGGTAAACGGCCGTACCATGATGACAGCCTGCCCTTCTTCTTTCGCTTTTTGTTCGGCCGTGTCGGCATCCAGGTAAATACGACCGACAGCAGCGCCTGGAGAGGCGTTCACACCGGTAGCAAAACGGGCGCCCTCGGCGATCGCTTTTTGTTTCGCTTCCAGCACAAATTGGGGGTGGAGGAGGGTATCAACCTGCGCTGGCTTCACCCGTTTGACGGCTTCTTCTTTGGTAATAAGTCCTTCTTCAACCATGTCTACGGCGATTTTTACGGCTGCTTTAGCGGTACGCTTGCCGTTACGGGTTTGCAGCATCCACAATTTACCGCGCTCGATGGTAAATTCTACGTCCTGCATTTCGCGGTAATGCTGTTCTAATTTGGCCTCGACTTCCAAAAATTCAACATAGGCTTCGGGCAGTTCTTCACCCATGAATTCAATCTTGGTCGTGTTGCGGATGCCGGCAACAACATCTTCGCCCTGGGCATTAATCAGATAATCGCCATAAAGTTTATTTTCGCCGGTAGCCGGGTTGCGGGTGAAAGCGACGCCGGTGCCAGATGCGTCGCCCATGTTGCCAAAAACCATGGTGACAATGCTGACGCCGGTTCCTAAATCGTGGGAGATGGCAGCCGCGTTGCGGTAATCAATGGCGCGTTTGCCGTTCCAAGATTTGAAGACGGCTTCGGTGGCCAGTTTTAATTGTTGGTAAGGGTCTTGGGGGAAATCAAAGCCTTTATGTTTCTTAATGACCGCTTTGAAGGTATCAGTGAGGGATTTCCAATCTTTAGCAGTGAGTTCGGTATCGCCCTTATACCCTTTTTCTTCTTTATACGTATCCAGCGGCTCTTCGAAGGCTTCATCAGCTATGTTTAACACGACGCAGCCAAACATTTGTATCAGGCGGCGATAGGCGTCGTAGACAAAGCGTTCATCGCCGGTTAATTCGGTCATGCTAACGGCCGTTACATCATTCAGCCCAATATTAAGAACGGTATCCATCATGCCGGGCATAGAGAATTTGGCCCCGGAGCGGCAGGAAGCCAACAGCGGGTTCTGGGGATCGCCAAATTTCTTTCCGGTTAGCTTCTCGACAGCCTTCATCGCCGCCAACTCTTGTTCCCACATCCCTTCAGGGAAGGTTCCTCCGGCAGCCAGGTATGCGTTGCAGGCTTCAGTTGTGACGGTAAACCCAGGCGGAACCGGGACACCAATGCGGGTCATTTCAGCCAGGTTGGCCCCTTTGCCGCCCAACAATCCGCGGACGCCCTCCCAATCGCCGTTCATGTACGCTTTAGCCTGCTCAACTTCATTAAACAAATAAACATATTTCGTCATTACATTACCTCATGTTTCATTTTAGTAATTATTTACGTAACCATGGTAACGTTTCAAAAATAATCAGGGGAGCTTCCGGGAGGATGCCTTAGGGTTCGTTCAAAATTAACTTTGCAGTTTGCTGGTAATTGGTAATTGAGTAATTGGGTAATTGGGTAATTACCAGTTACCAATTACCTAGTTACAACTTTTCAAACGCCAAAGTTATAAACGAACGTGCCCTTAGCTCGACTTTGTACATTCCTAACAGATTGCTTCCAAACCGTACTCGACCGCGTGGGTTTGTATTCAAATAATATTTGCATGTCACTCTTTTTATGCGATGTTCAAATATTCGTACTCGAGTAAAGTTGCATT
>JAJRYT010000060.1 GCA_024275635.1 Chloroflexota bacterium | reverse complement strand
GGCAACGGCCGTAATCACCCAAACCGCTATTTTTTGTGACTGCTGACGGCTCATATCTGCCCTCCCCGGCGGCGCTGACCGCTGCCCCCGATGAGGCGAGTAGCCAGCGAATTGATGGCAAACGTGATGATAAACAGCACGATGCCGATGCCAAACAACACATTGTAATGGAGACTGCCCTGGGCTACCTCGCCCATCTCGGCGGCAATCGTCGCCGTCATCGTCCGTACCGGCTGGAAGAATGCGCCCAGGCCAAATTCAGGAATATTGGCCGCGTTACCGGTGACTAACATCACCGCCATCGTCTCGCCAATCGCCCGGCCAATGCCCAGCATGACGGCGATGACGATGCCGGAGCGGGCGGCGGGCAAAACGACGCGCCAGATGGTCTGCCACTGCGTCGCGCCAATCGCCAGCGCCCCGTCCCGGTACTCTTTGGGCACGGCGTACAGCGCGTCTTCGGTGATGCTGATGATGGTGGGCAGGGCCATGTAAGCCAGGATGAGCGAGCCGCTGAAGGCGGTCAGGCCGGTGGGCGCGCCGGCGTTTTGGATGAGGGGAGCCAGCGCTACCCAGCCTAGAAAGCCGAGGACGATGCTGGGGATTCCGGCCAGCACTTCGATGAATGGCTTGAGAATTTCACGCAGCCAGTTCGGGGCGATTTCACCCAGGTAAACGGCCGTTGCCAGCCCCAACGGTACCGCTAGCGCCACCGCCCCAATCGCCACCAAAAATGACCCGGCCAAAAGCGGCAGCAGGCCGTACATATCCTCAATCGGATACCAGCGGCGGCCCAACAAATCGTGCGGGGACACCTGGACAAACGCTGGTACGCCTTCCCGCAGCAGGAAAATAAAAATCAGGGTGATGATGACAATGACTGAAAAGCCAGAAATGCGGATGAGACTCTCAATAAGCGTCTCTCGCCAGCTTCGTCCGGCCCCCTGCCTGACTAATTCCTCATTCCTCATTCCTCATTCCTCCGTTAACGGCACAAAGCCAAGCCGGGCCACAATCTCCTGCCCGGCCGGACTCATAATCCAATCCAGGTATTCGGCCAAAACGCCAGATGGTTCCCCGGCGGTGTACATAAACAGGTTGCGGGCCAGGGGGTAGTCGCCGGCGGCGGCCGTTTGCGGCGATGGCGGCACAAAGGGCGAAGCATCGTCGCGGGCAATGGCCAGCACTTTTTCGTGCGCCGCGTCCACATAGCCCAGGCCGTCATAGCCGATGGCGTTGGGGTTGCGGCGCAGTTCGCTGGTGATGCCCACTGATGAGGGCATGAGCAGCGTTTGCGGCGCGAAAATGTCTTCGTTTTCCTTCTCGCCCAGCCGCACCACTTCTTCCAAAAAGTAAACGTGTGTGCCGGAATTCGTCTCGCGGGAAAGGAGGATAATGGGCGCATCATTGCCACCGACATCCTGCCAGTTGGCAGTGCGCCCCGTGTAAATGTCGGCTAACTGCGGTAAGGTCAATTGGCTGACTGGGTTATCGGGGTGGACGATGACGGCCAGGGCGTCAAGGGCCACGATGTGCTCAATGGGGTCAATGCCGTTGGCCTGCGCGGCTTCGATTTCCTTCTCTTTCATAGGGCGGGAAGCGTTGGCGATGTCTACCGTGCCGTTGATGAGGGCGGCGATGCCGGTGCCGGAGCCGCCGCCGGTCACGGCGATGGAGACGGTAGGATCAACGTCGCGGTAGGTTTCGGCCCAGGCCAGGGCGATGTTGACCAGGGTGTCGGAGCCTTTGTTTTGGATGGCGCGGCTGGATTGGGTAGAGGTGTCGGAAACGGCCGTGTCGCTCCTCCCATCTTTCCTCCCGCACCCAACTAAAAACACAAACGCCAACAAACACAAAAAAACAGCTACGCCGGGTAACTGTCTCATTTGTTTCCGTTCTTGAATTGATCGGCTTCCGTCCGGCAGAAGCCTGTTAGCCGCTGGTTTCATCGAGATTGTTGTCCCTAAACTCATCCATGTATAAAAGCTGCTTTATTTTACCGGAGTCGTGAAGGTATGAACAATCGTTTGGGTTAACATCTTGTTAAGGATTAACTACGTGTTACCTGTTTTGGGAATTGGATTCCCTAAAATTCTATCTCAGGCCGGATCACGCGGCGCTTGCCAGGCCGGGGATTTATGGACGTGAACCACCTGCCAGCCATTCTCCCCTTTAACCAAAACACGGCTTTCATTGTGGCTGTGGTGGCGAATCCCCTCCTCCCCGGCGATGGTGAGCATGAAGGTGTAGGAGATAACGGCCGTAGGCGACTCAGATATCACGCCATAAACTTGCAGCCGCGGCTCCAGCAAATCATAACGGAAGTCACCGCTCGTCCCTGCCCAGCCATGCTCAATCATAAAAAAGTGAAAATCCAGCCCATCCTGGCGGTGCGGCGTGACAAACCATTCATACAACGACAACTCCTCGCTCGTTGTCGCCCGGTATGCTTCTGCATCTTGTGTAAAAATGCTTTGCAAATGCCGATGTAAAAAGCCCCAGATTTCTTTTTCAATTTTGTTCATGACTACCTTCTTGTCTTTCTTAGGGTTCGTTCAAAATTAACTTTGCAGTTTGCTGGTAATTGGTAATTGAGTAATTGGGTAATTACCAGTTACCAATTACCTGGTTACAACTTTTCAAACGCCAAAGTTATAAACGAACGTGCCCTTAATATGAAAACCATTCATCAGAGGCGAATTCACGTTCTAATGAGGTGAATTGCGCTTTTTGAGTTAGGTTCGTTTTTTGCTGTCATTCTTTCCTCAGAAAAAAGTTTACCATGCCTTTTCTTTGTGTCCGCTTTTTCGGGGGAAGGTCAGTTTCATTTCCACCGGCCACCCATGGTTTTCTTGCTATTTTCCGTATCTTCTCAATGGGGAGATTACAAAAGTTTTAACAACATATTGTCTGCATAGCGCCCGTTTTGAAACTTTTGTAATCTTTGCCCCGAAATTTTGAGAAGATACTATTTTCCCATCAACAAAAATCCCAGCCACCCTTAAAGCAAAAACCGCCGAATACCATGTTCAGCGGTCTCGTTGGTAACAATTAAAAGGAAATAGCGGCTAAATTTGGAAACCACCCCGATACGGGATCACTTTATAACTAAATTCCGACACATACTGTTCCAACTGCTCATTCAACTTGAGCCAGGTTTCATTTTGAAGCAGATTCATCATATTCTCTTGATTATCCGTCACAAAGCCAATCAGCCGGTTGGGCGCTTGGCCATAAGCCGTATGCCACGCTTCACTCATCTGTAACCCCAACGTTTGCATCGTGGGAATATAACTACCCATCACAAACTGATAATAGTCTTGCAGAGACTCTGAATTGACTTCATAACTGAGCAATAATTTTACGCCGATATGCTTTTCATCCATGTCTATTATCCCCTTAACCTATTACACGATTATACGATCATGTGGGAATAGAAGTTGCTTCTTTAATATTAGCCAAAGGTATTGTAAATATAAACGTACTCCCATGATTTAATTCACTTTCAAAGTCAATTTCGCCGCCCTGCGCTTCCACCATCTTCTTAACAATAGACAAGCCCAATCCCCAACCAGTCTGTTCCCGAACCGCCTGATCCTCGGCACGGAAAAACTGTGTGAACAATTTGGCCTGATTTTCTTCGGAGATGCCAATGCCGTCATCAATCACCGCAATTTCAGCGAAATTGGCCCTTTCCTGAACCCGAACCGTAATTTGGCCACCTTCCGGCGTGTACTTGTAAGCATTACTAACCAGATTAGTCAACACCTGTCCAATTCGCTTGGGATCGGCATATACATCAGCGCTAACCGACAATGCCTCTATGGTCAGCGATTGCCGCTTGCTCATAATGACCTCTTTCATATTATCACAAACTTCATTCACCGTTTCCCGTATATCAAACGGTTCATATTCAAACTTCATCCGGCCGCTTTCAATGTGATTGATATCTGACAGATCGGACACCAAATCCTGCATCCGGTTAACGTTGCGCCGGATAACCTGCAAGAACTGTTTCTGCTGGTCAGTCAGTGGCCCGGTCATGCCGCCCAGTAACAAGTCGTTGTACCCTTTAATGGCCGTCATGGGCAGACGCAGCTCGTGAGTAACTACAGAGATAAATTCGCTTTTAGCTTTGCTGACAAACTGAATTTCCTCGTACAAGCGGGCGTTTTTTATAGCAACGGCCGCCCGGTCGGCCAATCGTTCCACAAAAGCTATTTCTTCATCGTTAATAGCATAAGGCAGGTGACTTTCTAAGGTGATCAATCCGGTTGTCATCCCATCGCGCTTAATGGGAACAGCCAATTGTGAAACAGCCGGCGTGCCATCAATTGCCTGCTCTGGCGCCACCGGACGGGTAAATATAGATTGTTCCCCGGCCAGGACCTGCTCTAAAACAGGATGGCTGATTGGGACTAAAATTTCTTCGTCATCCCTTTCTTCCTGTTCTGTCGCTGCCCCTCTGTGAACTAACAAACGCAAATATCTCTTTTCCGTCTCGTCATCCGTTTGCATCAGGCCAATTGAGCCGCCGCCGGCATCGGTGTGAGAGATGGCCCAGTTTAGCGCCAGGTTTAAGATGTGGTTCAGGTCGAGGGATTTATTTAATTCCTGGTCAATACGCTGGAACAGGGAGAGTTCTTCGACGCGGCGAGACAGGGATTGATCGGTTTGGGTGAATAGACGGGCGTTGTCTATGGCGACGGCGGCCTGGTTGGCGAAGGTGACAAGCAAGGACAAGTCGGCATTATCGAATACGCTGGTAAAGAGGCGGTTATCCACGTACACAGCGCCCAGCATTTCGCCGCGGGCGCGCAAGGGAGCGCACATGATGGAGCGTAACTGGTAGCCAACGACGCTTTGCTGTCCGGCGAACCGGTCGTCTTCCTGGGCGTTGTTGGTGAGAATGCCTTCTTTGGTGGCAATGGCGCGTTCGACGACGGTGCGGCTGATTTGCATGGAACGGCCGTCTATCGTCTTTTGGTCCATATTACGGGCGGCCATCGTTTGTAATTCACCGCTGCCTTTCTCAATCAACATCAAAAAGCCGCGTTCAGCCCCGGTAAGTTGGATGATAGCGTCCATAACCTGGTTCAACACTTCAGCTAAATCCAACGATGCGCCCAGACGCGAGCTAACCTCATACAATGCTGCTAATCGTGCTTGTTCATTTACTTTTACTTTTTCTTTCATAATTTTTTGGCCGTTAGCCAGTCAGCTTGTCCGCCCATTGGTTGATGTTTCCAATACCTGATAATAGTTACAATCCATTTGTAAAAAACAGGCCTCACACCTGGGGTTACGGGCAATACAAAGTTCTCGCCCATGCCGGATGAGGTTGAGATGCAGTGAGTAGAATGTGTCCGGCTCGCCTATATTTTCAAGGATTTGATGCGCTTTGTCAGCCCCTACTTTGGGACCAATTAGTCCTAGACGTCGGGTGATGCGGTGGACATGAGTGTCAACGGGAAAGGCAGGGCGGCCAAAAGCGAAGAGCAGGATGATGGCGGCCGTTTTGGGGCCGACCCCTTTGATGTTCGTCAGCCATACTTTAGCCTCTGCCAATGGTAAATCGGCCAGGAAATCCAGGGTGATTGCGCCGCGTTCAGCCAGCAAATGGCGCAGCGCCTGTTGAATACGCGGCCCTTTTTGATTCGCCAATCCTGCTGAACGAATCGTGGCAATGATGTCGGCTTCGGGCGCGTTCATGACGCTTTCCCAATCGGGGTAGCGGGCTTTGAGTGCGTAGAAGCCCTTGTCCCGATTGATATCGGAGGTGGATTGGGACAGGATGGTGGAGACCAGTTCATCTACCGGCAGCAAATGCTGCCGCCAAGTTGGTTGGCCGTAGGCAGCGATGAGTTTCTGGTGAACGGCGTTATATTTCTGCGCCAATTGGTTGTTTGACCTTACTTTCATGATTGTTACCTATTCTAATTGGGATTATGGAAGCGGTACGCATAAATTGCGTGAAAAAAGCGGGCCAGTGGCAGGCGTGCGAGTGGGCAGAGGTTTCTCAGTCCTCGTCACTCAGCGCGCACTCCTCATCTACTCCGCCTTTGCCCCGGCGCGGCGTTGGCGGGTGACGGCGTGGTTGAGGAGGGCATTGATAACGGCCGTTCTCTCTGCCATTGTGAAGTTGAGGATGTTGAAGACGGCCGTATCTAACGCCTGCCGGTCGGGTTGGGACATCTCATCTACGACGTAGCCAATCGGCCGCTGCGCCAGTTGGGTGAAACATTGTTCCAATTCAGTTAGCTGGGCCGGGGTGAATTGGCGCGGATCGGGCAGAAGGATGGATGCCAATTCGTATGCGGCCAACCAGAGCAAGCCTTCGCCAAAGTTGATACGGCCGTGCAGTTCGCATTGCAGGGCAAACCAGGCGCTGTTGAGCAAAGCCGCCGCCGCCAGACGCGGCACGTCATCAGCCAGCGTGATGCGGTAAAGCTGCTGGTCGGCAGGCAGGTCCTGGGCCAGCAGCGGGGCAAAGTGCCGCCGCCAGATGCCTTTGGGCAGGACGATCTGGGCCGGCGGCTGTTCCGGCAGGCTGACCCAGAACTGACGGCTGGCGCAAGTACGGCGTTGGTGGAACCCCGCTCGTTCTCCCCAGGCGATGTAGCGGGCAACGGCCGTTCCTTTCCAATTCGTTCCCGGCGGCAGCCACAGCAGTTCGGTCTGGCAATCAGCCTTGCCTAATCGCAAACAGTCCACACCGCGCAAGGTTTTGAGTAACGGCCGGCGCCATTCCGGTTCAATCCCCCACGTTTCAATCGTGGCCGCGTCCAGGTAAAAGAATTGATTGGCCCCGGTGGTGAAGCCGCGCTGGATGCTGGCCCAACTTTTGAGCGGCGGCAAATCATTTCGTTCGCGCCGCTGCCGGTAGACGGCCGGCGCGCGCAATGCCAGCCCCCACTTGGCGGCGGCCTCCAATTTCCATTGCGGCAAGACGCGCACGTCAAAATCAATGGTTTGGCGGTTGTCACTGGGCAGCAGTCGCGGGGCTAATCGTTCGACAGCCATTATCCGTTGGGGGGAGTCTGGTTTGGCGCCAATTAGATAGCGTAACGGCCGTTTCAGCCGCGCCAATCGCATCAGGTTCGTCGCTCGCCGGTTAGCGGCGCTGCATTTTTCCAAGACCACCAGGCAAGTGTTGACCTTTGCCCCTCTAAACCATCGTTCCACACCCGATTCGATCAGGGCGATAATCCGAAAGCGATCCAGTAAAAACTGCTTGAGGTCGGCGCCGTAGGCCACATCCAGCCAGCCATTGGGCACAACAAATCCAAATCGGCCGCCTTCACGCAAGAAATCTACGCCATGCAGAAAAAAGTAAGCGTGCAAGCCAGAACGGCGGCTCAACCGCTGCCAGAGGTGGCGGGGGATGAGGCGCTGTTTTAGTGATGGATTAATGGTTAAAGATCGGGGATTTGATGACTCCAATCTTTGATCATCAATCATTAATCCTGCCTCATTATCCCATCCAAACGCCAACTGTTCCCCCGATTCCCGGTGTAAACGGCCGATCCATTCGGCGCGGGTGTAAGGCGGATTGCCAATGAGGGCGTCAAAGGCCAGGTCGGGATTGGGTTCCAGGGTGAAGAAGTTTTGATTGAGGATACGGGCCTGGGGGAGGGCAGTGGGGGCGGAAACGGCCGTTTCCGAGTCCAACTCTACTCCCCACAACCGATCCGGCGGCAAATCCTCGGGCGAATCGGCCAGCCACCGCCGCCACAACTCAGCCCGCTGCAAAAACGCGCCATCCCCACAACTGGGGTCAAGCAGCCGGTCGGAGGGCTGCCGCAGGCAAAAACCCAGCAATAAATCCGCCACATTCGGCGGCGTTTCAAATTGGCCCAGGGTTCGCTGCTTTTCATCCATCGTTACGTTTTACGTTTCACGCATTACGCTTTATCATAGGATGGAACAATAACACAAATAGTTTACCACATAAAAAGTTGATGATGTCCTTATCACGCAATAAATTCCTACAAACCCTGCCCGATATTGTCATTCCGCTCCTACCGGAACCATTGCAAGGTATCCAACACCGCCAGCCCTGGGGCTGGTTGGTGCAGTTTCATTATGGCGAAGCCCGCCTGCATTATGAAGCCGCCAAAGCTGCCCGGCGCGATGGCTGGGAATTGGGCTTCCACTGCGAAGCGCGGGACAAACATTTGAACCGTGTTCTCCTGGATGGGTTTCGCCGCCATCTGTTTGAGATTAAGGATACGTTGGGCAACAACATCGAAGCCGAGATGTGGGATCGCGGCTGGACGAAAATTTATGAGGTTTACCCTGACGAAGCATTGACGACCGCCTATCAGTTAAGAATCGGCCGTCGCCTGGCCGAAATCATCCCCTGCCTGCATCCGATTTACGCTGATCTGCGCGGGACAGTGGCCGGGATTTATAGGTAGCTGCATGGCAAAACTATATTTTGAATATGCTGGATTACGCTTGCGATTGGTCGCATTTGCCTTTGATCTCATCATCATCGCAGGATATATTCTTGTAACGCTTGTCATCGGAATTGTTATAGCCATAACGATGGGGCCGTTCCCGCAGCCCCCCTCTTTGCTCCTCGACTTGATCGCGTTTTTGACGGCGGTGTTGCCGGTTGCTTTGTATCTCGTCTTGCAAGAATGTTCGCCAAGACCGGCGACATGGGGCAAACGCAGAAAAGGGCTGCGGGTGGTCATGGCCGATGGACGGCCGTTGAGCCTGGGAAGGTCTCTTGTACGATCAACAATCAAGTTTCTTCCCTGGCAAATAGCGCACGTCGCGGTCTATCGCTTGCTGTGGGTAGATAACCCACCCGCATGGGTTACGCTGGCCCTTGTTTTACTTTGGACGCTTGTCGGCGTGTATCTGGTATCATTGCTTGTGACGAGAACACACCGCGCGCCGTATGATTGGTTGGCCGGATCATTTGTCATCGTGGGCAGGAGAGATGATTATGCAAATAGCTCCGTTTGAAATTGAGCAGTATTTTGATCGCTATGAGTTTACTACGCCGCACCTACTTTGCGCGTCGGATTGTGAGACGGTGTCGCTGGCTGAACTGCTGGAAATGGCCGGAATGTCCATGAGTGATTTTGGCCGGCTGCGGCTGGGTTATACAGAAGCGCAAGGAAATCCGGAATTGAGAACGGCCGTTTCCCACCTCTACAAATCCGTCCAACCCAACCAGGTCGTCATCCTCGCTGCGCCCGAAGAAGGCATCTACCTTACCATGCGCGCCCTGCTCGACCCCGACGACCACGTCATCGTCCTCACCCCCGCCTACAACTCCCTCCGCACCATCGCCCAACACATCACCGGCAATGTCAGCCAATGGGAAATACAACCCACCGAAAACGGCTGGCAAATAGACCTCAACGCATTTGAACGATTAGTCAAGCCGGAGACAAAACTCATCATCGTCAACTTCCCTCACAACCCCACCGGCTTCCTGCCTACGCTCAACCAACTGCAAGCCGTTGTGGACATTGCTCAACGGCACGACATCTGGCTGTTCTGCGACGAAATGTATCGGGGACTCGAACTGTATGGCGCCGACACCCTGCCCTCAGCGACCGATTTATACCATCGAGCCATCGTCCTGGCCGGGTTATCCAAGGTACATGGCCTGCCCGGCTTACGCGCCGGCTGGCTCATCATCCAAGAACCGGAATTACGCGCCCAACTAATCAACTGGAAACATTACACCAGCATTTGCCCGCCTGCGCCCAGCGAATTCCTGGCTATGGCGGCCCTAAAAGCCCAAGAGCAGCTTATCCTCCGTAGCCGCCGCCTCATCGAACAAAATTTGCAAGCGGCAGCGTCTTTCTTTGAGCGCTTGTCACAATTGTTTGAATGGCGACCGCCCCAGGCGGGTTCAGTTGCTTTGGTCGGGCTAAATCTGCCCTCGGCCACCGATTACTGCCATAAATTAGCTGAAAGCGCCGGAGTGCTGCTCCTGCCCAGCAGTTACCTGGGGTATGGCGATCAACATGTACGTATGGGATACGGCCGTGCTGATTTCACCGCCAATTTGGCCGTCTTCGAGGAATATTTATTAGCAGCAACAACCTGAACTAGTGTCCTGTCAAGGATGAATTGATATGTAGGGCGGTTTTGTAAATCGCCCTATAGAATAACCCTCAATGTCAAACACACGTGTATCGGAAGTAAAAAGAGGATTGTGTGAAACAGTTTGAAAATGTAGAGGAATTACAAAATTGGCTGAATACCAACAACATTGACACATCATTGTGGGGCGAAGGTAACGCCAAAACCATCGGGAACCTTTGGGACGAATTAGGCAACGGCGAAATAGCTTTTCAAGATAATCCGCCGCGCCGGCTCGTCAATGTTGCCCAAATTCTGGTTCGTAAAGGAAAACAACTCCTGTTGGAAGCGGAACAAGAACTCGCCAACGGTCAGCGGCGTTTTCGTAACCAACCCCCATCAGAAAAAATCAAACCAGGGGAAAGCTATACAGATGCAGCCAGGCGTTGTTTTCAAGAAGAACTAGGCGTCCGCTCGGAAAATGTAACCTTCTTAATCGAAACATATGCGCAAATACAACGCGAGTCGGATTCGTTATCTTACCCCGGACTGACGACGGAATACACCTTTCACATTGTTGAAGCGCAGGTGAAAGGGCTGCCGGACACAGATTTTTGGCGGGATAACCTGGCTTATGGCGACGGTGCCCCGGTTAAGCGACACTTGTGGATTTGGCGGTATGCGGGCTAAGTAACTATCCGGTTGTCGTAAACCGTATTCCGTATTCCGTAAACCGTATTCTGTCACGACACAAATAACGGAATACGGTTTACGGAATACGGATAACGGACGATCAAAACTAAGTTAATTACGAACGTCACAGTATCAGTTACGGCCGCATCCGATTCAGCGTGCGCGGGTAAGGACTGGTTTGCCGAATATGCTCAATACCGCAAATCCAGGTCACTGTCCGTTCCAGACCCAGGCCAAAGCCGCTGTGCGGCACGCTGCCAAACCGTCGCAAATCAACGTACCATTCATAATGTTCCAGCGGTAATTCATGCCGGTTAATTGCCTCAACCAGTAGAGCCGGATCACTCATCCGCTCGCTGCCGCCGATGATTTCGCCGTATCCTTCCGGAGCCAGCAAATCTACACTCTTGCATATTTCTGGGCGGCCCGGCCAGGGTTCCATATAAAACGCTTTCACCTGCGTCGGGTAGCCATAAATAAATACCGGCTTATCAAACTGCTTGGTTAGTTCCGTTTCGTGCGGCGAGCCGAAATCGTCCCCCCACTCAATTTGCAGCAGTTCCTTCAATTTCGGGTCGTCCGTCGCTTCGCGGATGGCAATGATGCGTTCTAACGCCTCATCATAGCTAATGCGGGGGAAGGGCGGCTTGATATTTTCCAACATGGTCAGGTCACGTCCCAACAGTTCCAGTTCCGGGCGGCGCTTTTCCAATGTCGTTTGCACGACATAGCTGAGGAATTCCTCTTCGAAATCCATTAAATCGTCCAGGTCAAAAAAGGCCATTTCCGGTTCGACCATCCAAAATTCGGTGAGGTGGCGGCGGGTTTTGGACTTTTCGGCGCGGAAAGTGGGGCCAAAGCAGTACACCTTGCCAAAGGCCATGATGTTGGCTTCGTTGTAAAGTTGGCCGGTTTGGGCCAGGTACGCATTTTCATCAAAATAGCCAACCTCGAAAAGAGTGCTGGTTCCTTCGGCGGCGGAAGGGGTGATGATGGGGGTGTCTATGTTAAGAAAGCCGTTGTTGTCCAGGAAATCTATGATGGCGCGTTTGATGGTAGTGCGTATGCGCATGATGGCCCACTGCTG
The DNA here is from genome assembly GCA_024275635.1 of Chloroflexota bacterium. Classification (GTDB taxonomy): domain Bacteria; phylum Chloroflexota; class Anaerolineae; order Promineifilales; family Promineifilaceae; genus JACKCC01. The sequence continues at coordinate 8,740 of JAJRYT010000060.1, read as the reverse complement.
GCTGGAGCGAAGCCACAAATGACGCTGATCCATCAAGAATTCAACGCCGTGTTCTTTGGGCGTGATGGGGTAATCCACTGAGTCTTGCAGCAGTTCTACTGCTTCGACGCCGATTTCATACCCTTTGGGGACACCGGGGGCGCGGTGGTTGGCGCGGACTGTGCCGGTGATGATGAGGGAGGATTCCTGGCCTAATCGTTTGAGGGTTTCAAACAATTCGTCGCAAACTTCAGGGCGGAAGGCGACGCCCTGGGTCATGCCGCTGCCATCGCGCAAACGGAGAAACATGAGTTTACCTTTGCGCGTGCTGGCGTAGAGCCAACCTTTGATGGTGACGCGCTGCCCTTCATGGTCAGCGATGTTTTCGATACGAATTTCAAGCGCCATTTTTTTCTCCTGGATAGTCAGAGTCGGTGGGAGATAATGTTACCCCAGCGTGGGGATTGTACCACAGGGGGGAACTTTTGGGGCAAGTTTGTCGTTGTACAGGATGAGTATGTGCGGGGAAACGGCCGTTTCCGACCCACCCCTATATTTCACCAAAACGCCAATTAAATTAAGGAGAAAAGCGCATGAAAGGGAGACATCTGCTCCTGCCTGTTATTGGATTTCTGATTTTATTATTGCTGGCTGCCTGTGGCGGCCGCGCCGAAACCACTGTGACAACGACTCGCGTTGTGACGGAGATGACAGTACAAGCCAGCCAGCCAGTTGAAGTGACGCGAGTGGTGACGGAAACGGCCGTCGAAAAACCGGTACAAGAAGCATCGCCCCTACCCACGTTTGCCCCTACTTCCCAACCCGAACCAACCCGGGCGGCAGTAATGCCAGCGGCAACGGCTCCACCACCATCACCGCAGCCCACACAAACCGTTTCTGCACCGGAAACAACCGTGAATAACCCATTCACAAATACCAGCGAAGACCATTTTTCCACCTTTGCCGTTGACGTAGACACCGGCGCTTACACCATGATGCGTCAATATGTGCAAGCGGGGCGGTTGCCGCCAGCCGAGTCGGTGCGAGTGGAGGAATACGTCAATTACTTTAATCAGGATTACGAACCGCCGGCCGACACAGCCTTTGCCATCTACGCCGACGGCGCGCCATCTCCCTTCGCCAACGACAACAGCCATATTCTGCGCGTGGGTATTCAGGGGTACGAGATCCCGGCCGACCAACGCCAGCCGGCAGCCCTGACCTTTGTCATTGATACATCCGGGTCTATGGGCCAGGCCAACCGGCTGGGGCTGGTTAAACAATCGCTCCAACTGCTGGTGGGACAATTAGGCCCTGACGATACAGTTTCCATTGTGACCTATGGCTCAAATGCGCGGGTAGAACTGGAGCCAACCAGCGACCAGACGGCAATCCTCAAGGCTATCAATGGTTTACGTTCCGGTGGTTCGACAAATGCCGAAGCCGGGTTGGTTTTGGGGTATAAGATGGCTAATCAGGGATTCCGTCCAGAGGGAATCAATCGCGTTATCCTCACTTCTGATGGCGTCGCCAATGTGGGGGCGACAACGGCCGAGGCCATTCTGGAGCGTATCCGCCGCGAGGCCGAAGGCGGCATTACGCTGACGACGGTCGGCGTGGGCATGGGCAATTACAATGACCAGTTGATGGAACAGTTAGCCGACAATGGGCAGGGCCAATACGCTTTCGTAGATTCGTTGGCCGAGGCCAGAACTTTGTTTGTGACGGACCTGATGAATACGCTGCAAACGATTGCGCTGGATGCCAAGGTGCAGGTGGATTTTAACCCGGAGGCGGTCACCGAGTATCGCTTGTTGGGGTATGAGAATCGAGAAGTGGCTGACCAGGATTTTCGCAATGACGCGGTGGATGCCGGGGAGATTGGCGCCGGTCATGCGGTAACGGCATTGTATGCAGTGAGGTTAGCGCCAGAGGGGAACGGCCGTATTGCCACTATCCAATTACGCTGGCAAGACCCTGAAACCTACCTGGTGCAAGAAATCAATCACAACGTCAACACCTGGGACCTGGCCGCCAGCTTTGACTCCGCAGACGAACGCTACCAATTAGCCGTTGTCGTGGCCCAGTATGCCGAACTGCTGCGCCAAAGCCCTGGGGCGAATGAGGTTACCTTTACGGAATTACACGATCACGCCGTTCGATTGGCAGAGCGGTTGTCCTACGATCCTGATACAGCCGAATTCGCCAATCTGATTGTGTGGGCAACCCAGGCCAGTGGCGCATCCATTGCCAATGCCGAAATGCTGCCTGCCAATTGGGGGTCAATAACGACGACGGAATCGGAATCAGTTGCCTCCGGTACGGCGGGCGATATCACCACAACGATGACCCGGTTGGTCGAGGAGACGGCGCGCAGCAATCAGCCGCCGCTGCTGTTTGCGCTAATCGTCGTAGTCGCTGGCGGCGCGGTTGTGTGGCGGCAGGTATCGAAGCAACGGCCGTTTCCCGACCAGACCGCCAGTCCACCCACCCCCAGCCAGCATGCCCAGGCGCAGGTCACACGCGCCCGCCAGTACCAACGCCAGATGAAAAAACTGGTAACAAAACAGGGGAAGTCCGCTTTTGCCAGCCAACTGCGCGAAATGATGGCCGAATTTGAGCGCTGGGACGCCCATCTAACACTGTTGGTCAAACGGCTGGTTGATTTTGAGAACAACACGCTGCTGCAACAAGATTTTGCGGCCGTGCCCAGGGCCGTGCAGCAAATAAAAGCCCAAATCGAAGCGGAATCGCGTCAAGCAGTGCGCCGCCAGCTTGAAACCACGCTCACCGGTTATCAAGAGCACCAGAAACAACTGGAGTCGCTGACCACCCTCATGCGCCGCACGCAGCTGCAGCTAGACAGCACAGTGACGGCCATGGGAACGATTTATTCCCAACTGCAACTGCTGGTGGCGATGGATATTGACAGCGGGCGAGCTAAACGGCTGACCCATGAGATTGAGGAAGAGGTGCTGCGGTTGAATGATTTGTTAACGGCCGTAGACGAACTATCGCAATTACGGCCGTTGCCAAGCAGCCATCTGTTTGAACCAGTTCTCGGTTAAAAACAAAGACCTGATAGATGTTGGAAATATCTATCAGGTCTTTTGATGTCAAAAAAAGAGACCGCCCCCTTTTAACGGAGAGCGGCCTTTGCCTAAGCACCAGGAGGGTAGTACTTAAGCGGACGGTTAATGCCAAGTCGAGGGAGGGGTAGGCATTATCCTAGGCCTAGACAGGGTTGTTCCAGTCGCGTTTCTCTCGTGCCAGTTTGGGGGGGGAGGAGTTCCTCTTAACCTGACTAGACTTGGCAATATAATACAACAATTTTTCCCCTCTGTCCACAAAATTTAATGTAGAAATTGGTACTAGTTCCCAAAAGTATTTTTTACCAGAGAGAATAGCTGCGAATTAACAAGAATTAGCGGCTCATGCGCGGTTAATCTTTGTTGAAAAGGTCAAGCCATTCAGCAATTTCGTCGTCACTGAGACGGTTTTTAGCATTTTTGAGTTCTTGGGGAGAACGGCGGCGTTTCGACTTTTGGGGTTGGAAGCTTTTCTGCTGGGAGCGTTTGGCGGGCTTCGGTCTGGGGGACAAGTCTGGTTCCGGGCCAAATAATTCTAACCATTCGGCAACTTCACTTTGGCTGAGGTAGGGATCATCACTCTCTGTTTTAGATGGAAGTGGGGCCAGCCTCTCTCGTTTTTCCTTGCCCATCTTGGAGGCAAACGCTTCGGAGCGCAGGTAGGGCAAATGGTGTTTTTGCGCGGCAGCGATAATTTCCTGGTCGCTGGTGATGAGCATGTATTCGGGCGGGTTCTTGAGCTTGCGGATGCGTTTGATGAGGAGAGAATCGGCCGTTTTCCCCTCTGGCGCAAAGATGACTTTGATATCGCTGGTAGACAGCCGGTGGGCGACGCCGCCTGGCAGCCCGCCATCAAAGTAGACCGTTACCTTACGTTTGGGGCTGGCAGCAGCCCAACTTTTCAGGCGCAAGATGAGTTCAACCTCGTCGTTGGGGTCGTCGAGGGATATATCTTGAATTTTGCCGATTAGATTGTGGCCGTCAATCAGATAGTGCATGATGATCGCAGATTAATGATTGCGCGCTTTCCAATCTTTAATCATTAATCTTTTCTAGTTTGGCAAAGCTGGCAGCAAGGCGCTTGATACCGGTTTCAGGGAAGGCAACGGTGACTTCTTCATCGCTGCCGACAAGTTTGCTTTCGATGACAGTGCCGATACCAAATTTGGCGTGTTGGACTTTTTGGCCGGTTCTGAATTGGGATTGGGTTAATGGGGGGGGGGGGGCGGCCGTTTCCTCCAAATATTGCGGCGTAGGCATCCGTTTTTGTGGGGGCGGGGGAACCCGCCGCGCCGGTGCGTGCGACGATGACGACCAGTTCCAACTGCTGGCTCGTTTCTTAGTCCGCTCGCGCCGTTTACCTGTACCGACCCCATCTACCAAATCAAAGGGAATGTCATTCAGGAAGCGGGAAGGCGTCATCACTTCCGGTTCGCCCCAGACAGCGCGGCGGAATGAATGGGACAAGTAAAGCTGGTCTTCGGCCCGCGTCATGCCCACGTAGAACAGGCGTCGCTCCTCAGCCATGGATTCCACATCGTCAAACGAGCGGCTGTGCGGCAAAATGCCATCTTCCAGGCCAGTTATAAAGACTACCGGAAATTCCAGACCCTTGGCAGCGTGCAGGGTGAGCAGTGTGGTAGCGTTGACAGTAGCGTCTACATTGTCCGCCTCGGCCACCAGGGCCACTTGTTCCAGGAACTCGCTTAAACTGACTCCGGTATCTTCGGCGGCAACGCTGCGTAACTCCATCACGTTGGCCCAGCGGTCATTCCCTTCCTCTGTGCCGTCATCAATGTATTCCCGGTAGCCGGTTTGCTCCAGAATGGCATCCATTAATTCGCCAACGCTGATCTGTTCGCGCAGCGTAATCCAGGCGTCGAGCAGCGCGCCAAAACGGCTGAGGGCGTTAAAGGCGCGGCCCCTGAAAGGGTGCTGGACATCGGGATCAACAGCCAGCATCATGTGGGCCTCGACAGGGGTTAATCCCTGGCTGGCAGCCCAATGGGCCAGATTTTCTTTCGTTTTGGCGCCGATGCCGCGGGTGGGAGTGTTGACGATACGGCCGTAACTGACCGAGTCCAGCGGGTTATGCGCCAATCTCAGGTAGGCGATAATATCCTTCACCTCGCGCCGTTTGTAAAACTGCGTCGCGCCCACCAGACGGTAAGGCATATTGGCGCGCACAAACGCCTCTTCCAGCGAGCGGGATTGGGCGTTAGTGCGGTACATGACGGCAAAATCGCTGGGCGAGTGGCCGTCCAGCAGCAGCGATTGAATCGTGTTCACAACCGTATCCGCTTCCTCCAAATCATTATACGCCTCGCGCACGACGATCAGCTCGCCGCCTTCACGGTCGGTAAATAAATCTTTGTGAACCCGGTTGTGATTATGCTGGATGACCGCTTTGGAGGCATCCAAAATAAGCTGCGTAGAACGGTAATTCTGCTCCAGCAAGATTTGCTGCGCTCCTGGGTAGCTTTCGCGGAAGCGGTTGATGTTGCGATAATCGGCGCCTCGCCACCGGTACACCGACTGGTCGCTGTCGCCTACGACGAGGATGTTGCTGTGCGCTGCTGCCAGCCGCTTGAGCATGGCGTATTGGGCGGTGTTGGTGTCCTGAAATTCGTCTACCAAGATGTGTTGGTACTGCTGCTGGTATTTTGCCAAAACGTCCGGCCGTTCGTCGAAGAGGAGGACGACGTTCATGAGTAAATCATCGAAGTCCATGGCATTGTTGGCGTGCAGCGTTTTCTGATACTGTTCGTAAACGCGCTGGGTGATGGTAGCGATGTAGTTGGTGGCCCGGTACTCGTCGGGGGTGATGATCTCGTTTTTAGCGGAGCCGATGCCATTGAGCATTTTGCGCGGCGGGAATTTTTTGTCGTCCAGGTTGAGGTCTTTGAGAGCTTGTTTGACCACTTGCTGCTGATCGGCCGTATCGAAAATGACGAAATCACGGTCGTAGTAGGGCAAATTGTCGGTTTCGCGGCGCAGGATACGGGCGCAGGTAGAATGGAAGGTTCCCATCATCAGGCCACGTAAGCGGCCGTCCATCATCTGTTCTACGCGATGGCGCATTTCTTTAGCCGCCTTATTGGTGAAGGTGACGGCTAAAATGCGCCAGGGGGAGACGTTTAACTCCTGAATCAGGTAAACAATGCGATGGGTGAGGACGCGGGTTTTGCCGCTGCCCGGCCCGGCTAAGACGAGTACGGGACCTGGGGGGGCGGTAACGGCCGTTCGCTGTGCTTCATTTAATCCGTTGAGATAATCCATACCTCAATTGTAGCCTGTTGGTCGTCTGTTCGCATCTGAAGATTGGTAATTGAAGATTGATGTTTGAAGATGGTCATCCAATCTTTAATCATCAATCTTCAAGCTTTTATGAACTACACCGTTTTCAAATATTCGCGTATCAGCAAAGCAGCCGTGGCCCCTTCCCCGGCGGCGCTGGCGACCTGCTTCGTGCTGCCTTCGCGCACATCGCCAGCAGCGAAGATGCCGGGCACGCTTGTGGCTAACACTTCTGGTTCATGTCCAGTCGTAAATCCGGCATGGATTAAATCATGGCCGGTGGCGACGAAACCCCATTCATTCAACACCAGCGGACTGCCGGCCAGGAAGCGCGTGTTCGGCGTCTGGCCGATGAAAATGAATGCGCCATCCACATTTAGTTCACTGAATTCGCCCGTTTGATTGTTACAAAGGACGAGCTTATTCAACTTTGCATCCGCGCCGACAAATTCCTGCACCTCCATATGCCAGCGCACCTCGATTTTGGGATCGGCCAGCGCCTTTTCCTGGATGATTTTGCTGGCGGTAAATTCGCCGCCGCGCACTAAAATTGTCACCTTGTGGGCGAATTTGCACAGCAGCAGGCTTTCCTCCGCGGCGCTGTTGCCGCCGCCAATGACAGCAATATGTTTACCTTTATAAAAGGGACCATCGCAGGTGGCGCAGAAATGGATGCCTGCGCCCAAATACTTGTCCTCGCCAGGAACGTGGAGCCGCCTGTAGCGGCTGCCGGTAGCGATGAGCAAAGCGCGGGCGCTGTATTCGCTGCCGCCACCGGTGAAGATGCAATGATAATTGTCGTGGCTGTAGATACGGGTAACGTCTTGTGCTTGCAGCAGTTCTACGCCAAACCGTTCCGCTTGTTGGCGCAGGCGGTTGGCGAATTCGATGCCGGGAATGCCATCGGGAAAGCCGGGCATATTATCCAGCTTTTCGGTTCCGGCGGCCTGCCCGCCCAGCGCGGCCCGTTCGATAACCAGAGTATCAATTCCTTCGCGGGTGGTGTAGAGGGCGGTCGTTAATCCAGCCGGGCCGCCGCCGATGACGATTAAATCGTAATGTTAGCGGTTGGCTTTAGTTCTCAGACCCAGTTTATCGGCTAATTCGGCATTGCTAGCAGGCTGTCGGAAAAGTGGCTTCTGATAGCCCATCAATAGTAAATCGCGTTTAAAAACGCCAAAACAAGTTGTTCACCACTCATATTAGCCTCGTAATCACGAATTTGGCATGGTTTTACGTCTCGTTTTCGGGCATCAGGCAGGGGGCAACTACTCCCCGGCTATCCATAACGTAAGGTATGCATCCGTTTCAGGTTATAGGCCAAACAAACCAATGTCCACTCGCCGCCAGCGGCAGACAAACCGCGCAAGGAAAATTGGCGAAAGCCCAGCGCTTCTTTAATAATGCCAATCACTGGTTCCACCGTCGATTTACGCAGGCGGTAAATGGCATTGCCAATTTTAGTACGCAATTTATATGCCATTTTCTCTATCACAGTAGCATCATCCGCTGGCGGATCGGGATTATCCAGAAAATAGGTGCGCCACCCCTGATTATGAGGGCTGCGTCCGGTGGCAATATAAGGGTCAATGCCACGTGCCAGCAATCCGTTAATGTTGTCCTCAGAGAGGTAGCCTGCATCTAAACTAGCCGCGTCTGGCTGTCCCAGTTCTTGTGGCACGGTATCAATGGTAGGCAGCGCTGCCTGCATATCGTTCGTATGATCGCACAACCAGTCGCCAACTATCAAACGACTATCATGCTCAACGACCACCTGTACATTGTAATGCTGGTCAAAACCGCTGCTATTGGAGTTCTTCATAATACGCGATTCGGGGTCAGTAAAATTGTACTGGTCTTTGTCTCGCGGCCCCGGTGGGGGCGGTTTTGGCTTTTTCCCCGGCAATTTCTTCCCCATTTTGGCCTCTTTTTCTTGCCGCGCTTGCATTTTGGCTTCATGTTCGGCCAATTCAGCTTCATAACGCACTTGGGCACGCATTTCCAACACTTTTCTCGCTTCAGCGAGTCGTTCCAATCGCTGTTCGCGCCGTTCAACCTCGTCTGAGATGTTCATCCCCGCAGGCAGTTGTTGTCCCCCGTTGGCGGCTTCAGCCATAGCGAACAACTCTTTTACTTCGGCTTGCAAATATGCTTCAATAGCTAACAGGCGCTTGTAACTGACCGCCTTGCTTTTGGAGGCATCGGCATGGACTTTGCTCCCATCCAGACTTATAGACTTGAGTTTTGCGATGGGAACGAAAAGATAGGGGCAATTAGCGTACAATAGTCATATCCTGATGAAAAGGAGTGACTCATGCGCTTACCTATCGTTCAGTTTCCCAATATCGTTGTTAACAATTTGTCACATTTTGCTC
>JAJRYT010000059.1 GCA_024275635.1 Chloroflexota bacterium | reverse complement strand
TGAGGAACGGCTGTTACAGCCGCACGTTCGCCAATCGGCAGCGGCCGTTGCTAACCTGTTGGCCGACGAATTCATCGAGCATGGCAGTTCCGGTCGCATCTACACTAAACAGGACATCCTCGTCCATCTGCACCAGGAACAAGCGGCAGCCATCACCACCGCCGCCTTCAAAACGACCCAACTCGCTCCCGGCATCATCCTGGCGACCTATCGTTCGACCCACCGGCAGCCGGGCCAGCCAACGACCCATGCCCTGCGCTGTTCAATTTGGAAACAAGTCGCCGGGCGCTGGCAGATGGTGTTTCACCAGGGCACGCCCACAAGCGAGAACCCATCATGAAAATGACCTGGCCCACCATCGGGCGCATTGTAGGCAAAGCAGCGCTGCTGTTCCTCCTGCTCAACCTCATTTTTGCCGTGCTGAACCCGATGGAAGCGTTAGGACGGCCGTCCCTCTACAATCATCTCATCCCCGGCCGCCAACGCCTCCCCTACGGCGAAGCCATCGCCGACTCTTACAACCTCAGCCTGACCAACATCCCGGCCATGTTCGCCAGCCACGCTATCAGCCGCCCCAAAGCGGACGACGAATTCCGCATCATCATTCTGGGCGATTCCGGCGTGTGGGGCTGGTTCCTGGAGAATGAGGCCACATTAGCCGGACAACTTAACGCCGGAAACTACGTGACGGATAACGGGCAACGGATAACGGCTTACAATCTCGGCTACCCCATCATGTCCCTCACCAAAGATTTGCTCCTGCTGGATGAGGCGATGCGTTATGAGCCGGATTTCATCGTCTGGCTAGTGACGCTGGAGTCGTTTCCGCATGAAAAACAGTTAGTTGCGCCCATCGTGCAAAACAATGCAGAAAGGATACGGCCGTTTATCACCCAAGACGCCCTCAATCTCGATCCCAACGACGCCCAATTCGTCCAGTTAGATTGGTTTAATCGCACCATCATCGGCCAACGGCGCAATCTGGCCAACCTGCTACGCCTGCAAACCACCGGCTTCGCCTGGGCCGCCACCGGGATTGATCAGGCCATCCCTCCCGACATCCCCCGCCGCAAAACGGATTTGGACACCAGCACAAACTGGCAAAGCTTCGCCGAAACCGATCCCTTCACCGCCGCCGACCTGGCTTTCGACATATTGGTCGCCGGGATGGCGCGGGCTGGCGAGGCGCCGGTTCTGCTCGTCAACGAGCCGATGTTCATCAGCGACGGCCAAAACAGCAACCTGCGTTATAATTCCTTCTACCCGATTTGGGCGTATGATGTGTACCGAGAGATGTTAATGGGAACGGCCGTCACCCACAATTGGCCCTACCTCGACCTCTGGAACCGCATCCCCCCCGCCGAATTCACCGACACGCCGGTGCATTTAACGGCAACCGGCACAAAACAAATGACCGAATTGATAACGGTAAAAATTTTGGAGATTGGCGACTAGAGATTGGAGACCACTCGGCTATTTGACCACAAGACCACCCGATTACAACATGATAACGGCCGCTTTTCGGTCAAACTCCTCCCAGGCCAGCAAGAAACCGTCAATAGACAACTCTGTCGGCCCATCATCCAGAGGGGGATCGTGGAGCCAAACGTGTGAATCCGACATATCCATCAAAACAAGGGCATGAAATCCGGTGAAATCAGTCCAGGGCAAAAAATCGGCCAATACAAACACAATGGGAAGCGCCCCTTGATGAAGCGCTTCCCGCAATTCAGCCGCTGTCATGGCTGCATAACGAACGTGAACTCCCAAACTTTGCAATCGCGTAACGCGGCTGGCTGGCGTTCCAAACGGGTAGCTCCCCATCGTTGGCGCCAATTCCGCTTCGCTGTAATGGCGGCCCAGCGCGGCCAAAACCATCCGTGCGCAAGCGGGCAAACACGCCCCTGGTTTACTCTGCGGATAATGTGGCGCCGGCGTAGAGTCTTTGGGCATGTTGCAAAATCCGTTCCGGTTCCGTGTCGCCGTTCAGGATGGCCCCCGTTTGAGCGTCTACCTCAATCGTTCCCACCTGTCCCAACTCACCCAGGCGGGGCAGCGACAAGACAATCGGCACGATCCAAATCGTTTGCTGGCCGCGAATGGCCAACTCCGGCTTTTGCGCGCCCAGCCCCGTCCCTAATTCAGTTACGATTTGCCGGTTTACCAGTCGGCGGGCGTCATCGGCCGATACGTGCAGCGTGACGGCCACATGCAGGTTAAAATGGATGGGAGCGGTTGTGGCAACATCTTCGGAGTTCAAAAAAAGTGTCGTCATAGACAACAGTATACACCAAAAATAAGCGAGGCGGCTATAAGACCATGATGAATGAAAATGAGATCCGACAAAAAATACGCGCTTTTATCACCCGCGAACTAATCCGAGATGAAGATTATGATCTGGCCGGCGATGAGGGCATCATCAGCGGCGGGCTGATGGACTCCTTCGCCCTGGCCGAATTTGGCGTCTTCGTCGAAGATGAATTCGGCGTCTACATTCCCGATTCTGACCTGACCGTCGCCAAAATGGACACGCTGAACCAGATGGCGGCGCGGGTTTTGCGGGGGGTAGGGACTGGGGACTAGAGACTAGAGACTGGTCAATCTCCAGTCTCCAATCTCCAGTCTCCAGTCTCCACTTTTATATGCTTACGCCAACGACACGGCCGTCCTGCCACACCCTTCTCGACGCTATCGCCCTGCAAGGGGGGGATGAGACGGCAATTGTGTACCTGGAAACCAGTCAGCCGCCTGTGACCGTCACCCGGCGCGAATTTTCGCGGCAGGCGCGCGCCTACGCCGCCGCCTTGCAGCGCCTCGGCATCCGCCCGCGCGACCTCGTCATCATCGCCCACACCCAAAATTTAGAGAGCATTTACGCCTTTTGGGGCGCAATCCTGGCCGGGGCCGTTCCCGCCATGTTCCCGACCCTCACCGAAAAGCTCGACCCAACCATCTACATGCAAAACATGGCCGAACTCGTCCGCCTCTCCGACGTGCGCGCCATCCTCACCAACGACAGCTTTGCGCCCCAGTTGGCGGAACAGGTGGGATGTCCAGTGTACGGAACGGAAAGAGTGAAGATTAAAGATTTAAGATTGGCCCCGGCAAATCATCAATTATCAATCTTTAATCCTCAATCTATTGCTTTTTTGCAACACTCCTCCGGCACAACCGGGCTGCAAAAAGGGGTAGCGCTGTCGCATCGGGCGGCGCTGAACCAGATCGCCAGCTACAGCGCCGCCATCGACCTAAACGAGCGGGACGTGATTGTGAGCTGGCTGCCGCTGTACCACGACATGGGGCTGATTGCCGGATTTTTGCTGCCGCTGATGCAAGGCGTACCGCTCGTGTTGATGTCGCCGTTTGATTGGGCCAAACATCCAGCGCTGCTGTTCAGAGCCATCCACGACTACCGGGGGACGCTCTGCTGGCTGCCTAATTTTGCCTACAACCACTGCGCCCGCCGCATCCGGGAGCGGGATTTAGCGCAGGTTTCGCTGGCGACTGTGCGGCTGTTCGTCAACTGTTCGGAACCGGTGCGGCACGACAGCCACCAGTTTTTTTTGAACCGCTTTGCCGCTCTGGGCGTGACGCCGCCGATGTTGGGCGTGAGCTACGCGATGGCCGAGAATACGTTTGCCGTGACGCAGACGCCGCCCGGTCGTCCGGCGCGGCTGGACGCAGTGGACGGCGCGGCGCTGGCGCGGGCGCAAATCGCCCAACCGGCCCCCGCCGACCATCCCGACGCGCTGACGCTGGTTTCTTGCGGGCCGCCGATTGGGGGCACGGCCGTCGCCATCCTCAGCCCCTCCCATCAGCCCCTCTCCGAACGGCAGGTGGGCGAAATCGCCATCCAGTCCGACACTATGTTGACGGCGTATTACAGGCGGGACGATTTACGGCCGTTCCACAACGGCTGGTTCTTAACCGGCGACCGGGGGTACATGGCCGATGGAGAACTGTATGTAATCGGCCGTTCCAAAGACCTGATCATCAACGCCGGTAAAAACGTCTACCCGCAAGACATTGAAGCCATCGTCAACGCCATCCCCGGCGTTCATGCCGGCCGCGCCGTCGTCTTCGGCATCCCCGACGCGCGCGAAGGGACGGAACTCATCGCCGTCGTCGCCGAGGTAGAGACGGCCGACCCGGGCGAGCGCAAAACCATCAACAAAGCAATTCGGCAGGCGGTGGCGCGGCAGAGCATGGTCAGCGTCAGCTACGTCACGCTGGTAGACGGCCGTTGGCTCATCAAAACGTCCAGCGGCAAAATCGCCCGCGCCGCTAATCGGGAGAAGTGGCTGGCGGAAAGAGTGAAGGGGTGAAAGGGTGATTGGGTATTTGGTGCAGGGATTGGTTTTGGGCGGGACGGCCGCGGCCCAGCCGGGGCCGTTACAGGCGTTTTTGCTCTCGCAAACGCTGAAGAACGGCTGGCGGCGGACGATTTGGGCGGCGTTTGCGCCGCTCATCAGCGATGGGCCGATTTTGGTTTTAGTTTTGTTGGCGCTGACGCGGCTGCCGGACTGGTTCTTGATTTTGCTGCGGATTGGCGGCGGGCTGTTTTTGCTGTATCTGGCATGGGGGGCGTATCAAACATTTAGATTGGTTCAATCTGACAGATTGAACCAATCTAAGACCAAGGCTGTCCAACAAGGCATTCTCAAAGCGGCGCTGATGAATTTTCTCAGTCCCAACCCGTACCTTTTTTGGGGGACGATTGCGGGGCCGATTTTGATTGAAGCGTGGCGGGAAACGGCCGTCAACGGGCTGGCCTTCTTCTTCGGCTTTTACGGGGCGCTCGTCGGCGGCTTCATCGCTTTCGTCATCCTGTTCGCCGTCGCCAAACGGCTGGATGAAAAAGTGAGCCGGGTTTTAAGCGGGATTTCGGCCGTCGCCCTGTTCCTTTTTGGCGTGTACCAGCTTTACCTGGGGCTGGCCGCTCTATGGGGCTAATGCTGGCCCGGCGACTGCGCGCCGACGCCATTCCCCGCCTGCTGCATAGTTTTAGCCAACGACGCCATGAGGTAAACCAGCGACCCGCCCTGGCCATCCAGGACGCGCAGCCGTTCCAGTTCCGCCAGCCGCTCCATATCCTTGTCGCTGTATCTCGTGACGACTCGGCGCAGACTTTCCAGGGCGGCAGCGGCCGTTTCCGTTTGCAGGCGGCGTTCATGCGCCGCTTCCAGCGCCTTTTCGATCTGCTCTGGCATCTCGATGGAAACAATATGAACATCAAACCAGGGAATCGGCTCAAAGCCAAGCCCCTGGATAGGCGCATCCTTATCCAACGCCGGGATGGGAGAAACGCCATTTGTGCTGTATGCCTCTTTGTGCCGTAATTGTAGGCGGGCATTGAGTTGGTCACACAACTGCTTTTCCAGCAGCTTCGCCGAATCTTGATGATACAATTCCTGGACGCTCTTCTGTTCCACAATGTGACGCAGCGATTGAACAGCCTTGCCCCCGACGATCTTATCGGCCGATTTGGGCAGCGAACGCGCCAGTTTGAACCTGATTTCCTTCTTGATATTATGGACATTCACTTTGAAGGAAACAGCCCATTTAATTTCTACCGGGATGCCCTCTTTAGTCCGAATCGTTATCGTAGTCTCAGCCTTCTGCGCGCCTCTTTTGATGCGGTCGGTCAATCGTTCGTTGAGTGGGTTAATGAAATAACGATTGTTGGAATCTAAGAAACGAGAAAAGTTACCTGTATGTCGTTTAAAGACCACGCCAAATTCCAGTTCGCCAATATGCACAAAGAACAGATGCTGAATGACATACACAAAAGCCACGGAGAAGATGAATGCCAATAGAATCACTGGTCCCGTCCAGCCCAGCAACTGATAAAGACTCAAAAGAAGTGCCGCCGCTGCCACCAGACCAAACGTAATAATCCAAGACGCGCTTACTTTCATGGTTGCCCTCCAGATATTTGATGAACCAAACTTAGTTTATCATAGCATAATCTGACTGACCGCGCGCGATTTTACTGCTGCCGAAACGGGGAAACGGCCGTCCCTTATACCTTCACTGCTGTGCCGGTTCCACAGAAACAACGCCGCCCAGTTGATTTACCTGCAAAATCCACTCGCTGCCAATCTCAAAATGGGTGAATTGATCAACGCTGTTCGTTGTGTAAGTATACCGTTCGCCGTCGCTATCAAAAATAATCTCGAACTGTTCCTGTTCCGGTCCTAACCGTTGATCAATACCCAACTGCGGCTCAGGCCAAAACGGCGTCAGATCATTCCCGCTCTGAGAGACGGTATCCACCGGCTGCCACTCATCCACCGTGTAAGCGCAGTAATCGGCGTACACCTCGTATTGGCACTCCTGCACCACCTCGCCGATGCCGGTTCCGGTATCCACCGTGTAGGGCGTGCCGCACACCTTCTCCGAATTGGGGGCCGGATCGTCCTGGACGTGGTGCAATTCCAACCGGCACTCCCCCACGGCCGTCCCGGCCGGAATTTCGTCGCGGAAAGCGCTGCGCTGAACAGGAACCAACGCTTCGATGGCGATACTGCGCGTCCATTCAACGGCGGCGACACGGCCGTTCACGTCATCCGTGCGCAAAAACAACGAAGCGGCAAAAATACAAAGCCCAATCAACGCCACAATGGCGATAATCGCCCCCACCCCCATCTTACGGCGCGGCGGCGGCGGTTGGGCCGCCGCTTGGGATGGGGGCGGCTGGCGCAAACTGGCGTTACAGTTAGAACAATTATACGCGGTAGCCGGGTTCATCGTGCCGCAGTAAGGGCAGGCGACGTCAGGCGCGGCTTCCTTTTTATATTTGCCCACGACTCGGCCTTTGGCGCGGGCGGCAGCGTCCGTCAGGTCGCCCATGCAGTTGCTGCAAACAGTCGCCCCCGCCGGGTTCCGCGTGCCGCAGTAAGGGCAATGGATGTCCGGGCCGGCCTTCGCCTTTTCAATTAACCCTTCATCTTCAATCAGTTTTTCCTGCGCCGCCTGCTCGAACTGCACGTCTGTCGGCTGCGGCGCGCCGCAGTTGCTGCATTTCTTATTCGTGCCCGGATTCTTCGCGCCGCAAAAGGGACACGTCCATTCCATCTGTACGTAACCTAGCGTCTCTTTAGCCATGTCGCACACTCACCATCCTACATGTAATTACCCAATTACTTAATTACCAATTACCCAACTACCACAACCCATTATACCAACAATACCTACCACCCATCAGGCAACCCCGTCGGAATCTCAATCTCGGCAAATTCCTTCGTCCGGCGCGCGCCCACCCGGCGAACCCAGGCGGCCATCCGGGCAATCCCCGCCTCCAAAGGAACCGGCGGCGGCGGGTCAAAGAACTGCGCCGCCTTCTCGTGTGTGGAAAACGCATGGACGACCTCGTTACGCGCCTGGCGGTAAATCCGCTCCGGGTTCGCTTGCATCGCGTCACATACAATCTCGGCCAATTCGTTGACGGTGTACGGCCGTTCCCCCCCCCACGTTAAACGCCTCTCCATAAGCCGCCTCATTCCACACCGACCGCGCAATCACCGGAGCAACGTCATCAATATACGAAAACGCCCGCGTTTGTTCCCCGTCGCCAAAAATCGTCAGCGGCTCCCCCCGCAAAATCTGATTCATAAAAATCCCCACCACGTTACGGTACTTATCCCCGATATTTTGCCGCTCGCCATACACGTTGTGCGGGCGAAACACAATATAATTCAGCCCAAACTGCCGCCGCGCCGCCGCCAAATCCAGCTCCACCGCATACTTAGAAACGCCATACGGATCCTCCGGGTGCGGCGTCATCGCCTCCGTCATCGGCAGTTGGTTCGCCCCGTACACCGCAATCGAAGAGGTGAACACAAAACATTTGACGTGATGAAGCACACTCAAATTGATCAGATTGACCGACCCCATCAAATTCGTCTCATAATTGTAGCGGCGGATAAAATGGCTCAACCCCTCCGCCGCATACGCCGCTAGATGGTAGACGTAATCAAACTTTTCCCTGGCGAACAAATCGCCCAGCAACGCATAATCTGTCACCGATCCCGGCGTCCAGCGCGCCGCCGCCGGCACATTTTCCCGCGCGCCGCCGCTCAAATCGTCCAGCGCCACCACATCCATCCCATCGCGCAGCAGCCACGCCGCCACGTGCGAACCAATAAAACCGGCCGCGCCGGTTACAAGCGCTTTCATTCTAATCCTCTTCTATCCTTTGCCCACTCTTGGTCATTGCACCATAATTGGGTAAGCTTACCTGCTGTTTGCGGATTCTCCAGGCAGTTCGGGCCAAATCCGCGCCGGGTATTTTAACTTGGTCACATCACTATGAAAAATAACACATCTGCGCCGGAGACAAAGCCGGATGGTGGAAACGGCCGTCACTGGCCCTCCGTCTCCCTGTTAATTCTAAACTGGAACGGGAAAAAGCTGCTGCAACAACATCTGCCCTCTTTCCTCGACCTGAACTACCCTGATTTTCAGGTCGTCATCGCCGACAACGGCTCCACCGACGGTTCCGTCGCCTTCGTGCAGGCACAATTCCCCCAATTCACCCTCATCCCGCACGGGCAAAACCTGGGCTTCAGCCCCGGCATGAACGCCGCCATGCGCCAGCTCGACAGCGACGTGATCGTCCTGCTCAACAACGACGTGTCAGTACGGCCGAACTGGCTCCGCGCCCTGGTTAAACCGATGCTAGACGACCCGGCCGTCGGCGTCACCGGCTGCAAACTGCTTTACCCGGACGGCCGAACCCTCCAGCACGCCGGGGCCAGCCTCTCCTACCCGCTCGCCTTCAGCCAGCACGACTACCGCCAGGAGCCAGACGAAGGCCAAGCCGACGAACAGCGCGACGTTCCCTACGTCACTGGCGCGGCCATAGCCATTCACCGGCGCATCATAGACGCCATTGGGCTGTTAGACGAGATATTTGCTCCGATTTATTACGAAGAGGTAGATTACTGTTACCGCGCCCGGGCCGCCGGTTTCCGGGTCGTCTACGCGCCGGAGGCGGTCGGCCTGCATCACGAATCCTTCACCATGCGCCAGATGGGCGGCTGGCACATTTTCGCCCTGCAAAAAAACCGGCTGCGCTTCGTCCTGCGCCACTATACCGCCGCCCAATTCCTGGATGATTACGTACCGGCCGAGATAAAACGCATCCAAGACGGCCTGACGGCGGCCGAGTTGTACTCGCTGCGGCGTGCGTTGCTGGCGATTAAGCTGACGCTGCCCGACATCATGCGCTAGCGGGGCGAGGCGGATCGGCTGGCCCAGTTCGAGGCGGCGCTGGACGACCTGCGGCAGACGGCGCTGGCGCAGCGCCCCCGCCTGAGCAGCGCCCCGCCGCAAGGAACGGTGGAAACGCAGTTGGCGGCCAAACAGACGATTGAGGAACCAGTCTTCCAATCAGAGACGCCGCTGGTGGGGCCGGCCGTCGCCGCCTTCCGCCAATCGTGGAACGACGTGTCCACCAAATGGTACGTGCGCGGCGTCATCCAGCAGCAGATGGCCTTCAACCAGTTGGTGACGCGGCTGCTGGGCGAGCAAGACCGGCAGGATGAGGCGACGGCGCAGGAACTGAATTTACTGGCGGGTGAACTGCTGGCGCTGCGGCAGCGGCTGGAACGGATCGAAGCGCTGTTGGCGGCGCAGAAACCGGCAGCGCCGCAGGATCAGTCCGAAGCATGATTGGAAACGCGCTTATCACGGCGGCCATCTTCTTGCTTCCCGGCTACGCCGGCTGGCTGGCGTTTGGCGAATCGCTGCGGCGGCGGGTGACGGCCGTCACCACCCTCTTCCTCATCCTCCTGGGCAGCCTGGTAACGGTTTCCTGGCTGGGCATCCTGCTGGCCGAAACGGGCCTGTTCTCCCTCCCCCTGCTGCTGGGAGTGGTCATCGGCGGCAGTTTGATCGTCGGAACCTGGGCTATACGAAACGGCCGTTCTCCCAACCCATTCCGGCGCACCCGATTCCAACCCGTTTCCCTCCTGGCGCTGCCCATTTTGGCGCTGGCCGTCTGGCTCTCGCCACAGCCATTCGAATACATCAACGGCGGGCGCGATCATGGGCTTTATGTCAATACTGGCATCCACATCGCCCAAACTGGCGGCATTTTGATTCATGATGCGGATTTAACGGCCGTCCCCCCCGCCAGCCGCCCTCTGCTCACCAACCCCGAAACCTCCGTCACCCCCAAAATCGTCCCCGGCCCCTGGAGCCAGGGGCAGCGCCTGCCCGGCCTGACCATTCGCAGCCTGGCAGACGGGATCATCGCCCCGCACGCCTTTCACCTCTACCCGGTCTGGATCGCCATCTTTTACGCCATCGGCAGCCTGGGATGGGCGCTGTACGCCACCGTCGCCCTGGGACTGCTGGGCGCGTTGAGCCTGTACGCCGCCGCCGCCCGCTTGTTCGGCCAGCCGGTGGGCCTGCTGGCCTTTTTCCTGCTGATCATCAGTCTGGCCCAGGTCTGGTACACTCAATCCCCATCGGCCGAGATTTTGCTCCAGCCCCTGTTTTGGGGCGGTTTGCTGGCCTTCTCGCTGCTGCTGGCGACGGGGGACCGGTACACGGCCGTCCTCGCCGGTCTCAGCTTTGGCCTCATGCACTTCACAAAGCTGGACACAATTTTTATCCCCCTCATCCTGCTGCTATTCTTCCTCTACCGCTGGTTTCGCGGCCGCTGCCAGCCCGGCTTCAAGACATTCATCATCACCTACAGCCTGGTCGCCCTGCACGCCGCGCTCCACGCCTTCTTCATCGCTGCCATCTACTTTCTCGACCAGATGACCCGCGTCCTGCTGCCCGATTTTTTGGCCCAAATCGTCGTCAATGCCGCCAACGGCTACCCCAATCCGGCCGACATTTTGCGGCGGCTGGCGGCGCAAAATGCCGGTTTCATTGTTGCCGGATTGGTTGGATTGGGATTCCTGTTGTGGACGGCGCGCCGGTTCCGGACGGCCGTCGGGCGGCAGTTGGCCCGCGCCGAACGCCGCGCCCACATCGGGCTGGGGTTGATTGCCGCCGGTTTGGGCGCGGCCATGATAGGCGTGTACCTGATCCAATCCTTCCACCCGGTGGCGCAGCTCGCCAACCCCTGGCAGTTTTTGACGTTCAGCGGCTGGTATCTGACGCCGTTGGGCCTGCTGTTGGGCGTGGTGGGATTGGCGCAGGTTGGGGCCGGTCGCCGGCAAAATCGCCCATCGCTCAATTTTGCCTGGCTGATGCTGGCGGGCAACGTCCTGCCCCTGTTTCTGCTGGGCGCGGGCACGTTCCCCGACCAGTTCTGGGCCATCCGGCGCTTTGTGCCGATTGTCTTGCCGGCGTTCATCTTGTTCGCGGCTACCGTCCTGTGGAACCTGGTTCCCCGGCGGCGCGCACAGTGGGCGGGGGCGCTGTTGCCGCTGGGGTTGGCGGGGGCGATTGTCATGGGTCAGGGGCTGAATTTACGGCCGTTCCTCCGCTTCACCGACTACAAAGGGCTGACGACCCAGGTCGCCCAACTGGCCGCCAGCTTCCCGCCAGACGCCGTCCTGTTGTTCGAGCGCTCCGACCCCGCCAACCGGGTAACGGCCCCGCTGTGGCTCATTTTTAACTGGACGGTTTTCTCCCTGGAACCAGAGGCGATTGAAGACCCGGCCCTGCTGCCGGCCGTTGAAAAATGGACGGCTGACGGCCGTTCCATTTTCTGGCTGGGCACAAACGGGGCCACGCCGCCGGAGCAAGCGGGCTTGTCCCTCAGCTACGAATCGGTACAGACGCTGGCCGTGCCGCTGGCGGAAGGGCCGGTGGGCCGCCTGCCGCAGAGCGTCGGGCTGTACCTGGCGACGTTTGACGTACACCGGGTGACGCTGGCAACGGCCGTTCACCCCACTGTAACTACCATTGCCGTCGGCCGCGGCGAAAACGGCCTGGCCGCCGAGGGACTCTACCCGCCCCACCAACTACCCGGCTTAACGCCCCGCCGCTGGACGAGCGGGCAGGTGACGCTAAACTTGCCCACGTCCGGCCAGTTGGCGCAAATTTCCCTGATGATGGGGAACGGCCGTCCTGGCGGCGTACCGCGCGCGGAAGCGGCCGTTTACCTGAATGACACTCTGTTGGGCACAGCCCGCGTGGCCGGGGTGAACGACGTGTTTGATTTTGCTATACCGCCAGAGTTGGTATCATCGGGGGAAACGGCCGTGCTGCGGCTGGAAATGGAACCCTGGGTCGCGGCCCAAACCGGCTCCGGCCGCGACCAGCGGACATTGGGCGTTTTGCTGGATTGGGTAAAATTAATAGAAATAAAAAATGATTAAAGATTGATGATGGCGCTTGCCAATCTTTAATCATCAATCTTTAATCATCAATCATTCCGACAAAGGATTAGACGATGGACGAACCAATCAACATCGAAGAGATTATGCAGCAGATACGAAAGCAGATATTGGCCCGGAAAACGGCCGTTTCCGGCAGCGACACGCCCATCATCCAAATCGAAGGCAAACGGCTGCCCCCCGACTTTTACGAACACCTTTACCAGGCCGGCCTTGTCCACAACAAGATCGGCATTAAGATGCAAGTAACAAAAACCAATATCCCCCTTATTGGCAGCCTCATCAACAAAGTTCGCAGCAAGGTGCATGAATTAACCCTCTTTTATGTAAATCAATTGGCCGCGCAACAAATTCAATTTAATACCCATATCCTTCAGGCTGTGAGCTTTGTCGCTCAAGAAATAGAAAAAGCGACTCCCGATCAGAGGACAGGAAATGAAACTGATTGAGCGCCTCAGAAAAAGATCGCCGCGCAACCAAAATGATGGCTTTGATTTCGCTACCGAACGAGACATCTATTACTGCTATCGTTTGTTTCTTCATCGTGAACCCGATGCGGGAGGATTGGCCCATTACAAACGACTGATCGCCAGAAATCAAATCTCCATCCAATATCTGGCGGCTTGTTTTCTCAAAAGCGTCGAGTTTAGAAATACTCAAACTCAACTGAGCGCGCCTACTTTGGTCAACCTGCCTTACGCTGATTTATTTGTGCGAATGAACGATTATTTCATTGGGGCGGGTATTGCCCGTAACAAAGTTTACGAACCGCACGTCACCCAAGCAATCAAAGATCTCTTGAAACCTGGAGCCATCTTTATTGATATCGGGGCAAATATTGGCTATTTTACAATGCTGGCGGCCAGTCTGGTCGGGTCACAAGGACGTGTGTTTGCATTTGAACCCAACCCGGCTAATTGTGAGCTTATCAGGTTGAGTTGTGACCAAAATGGATTTGAGCACGTCCAGCTTTTTGAAAATGCGCTGGCAGAATCGGCCCAATTGTTCGATTTTTGCGGCGATGGGGGCAGTAACGGCCGTATCATTCACGAAACCGAGGCGAATGAAGAAGCAGCTGAGTACCAGGTTCAAGCGGTTACGCTGGATGAAACGCTGCCCGATTTGCCCCGCGTTGACCTGATAAAAATGGACATTGAAGGCGCGGAGCCACGCGCCTGGCAAGGGATGATGAACATAGTTCACGAACACCGCCCGACTATCATTTTCGAATTCTCCCCGCCGACAATCAGGCAAACCAGTCAGGTAGAGCCGGAAATAATGCTAAATTCCATGCAAACAATATACGAACTGTATGCTTTGCCTGCCGACGGCAAGAAAAGCGATCACGCCTTGTCCACGGCCGAGATCATGGATAATTTCACCGGTTCACGGCACCACCTCGACCTGATTGCCTCCCCGCGTTAGCATGAAGAAACTCGCTTTTGTGGCTCCCTGGTACGGCCGTAACATTCCCGGCGGCGCTGAGACCGTGACATACCAAACTGCCACCCGGCTTAAGCAGGCCGGATTCGACGTCGAAGTGCTTACAACCTGTATCCGCGATGTACGTGCTGATTGGGCTACCAATCACCACAAACCAGGTCTGGAAATGATAGATGGCGTTCCGGTGAGACGCTTTCGTGTTAAAAAACGAGATAAGCCCGCCTTCGACCAGGTCAACTGGCAGCTCATGCAGGGGCAAGCCGTGACAGCCCAGGAAGAAACCATTTTTAACAACGAAATGATCCGCTGTCCCGATCTATACGCCTACATCCGGCAGCGCCAAGATGATTACCTGTTCATTTTCATTCCTTACATGTTTGCCACAACATATTTTGGAGCGCAAATCATCCCGCGGCAAAGCATCGTTATACCCTGTTTGCACGACGAAGCGTATGCCCGGCTGCAAATCCACCAACAAACCCTGCCCCAGGTCAGAGCCTTGCTCTTTTTGTCCCCGGCCGAGAGCGATCTGGCGGATCGGCTTTATCGCCGGGAATATGGACAAATTCGCGCCATCATCGGCGCCGGGGTGGACACGGCATGGCAAGGGGATGGCCGCCGCTTCCGCCAAAAATATGGTTTGGATGCCCGCCCATTTTTACTCTACGCCGGACGCCGCGAACCGGGCAAAAATACGCCTTTGCTGGTTGATTACTGGAACAGCTATGTCCAAACATCTGGTCGTGACGCGAAACTGGTACTTATCGGCTCAGGCGAAGTGATTATCCCGGATGGCGCCGACGATTATATTTTGGACCTGGGTTTTGTTCCGGTTCAGGACAAATATGATGCTTATGCAGCGGCTGATATCTTGTGCATGCCCTCGGTGCATGAGAGTTTTTCGATTGTGATTATGGAAAGTTGGCTCGCCGGGACGCCGGTATTGGTACATGGGCACTGCGCCGTCACACGCGAACATTGTGCCGCCGCTAATGGCGGTTTGTATTTCACTCATCTCGCTGAGTTTGCGGCGGCAGTTGACTATTTATTAGATCACCGGGAGACGGCCGTTACCCTGGGCCAACAAGGCCGCCAATACGTCCTGGATAACTTCCATTGGGACGTCATCATCAACAAATACCAGGCAATTCTGGAAAGAGCGCTGGCGTCATGACAAATCCCCCCTTAACCATCCACATCATGACGGCCACGATGGCCCCTGGCGATGCGATTGGTAATTATATTTTGACCAGCGCCCGCATCTGGCGGCAGTGGGGGGCACGGGTGGAAATTTATGCCGACCATGTCGCCCCAGTCTACGGCGGATTGGTTAAACCGTCTGTTTTGTACCGCGATTCCGGCGCGGCGATTCTCTGGTACCACTACTCCATTTATGCCGACAACCTTGAAATCGCTGCCCAAAGCCGCGATTTTAAGGTGATGGATTATCATGGAGTCACGCCGCCCCACCTGTTTGCGGGGCAAAACCGGCGCTTGCAGCGCCTCTGCCAGATGGGGCTGGATCGGCTGCCGGATTTACGCCATACTTTTGATTTGTATGTGGTGCATTCGGAGTACACGCGGCAGGCGCTGCGGGAGAATGGGTATGACGAGGCTATCATCCATAAGCTGCCACTGGTGGTAGATACGTCTCGCTTTGATGGCGCAACGGATGCGGATTTAGGCGCTTTGCTGCAGCAGTTGGATTATTTGCTGTTTGTCGGCCGGGTTGTGCCGCAGAAGGATATTCTGGCGCTGCTGGATATTTTTGCGGCGGTGTGGCGGCAACGGCCGTCTACCGGTCTCATTTTAGTTGGCTCGCGCGATCAGGCGCCCGCCTACCAGCGCCAGATCGACCGCGCCATCAAAAAGAAAGGGTTAGCCGGGCGCGTTTTGTTGACGGGACAGGTGAATGATACGGCCGTCCTCGCCGCCCTCCTCCAACACGCTGCTTTTCTCCTGGTTACATCCGAATGGGAGACGTTTTGCGTGCCGGTGGTGGAAGCGATGTATTTTGGCGCGCCGCCGCTGGTTCACGCCGTGCCGCCGCTGCCAGAGGTGGCGGGGACAGGCGGCGTAGTCATTGATAAGCATGATGTGGCGGAAACGGCCGTGACCATTCTCAACCTGTTCGCTGACAAAGCCCGCCGCGAACAACTCAGCCAGGCCGCCCGCGCCCGGTCGGCGCTCTTTACCCAAGACGCATTGGCGCAGGCACTGCTGAACCTGCTGCGCCAACAATTAGGACAGACCCTATGAGCAAAAAATGGCGTGTCGCCATCGTTGTCCAGCGCTACGGCGAGGAAGTGGCCGGAGGGGCCGAATTACACGCCCGCTGGCTGGCCGAACATTTGCTGCCGCTGGCCGATGTTCACGTCATCACCACCTGCGCCGTGGATTACACCACCTGGGCCGACTTTTACCCGCCCGGCGACGCCGAACTGAACGGCGTCATCATTCACCGCTTCCCGGTGGACGCCCCCCGCAATTGGCAGCGCGCCAAAAAACAGGCGGGGCGGTTCCTGTTCCGCGAACATACTTTGTTTGATGAGTTCGTCTGGATGAAAGAACAGGGGCCTTATTCAACGCCCTTTTTCAATCACCTTCAGGCCAGCTATCCCCACTTTGACGCCTTTATTTTCTTTACTTTCTTGTACGCCACCACTTTTTTGGCCTGCCGCTGGTGGCGGATAAGGCGATTCTGGTCCCCACCGCGCATGATGATCCTTATCTGCCGCTGCCGCTTTTTCGTTCGCTTTTTCACCTGCCCTACGCCATCGTTTACAACACGGTTCCGGAGAAAAATTTGGTGAACCGGCTCATCCACAATCGTAACCGGCAGGAGATTGTGGCCGGGATTGGCATTAACGTGCCGCACGATGTGTCGCCGCAGCGGTTCCGCCAGAAGTACGGCATTGAGGGCGAGTTTGTCCTGTACCTGGGCCGGATGCATGAATCGAAAAATGTCCCGGAACTGGTTGATTATCTCGTCCGCTTCCGCCAGGGGCGGGACGCGCCGCTCAAATTGCTGCTGCTGGGCAAATCACATCTGGATTTACCGGAACATCCTGACGTAGTGCATCTGGGGTTTGTGTCGGAGCAGGATAAGTTTGACGCGCTCAAGGCGGCCGAAGTTGTTCTGATGCCGTCGCGGTATGAAAGTTTGTCTATGCTAGCGTTGGAGGCGTGGTTGATGGAACGGCCGTTGCTGGCCAACGGCCGTTGCGCCGTCCTCAAATACCAATGCCGCCAGAGCAACGGCGGCCTCTACTACACCGCCTACGACGAATTTGAATCCGGGTTGACTCGCTTACTGGCGTCCCCGGCCCTGCGCCAGCAGTTGGGCCGCCAGGGCCGCCGCTTCGTCCAGGCTAACTACAGTTGGGAGATCATCATCGCCAAATACCGGGCGCTGCTGGCAACGATGATTGGCTAAGGGCTCGTTCAAAATTAACTTTGCAGTTTGCTGGTAATTGGTAATTGAGTAATTGGGTAATTACCAGTTACCAATTACCTGGTTACAATTTTTCAAACGCCAAAGTTATAAACGAACGTGCCCTAAGCTCGACTTTGTACATTCCTAACAGATTGCTTCCAAACCGTACTCGACCGCGTGGGTTTGTATTCAAATAATATTTGCATGTCACTCTTTTTATGCGATGTTCA
>JAJRYT010000058.1 GCA_024275635.1 Chloroflexota bacterium | reverse complement strand
GCATGTCACTCTTTTTATGCGATGTTCAAATATTCGTACTCGAGTAAAGTTGCATTGACTAAAATCAGATTCTCACTCTGGTTACAAAATTATCTGGAAATATTTCTGATTTCGAATTTTGTACAAAGTCGAGCTAAGTAATTCTTATACGTGGTGCAATTGAACCACTTTCATCCTCAAATTAAAATTTTCAGCTTCTGACTACATAAAGCTAACTAAAACCCCATAATTTGTGATTGTGCAAACAAGTTCTTGTTTGTTGTTTTTGGCTCATATTAAGGAGGTAACAATCTTATGGAAGAGAACAAAGAGCCGGTAGAAGGCATCCACGAGGAAGATATTCCTGCTGGACAAGTTTGGTTTGACAAAATCTTCTTGTGGTTTCTACTTTCTATTCTCATCAGCGCGATCATTTATAATGCCTGGGGCTTGTTGGAACTATTTTATTAAGTTCCGATAGCCAAAATATTGATTAAGGAGGATAGGTTATGCTTGCACCCGAACGTATCTGGTGGAAACCCTTGCACCGGATGGAAAAAAGCTGGCTGATTGTCGCTTTTTCCTGGTGTGTTTTATTGACGATTATGATGCCTTTGTGGTTTTTTTACGGCCGTCAAAACGTCCCCGCGACCACATTCCGCACCACCCCTCAGAAATACCAACAACAAACAACAGCATTCATCGAGCAGTATCAGGTAGATACCTTAAACAGGCTGCCTGTTGTGGCGCCGCCGCCGGACAGCGATATTTATTTGCTGGCTCGGCAGTGGCAATGGACTCCGGTTCTGCAATTAGAGAAGGGAAAAACTTATCGGCTGCATCTCTCCTCAACGGATGTGCAGCATGGATTTTCCTTGCAGCCGGTCAACTTAAATTTACAAGTATTGCCGGGATATGATTATGTTGCCACGATTACGCCCACCCAGAGCGGCGAGTTCTCAATTGTTTGCAATGAGTTCTGCTCAATTGGGCATCATCTGATGGTCGGCAAAATCATCGTCACCGAGTAACCGAGTAGAGGAGGGAAAATTATGGCTACAATTGCTATGCCAACACCTGGAGATAAAGCAACCTTTCGCACCTGTCCTGTTACGGCGCTCAAAGTAGACTTGGCGGCCGAAAGGTTAATCATCGCCAATGCTGTGGCCGCTGTTGTTTTTCTTTTGATTGGCGGCCTTTTCGCTTTACTGCTGGCTCTAACCCGCTGGCAGGCCATTCACTTGCTGCCGCCAGATTGGTTTTATCGTATATTGACGGGCCACGGCTTTGACATGTTGGTGGCCTGGATGGTTTTTTTTGAGGTGGCCGGTCTGTATTTTGGCGGCGCCGTCATGCTTAATGCGCGTCTTGTATTGCCCAAAGTCGCTTGGGGGGCATTCATCCTCATGGCCGCGGGCGCAGTCTTGGTCAATGTCATTGTGCTGCTAGGCAAGGCAGACGTTATGTTTACCGCTTACGTCCCGCTGAAAGCGCATCCGCTCTTTTACTTGGGGATCATCTTTTTTGCCGTGGGCGCATTAATTGCCGTTATTCTGTTTTTTGCCACCCTGGTAACAGCCAAACGTGAAAAAACTTATGAAGGCTCCATGCCGCTGGTTACTTATGGCCTGGTGGCGGCGGCGATTATTGCTGTCTACACTTTGCTCTCCGGCGCGCTGGCCTTCGTCCCTACATTTTTTTGGTCTATGGGTTGGATAGATAATGTGGACCCCGGCTATTATCGCAACCTTTTCTGGAGCTTCGGCCATCCGGCCCAACAGATTAATCTGGCGGCCATGGTTGCCATCTGGTATGCTCTGGCAGCCATTACTGTCGGCGCGGTTCCGCTCAACGAAAAATTGTCTCGTTCCGCTTTCATCCTGTACATTTTGTTTATCAATCTGGGTTCGGCGCATCATCTGCTGGTCGATCCCGGCCCTGGTTTTCTTTGGAAAGCAACGAACACGTCCTATGCCATGTACCTGGCGGTGTTGGGCAGCTTGATTCATGCGTTCTCCATCCCTGGCGCGGTGGAGGTGGCGCAGCGGCGGAAAGGGTTCACCAATGGTCTTTTAGAATGGCTGCGTAAAGCGCCCTGGCGTGAACCTGGCTTCTCGGCCTTGGTGATTTCGATGACGCTCTTTGGCTGGATTGGCGGTGTGACGGGCGTGACGATTGGCACGGAGCAGATCAATATGACGGCGCATAACACGATGCGTTTGCCGGGCCACTTCCACGCGACTGTGGTTTCGGGAACGACGCTAGCTTTTATGGGGTTGACTTATTATCTGATTCCGCTCATCTTCCGCAAGGAGTTGAAGCTGAAGAAGTGGGCTTCATGGCAGCCGTATGTGTTTGGCTTTGGTATGCTGCTCGTATCGGTGGGCATGATTGCCAGCGGGTTGCAGGGTGTGTCCCGGCGGCATTGGGACATTACGTTTGCCGGCGCGCCGTTTAAGGCGGCTGTTCCCAGCACCGCGCAGTTGATGCTAGGGATTATGGGCATTGGCGCTATCATCGCCATAGTTGGCGGGATTATGTACCTGACGGTTGTGCTGGTGTCGGTGTTTACCGGTAAGCGGCAGGAAGCGCATCGCTTGACGTTGGTGATGGAGCAGAAGAACCCGTTGGTTGAGGATGCTATTGCGGTCGTTGGCGTGGAAGTGGACGAGGCGGTAGCTCCCAAAGGGACTTTTGTTATTGTTCTCGCGTTTTTGATGTTCTTTGTCATCTATTATTTCAGCAATTGGTGGCTGTTAGGACGGTCATGGATGATTAGATGATCGAGGAGAACGTGAACCGTAAACCGTAAACCGTAAACCGTGAACCGTGAAACGTGATGCAGATGAATATTGACTGT
The DNA here is from genome assembly GCA_024275635.1 of Chloroflexota bacterium. Lineage (GTDB taxonomy): Bacteria > Chloroflexota > Anaerolineae > Promineifilales > Promineifilaceae > JACKCC01. The sequence goes on along the minus strand of JAJRYT010000058.1, from coordinate 26,709 downwards.
TATCACGTTTCACGTTTGTTTTGAACGGATATCTGTCGTGGTAATCTTTGACCATTACAGTTTTGAACGGACGTCATTCTCAATGATTGCGGCTTTCTTACTGGGTTTAACGGGCAGCCTGGGCCACTGTGTGGGCATGTGCAGCGGTGTGTCCTTGCTGTTGGGCCGTCAGGTTGGCTCGCGCAGCTGGCGTTGGCTGCTGGTTCACCTGGGGCGTATCACAACGTATGGCCTTTTGGGCAGCGCTGTCGGCGCTTTAGGCTATTTTATTGCCCAATCTGGCGATCATGGCTCAGCGCATGATATGGCTATGCCAGGTTATGGATCGGCCCTGATTATTCCTGGCCTGTCTCGGTCGCAGGGGGTGTTGGCAGCCGTAACGGCCGTTCTCGCTTTCTACATGACCCTGGCCTTGATCGGTCGAGCGCCATCGCCGGAACTCCTCTTCGTCCGTCTGACCCGGCGTTGGGGCCAGGTGATGCGCCGGTTTGCTGTGAGGCCATCAAGTTCAACCGCAGAACCGGGGTTCCTATCCGTTTTCCTATTGGGGATGTTATGGGGGCTGCTGCCCTGCGGGCTGGTTTTGGCGGCGCTGCTGACAGCGACCGCTGCTGGTTCACCTTTTCAAGGGGCGTTAACCATGATGGTTTTTGGGCTGGGAACATGGCCTGTTAACGTCAGCGTCGGACTCTTGGGACAACGGCGCAAAGGAAATAGTGGTTATTTGGGAAAAATCAGTTCGTTACCACATTTGCGGTACGCCGCCGCTGTTGTCCTGCTTCTTTTTAGCGCGCAGATGGGACTGCGCGGTCTGGCCGCCTGGGGCTGGGTGGAGCATCTGCATCTAGGAGGCGTGATATTGTGGTAGCCGATCCTGTTTCCTGTACCTTGTGTGGACTGCCGACTGCGTTCCCTATTCCCGGAGAGGCTGGACAGGTGTTTTGCTGCCCGGCGTGCCGGGAGGTGAGCGCGTTGTTGGCAGAGGATGTGGGCCGGGAGCGTATGAAGAAGGATGTTGGCGGGGAGACGGCCGTTGCCACCACTGCCACCACCACCGCCACCCTCTCCTTAAGCGGCCTCTGGTGTCCCTCATGCGCCTGGTTGATCCGGGAAAGCTTGCAGCGCGCGCCGGGCGTCCAACAGGCCGAGGTGAGCTTCGTCCAGCGCGAAGCCCAAATCAAGTACGATCCGGCCCAAACCAACATGCGCGGCATCAGGCGGCAGGTCAAACGGCTGGGTTACCGCGCCTGGACGGCCAGTGAAAAGCCTCACGATGAAGAAGAAGCGCATTGGATGCGTCTTCTCGTCAGCGGCGTGTTTGCCATGCACGTCATGGTGTTGAGCTTTATGCTCTACCTGCGGGTGTGGACCGGCCGCGCCGCGCCGGAAACGGAATGGCTGGCCGATTTTTTCCAATTGATGATCCTGATCGCCAGCGTGCCGGTTATCCTCATTTTGGGGCTGCCCATCTTGCGAGCGGGATTGGCCAGTTTGCTGCACGGCCGTCCCAACACCCACACGTTAATCGCTTTAGGCGCATTTTCGGCCTTTGCCTTGTCCTTGCGTAATTACCTGACTGGTTCCGGCGGCATCTATTTCGATACGGCCGCAATCCTCTTATTCCTGGTTGCCCTGGGAAGATGGTTCGAGATTCGCGCCCAAAAGATAAGCGGGCAGACCGTTGAAAAACTGTTGCAGCAGGTGCCGCCGGAGGCAACTTGGATCACGCCTGACGGCGACAAACAGACGCCGCCTGATGAACTGCCCCAGGGAGCGCGGGTGCGGGTACGCCCCGGCGAACGCTTCCCGGTGGACGCGATCATCGCTATCGGGGAAGGGGATGTTGATGAAAGCCTGTTGACGGGTGAACCAGAGCCGGTCTCGCGCGGGCCGGGTGACCGGGCGCTGGCCGGAACCGTCAGCCTGGATGGGGCGTTTGAGGTGATTACGTCGGCTGTAGGGCCGGAGACGGTTGTGGGGCAAATCGGCCGTTTGCTGCACCAGGCGCTGTGGCAGCGCGCGCCCGTGGAACAACTGGCGGACAGGTTGGCGGCGCTAATGGTGCCAACGGCCGTTCTTCTTTCCGCCGTAACATTTGCCTTTTGGACTTATCAAGTAGACGCCGAAGCCGGGTTGATTTATGCGCTGTCCGCGCTGCTTATCGCCTGCCCGTGCGCGCTGGGCATTGCCACGCCCTTGACTCTGTGGTTGGGGTTGGGACGGGCGGCGGAAGCGGGCGTCATCTTGCGTAACACGGGCGTTTTGGAACGGCTGGCCGGCGTGGAACATGTTTTCTTTGATAAAACCGGCACGCTTACTAAACGGCCGCTTCGTCTGCAAGCTGTGGCCACGGATGGGGTTGATGAGAATGATTTCTTGGCCCGGATAACGGCCGTTGAAATCCCATCAGAACACCCCCTGGGACAGGCCATCGTCGCCGGCGCGCAAGAAAGATCATCAATCACCAATCACCAATTACCAATTACCAACTTCAGAGCGCTTCCGGGACAAGGCGTCACCGGAGCGATCTCCGAAACGGCCGTTTGGATTGGCAGCCGTCGTTTGATGGCGGCTCAATCCCTGGAATTATCCTTAGAATTATCCCAAGCAGCGCAGGCATGGCAGCGGCAGGGGTTGCGAATTGTATATGCAGGGTGGAACGGCCGTGTGACCGGCCTGTTGGGATTAGGCGAGACGATGAGGGAGGAAACGGCCGTAACCATCTCCCGCTTGCAGCGTCTGAATTTGTCAGTTGCCGTCTTGACCGGCGATGACAAAACTGCTGGAGAACGCTGGCAAGAAACATTAGGCGTCCCCGTGTTCGCCGAACAACTTCCTGAAGACAAAGTTGCCCACCTGAGGGAAACAAGCGGCGCCGTTGCCATGATTGGCGATGGCATCAACGACGGCCCGGCGTTGGCCGCTGCGGCCGTTGGCCTGTCCGTCAGCCAGGGAACTGACGTGGCCCAATCCGCCGCCGACGCCGTGATGCTGGGCGACGATTTGCGCGATATCCCCTGGCTCATTACCCTCGCCCGCGCTTCAATGCGTAAGGTGCGCCAAAATCTAGCCTGGGCCTTCATTTACAACATCGTTGGCCTGGGGCTGGCTGTTTCCGGGCAGATGCAGCCGGAACTGGCGGCCCTGCTCATGGTTGCCAGCAACATCATCGTCACCAGCAACGCCCTGCGCTTGCGAAAAATTGTGTTTAACGATTTATATGAAGAAAACGATCATCCATTGCCAGAGGGCAGTGACCGGCTGCCTGTGAAATCTGATTACCAAATCCCAATAACGGAAATATAATTACCAACATTATGACAAAACAACATCCGCTTTACGCCCGGCGGCGTTCTTTGCGTTCTTTAGAAAAAATCTGGTCGCAAATTGAGAGATTGATCAATCGGTTTAGTACCGCCAGCGACACGATCCGCCCTTACAATCCGCTTTATCATTTAGGAACGCTGGCGATTTTCCTTCTCATTGTTCTGACAGTAACCGGCATCTACTTAACCATATTTTACCGTCCAGGGACTGAGCGCGCTTACGCCAGCGTAGCCGGTATGACCGATTTCTGGTTGGGTTCGCTGATGCGTTCCGTCCATCGCTACGCCTCCGATGGGTTGATTGTCGTCACGCTTCTCCACGCGCTAAAAACGCTGCTCAGCGACCGCTTTTGGGGGACGCGCTGGCTGGCCTGGGTTTCGGGCTGGTTTTTGCTGGCGCTGTTTTGGGCCCTGGGGTTGATGGGCTATTGGCTGGTCTGGGACCAAGGGGCGCAGTGGCTAACAGCGTATTTTATTGATTTGTTTAGAGGGCCGTTTGCTTATTCATTTTTTGTGGCAGATATTGCCTCGGCGACGTTTTCCCTGTTTGTCATCATTCTTTTTTTGCACATTTTTGTGCCGCTTCTCTTGGTTGTGGGGATTATTGTACACGTCCTGCGCTTGCAGCGAGCGAGTTATTGGTCGCCAAGGTGGCTGATGGGGTTGACGGCCGTCGCCCTCATCAGCCTCGCCCTCGTCCGCCCCGTCCCCAACGCCCTGCCCGCCAATCTGGATAATCTCATCGGCAACGTGACCATTGATTGGTTGTATTTGGGTTTTTTGTCGGTGGCTCCGGCCTTGGGCACGCCGCTGTTTTGGGGCGCATCCCTGGCTCTGCTGTTCATCGTGGCGGCTTTCCCCTGGCTGTGGCGCGGCCAGCATGAAGGGCCGGCGTTGGTCATACCGGACAACTGCACCGGCTGCGCCGTATGCGCCCGCGAATGTCCTTACGAAGCGATTGAGATGATACACCGGGACGACGACTCGCCTTACAGTTCCATTGCCGTCATGACGCCGTCGCGCTGCACCGGCTGCGGCATCTGCGTCGGCGCCTGCCCCGATAAGGCGATTGAATTGGATCGATTGCACTCGGCCGTTGTGCGGCAAGATTTGAACCGGACGTTGGCCCAGGCCAAAAATACCGGCCAACCGGCCATTGCCGTGTTTGTGTGCGACCGTCATGCGGCGCTGGGTACGCTGCCCCCTTTGGCCGATCCCCAACCGATTGCCGCCGCCGGGCCGGGCATCGGCGGCTCAATCCCTCTTTTACAGGCCAAACTCCCGCCCCGCGTAAATGCCGGTTCGTGGGCTGACAGTCAGGGACAGGCGCACCCAGTTTTAACGTGCGTGGTTCCCTGTACGGGGATGCTGCATCCCAACTGGGCCGCCGAGACGATTGAAGCCGGCGGCGCAGGCGCGATTGTGGTGGGCTGCCCCGGCCATGACTGCGCTTTCCGGGAGGGGCCGCACTGGATTGCCGACCGGCTGAAACGCCGCCGCACGTTCCGCAAGGGGAATACCCATTTTCTGGAGCTGGCGCCAGGCAGCCGCCAGGAAGTTTTGTCGCTGTGGTCGTTGATGGTTGGCGATGAAACGCAGGCGGCGCAGGCGCGCCAGGCGGTGACGGCCGTGGGCAAACGCCGGGAGGGGGGAAAGCCGTCATTATGGTCTCAGGCCGGTAAGTATGGCGTGGGGTTATTGGTTTTGCTGGCTGTATTTGCGGTTTCGCTGTTGGCGGAGCGGGGGGGGACGGCCGTTACTCCCCAACAAGGCCAAATCAGGCTGGTCATCAATCACGGCGGTCATCTAATCGCCGCCTCCGACAATTTGCCTCCCGAAATCAGGGAAAAGCTGCCGGATAACGTTGATCCGGCAATGGTGTTGGGCGGCGAGCGTTTTCCGGTGCAGCTTCGCCTGGCCGTGGATGGCGAAATCGTGATCGAACAATCTTACCGGCCCAGCGGCTTGCGGCGCGAAGGAACCGTCTATGGCCTGGATACGTGGTGGGTAACGCCTGGCAATCACGACGTACAAATCTGGCTGAATGACGACAGCGCTACCTGGCGGCCGGTATTTTCTGGTATGATTACCGTGCCTGAAGATGGGGTGAGTACGTTCTTATTTGACGAAGTGACAGGCATGTTTCGACTCAAATAGTTGCTGGAGACCTGCGAGGTTTTGAGATCGTTCCTGGCTAATTTGCTATTTAGTGGAAACTTCGCAGGTCTTGGTAGTAACGATGAAACGAAAAATCATTGGTTATCATCAAGATGAGTTGGGGGATTGGGTGGCCGATTTGGCATGTGGGCATCAACAACACGTCCGGCACAATCCGCCGTTCGTCAGCCGTCCCTGGGTGTTGACAGAAGAAGGCCGGCAGCGATTTGTTGGGTTTGAATTGATTTGTAAAGATTGCGCTGAAATTAACAAAGAGGAATGAAACCCTCGTGCCCTGCAAAAACCTCATCGTACTCACTAAACCAGGGTGCGTGGAGCTTTTGTTGACAACTCGCCAGAATGCGTAGGGCGATTTTCAAAATCGCCCCACAATCCCAGTGAAGATTCCGCGCACCCGCGAAAGCTAAACCAAAATAATTTGACAACATTGTCCCGTCTCCCTTATTCTAAATTCGTTAGTATCTTTAGTTTTTTGCCACTCTTTATATGGTGTGTCAGGCCCGCCACTGGTTAGTGATGTCATGTATAAAATAGGAAGACGGACTACAAGACGACCCTCAGAGGGGGAGGAGAGTTTGTCTTCTCCAAAAAAACAGACGGCTGTTGATCCCTTTGCTGATCTATCGCCACAAATCAACCGGCGGCTTTCTCCCTACCGCCTGCTGGCCATCATCATCGGCATCGTTTTTGTGGTGGAAACAATCATCGTTCTCTTTGTAGAACTTTTTTTGGAAGAGCATTGGCATATCCCCAGCCATGTCTTGGAGGCCATAATAGAAGCCTTTCTCTATGCCAGCATCCTGACAGTCGTAGTCTTTCCGGCGCTATACTTTTTCTCCTTTCGTCCTCTGGCCTTACACATCACCGGCCGCAAGCAGGCAGAACAGCAGCTACGCCTCCAGGCAACTGCCATGAACGCGGCCGCTAATGGCATTGTGATCACAGACGATAACGGTATCATCGAATGGGTCAACCCCGCTTTTATTGAGATGACCGGTTATACGCGGGAAGAAATCTTGGGCCAGAACCCGCGAATACTCAAATCTGGACGACACAACACACAATTTTATGAACAATTGTGGCAGACGGTTTTGTCTGGGCAAGTTTGGTTTGGCGAGATAACCAATTGCCGCAAGGACGGCACGATCTATACTGAGGAGCAGACCATTGCGCCCGTATGGAATGAAAAAAACGGCCGAATTTCCCATTTCATCGCCATTAAGCAAGATATTACGGCGCGCAAGGAGGCTGAAGCGCATCTCCAGCGGCAGCACAGAGAAATTCAACGCCGTTTGCAAGAAACGGCTACGCTGGCAACCATTAACCAGGCCCTTAATGAAACGCTGGATCTGGACCAAATCCTGCAATTGATCGCCGATTCGACGCCCAAGTTGATTGGCAATGTAGACCGGGTTGTCATCCATCTCTTGGATGAAAATGAGTCGGAGCTTTATCCGGCCATTTGGAGCGGCAAATCAGAATATGGCTCGCCTACGCTCTTTCTGAACCCTGGCGAAGGGATTGCCGGACGGGTGATTACAGAGGGCAAACTGATCAACTCGCCGAATGTTCAAGAGGATCCCCGCTACATCCCCCATCCCCTGGCCGACGCTTACCGCTCGCTCATGGTAGCGCCTTTACAAAGCGGCGACCGTCAGCAAGGAACGATCAGCGTACACAGCGCTGTGACGAGCGCTTTCTCGCCGGCTAACGAGCGTTTGCTCATGCGGCTGGCTAACTCGGCCGCCGTGACTATCGAAACGGCGCGTCTTTACCGGGCTGAACGGAACCAACGCCAACTGGCGGAAGCGCTGGCCAAAGCCGCCGCCGCCCTGAGCCATAGCCTGAATTTGGATGAAGTGCTGGAAACTATTTTGGAACAAACGCTGCATGTGGTGGGCTGCCACAGCATTGCTATCTTTCTGATAAAAGATAATCAAGCCTATCTGGTGCGCGCACGCGGCGACGAAGGGATTGCCGCCAATCTGCCCGAATCTCTGCGTGGTGAAGCCGCCAATGGCGATCCTACGACCATTTCCCCTTTGCGACTGATGCTGGAAACGGGTAAACCGGTTTTGGTTGCCGCCACAGAAACCGATCCCAATTGGCCCCGCCACGATGGCCGGGAATGGCTACAATCCTTTGCCGCCGCTCCCTTGCAGCTTGGGGAACAGATTATTGGCTTTTTGAATGTGTATAGCAAGAAACCAGGCTTTTTCAATCAGCGGTCCCTCCGCCGCCTGGAAGCGCTGGCGGCGCATGCGACTCTCGCTATCCAAAATGCCAACCTGTACAATGATCTTGAAGCCGCCTTGCAACAAGAACAGGTTATGCGCGACCAATTGGTGCAGGCGGGCAAACTGACCGCCATAGGCCGCATGGTTGCTTCCGTAGCCCATGAGTTGAACAATCCCCTGCAAACTATCAAGAACTGTATCTTCCTCAGTCAGAAACGGAGCAGCCCCGACACCCAAATACACGAATACCTGGGGGTGGCCTTGTCTGAAACCCAGCGGCTGTCTGACTTGGTATTGCAACTGCGCGAGGTCTATCGGTCTGGCGACAGTACGCCTACCCAATTGCTCTCTATTCCCAAAATCCTGGATCAGGTTCACCTGATCCTCAACCAGCATTTGAAACAACACTGCGTTGAGTGGCGACAAGAGGCGTGGTCGAGCGACTTCAGAGTAAATGGCGTCTCCAACCAGCTTAAGCAGGTTTTTCTTAACATCTGCCTGAATGGGGTTGAGGCGATGCAGCCGGATGGAGGCGTCTTATCCCTTGCTTTTCTCACCGACCAGGGTTCCGGGCAGGTGGGGGTAGAAATCCGGGATACCGGCCCCGGCATCCTGCCGGAGCATATGCCGCTTTTGTTTGACCCTTTCTTTACGACGAAAGAGATGGGCACGGGATTAGGATTGGCGATTTGTTATGATATTGTGCAGAAGCATAACGGCCGTATTGCCATAGACAGCCGGCCTGACCAGGGAGCGACCTTTATAATATGGCTGCCATTAGTGGAGTAACCGATTGGCGTACAGGAGGTCGTCTATGTCAGTAACAGGCGCTATTTTAGTCGTTGATGACGAACCTAACTTGCGTATGACGCTGGCTTATATTTTACAGGACGAGGGGCATACTGTGACTACAGCCGCCAGCGCCCAGGAAGCCCTCCAATATCTACAGGCCGGCGCTTACGATTTGGCCTTTTTAGACATCAAAATGCCGGAGGTAAGCGGCCTGACCTTATTATCCGAGATCCGCGTTTTATATCCCGATATGCCGATTTTGATTCTCACCGCTCACGCCACCCTGGACTCGGCCGTGGAAGCGCTGCGTAACAGCGCCAATGATTATTTGTTTAAGCCCATTGATCCCCCTCAAATCCTCGATCGGGTCAGCCAGATTTTGCAGGAACAACAGCGCCCTAAACGACAGCGTAAAATCTTCCAGGAAGTGAAACATCTCTTGTCTGAACTGGATCAGATTGACGCCCCTTCAACCGAGACAGAACTTCACCCTTTGGGAGCGGCTTCCATCGATCTGGCGCGCTTTTTGCAGCGCGGGGCTATCAGCCTGGATCTACACACCCACCAGGCGACAATCAGCGGCGGGTTAGTTAGCCTCACGCCCACCGCTTTTGATTACCTGGTTACGCTGGTGCGCCATTCGCCTGACACCGTTAGCTGTGAGACGTTGGTCATGGAGTCGCAAGGATATAAAACGACTCGAATTGAAGCCAATGAGATATGCCGCAAACGCATCCACGAGCTGCGAAAAGCGATAGAGGAAAATCCTCGCCAGCCCTGCTACATCATTACCGCACGCGGTATCGGTTATCGTTTAGTCCCTTAAGCCATTCCCGCGACTTTCCACAAAAGCCGTCTTCTGGTTGCAATCTTACCCTCTATTTTTCTCAAACTATTTCTCTTAAACTTGGATTTCCCTTCTAAAATGAGCCGTCCTACGGCCGTTTGTCACCTTATGATGCCGGTTGTTGGGAACAAACCTGGATAAATCTGGACATTTTCACGTCAAGTATCTCCTACAATAGTACTGGAGTAATAGGCTTCGTAAACCGTGTTCCGTGTTCCGTTACGATACGAATAACGGAATACGGAACACGGATAACGGGTAACAGACAACCAAATCGCTAAGTTAATTAGGAACGATTTCTAAGGGGTATCTAAATGCAGTCATTGAGGTTCCAGGTAGCCAATCTTGGTCTCTGGCCGCGGATGGCCCTGGCTATCAGCCTGGGCTTCCTGGTCCTCTTTGCCGCTATGTCGCTCCTGGGCGAACAAGCCTTGCGCGATAGCGCCGACCACATCCTTGAGGAACGCCTGGTTGTCGCCCAAATCGCCGCCAACCAAATGGATGAGCTGCTGTTACGAGCGGTTCACGAATTGGAAGAGATTCCCCACTCCGCTGATTTTGACCCCATAAATCCTGATTTATCAGAAGAAGCCCAAGTGCTGGCCCGCGCCAATCGCGAATTTGCACTCTTCACTTCAGGAATTATTTTTCTTGATACAACCGGTCGGGTGATTTTATCGCATCCGCCCAACCTCTACTCGTCTGGCGCTGAGATGCCTGGATTGCCTCATGCCGCCCTGGTGGGGCGTGAGGTTACTATTTCCGAGCCTTTTCGCGATCCTGTTAATAATCGACCGTTAACGGCCGTCACCGTCCCCATTCATGATGACGACCGCTTCATAGGACTGATCAGTGGTCTTGTAGACCTGGAAGAGCAGGCGGTGACGGCGCTTCTGCAACAGACGATTGTAGTGGGGAAGACGACACACGCTACGCTGGTGGATAGTCAGGGGCGAGTCCTGGCATCCACCCTTGATCTGCCTTTTCTCACACCCGGCGAACACCCCACCTTTTACCGCCGGGTGATGGCTCAAGGGCTGCCCATCGTTGACACGGTACCCCTCGAAGGCGACCGTGATGCGTCTGGTGAAACGCCGGTCGAGCTTCATGTGCAGGCCCTTGTTCCCCTGTCCGAAGCGCCCTGGGGTTTGGCCGTAGGTGGCGCGGAGGATGAAATTCTGTCCGGGGTGTGGCGCTTGCGTCTTAGCCTGGGCTTATTGGGCGGTGCTGCTCTGGCAGCCGTTTGGGTGGCAACCCTGTTCGGCGCCCGCCGGTTGATACGGCCGATACACCGCCTGACAGAATCAGCCCAACAAATAGCCGGCGGTAAATTACGTACACCCCTTGACATATCCGAGATGGGGGAAATAGGCGTAATGGCCGCCGCTCTGGAACACATGCGGCGGCAATTACAGAGCAACATTGAAGAACTCGCCTGCTGGAATAAAACTCTGGAAACTCGTGTGGCTGAACAAACCGGGGAACTTCGCCGTCAGCAAGTTCTGACCCAAAAACTCCTGCGCCGCACCATCGCTGCCCAGGAAGAAGAACGCGCCCGCATTTCGCGGGAGCTGCATGATGAAATCGGCCAGACGTTTACCGCCTTGGGACTCAGCCTGGAGCGCCTGACCGACACCATGACTAATGAGGATGCTGAAGCCCGGAAACGCCTGGAGCGGAGCCGGGCATTGACAGAACAATCAGTGCTCAACTTGCGCCGGCTCATTACCGCCTTACGTCCGGGCGTATTGGACAAACTGGGCCTGGCGCCCGCCCTGAAATGGGTGAGCGACCAGACCTTGCGCCCTCTGGGCGTGACAGTAACTATCGAAAACAACCTGCAAGAACGACTGCCCCGCGAGATCGAAACGATTCTCTTTCGCATTGCCCAGGAAGCCATGAATAACGTAGCCCGTCACAGCCAGGCCAGCCGCCTGACTGTACGCATATGGCGCGAGGATGATTTGGTCATGATGACGCTAACCGATGATGGCCAGGGTTTTGATCCGGCGGCCGTCTCCCCCGAACCGGGCCATGACCGGGGATTAGGTCTGGTCGGTATGCAGGAGCGCACCTCATTGGCTGGCGGTCAGGTAACCGTAAACAGCGCGCCCCGCCAGGGCGCCTCTGTGTGCGTCGTGATACCTGTTGCCAGGGTAGCTGTTAGGGAGTACGTCTTGTGAATGAGAGACCAATTCGATTGATTATCGCCGATGATCACCATGTTGTACGCGAGGGCCTAATTTCTTTGCTGTCAGATAAACCAAACTTGAAAGTTGTCGGTCAGGCCAGTAACGGCCGTGAAACTGTTGACTTGGTTCGCCAACGCCGGCCGGATATCGCCTTGCTGGACATCGCCATGGGCGACATGACCGGGCTGGAGGCGATACGTCGGTTCTTGCCTGAACAACCCGAGGTTAAGGTCATCATTCTGACCATGCATGAGGAAGAAGCCTTTTTCTTTGAAGCAATACGCGCCGGCGCATCCGGCTATATCCTCAAAGGCGCTCACAGCCAGGAACTACTCAATGCCATTCACGCTGTTCATAGATGAGGTGTCTACTTAACGCCTGATCTGGCCGGCGGTCTGGTACAAGAATATTTAAGACACCAACCCCAATCACCATTCAATAATAACCCCTTGACCCTCCGCGAGAGCGAGGTTCTTACCCTCATCGCCCAGGGACTTTCAAACCCTGAAATAGCCAAGCAGCTATTTGTGAGCGTCAATACGATCAAAACCCACCGCCTGCGCATCTATCAAAAACTAAACTTGAATGATCGCTCCGGTCTGGTTGACTACGCTATCCGTCAGGGCCTTCTCCACCCTTCCCCGACAAATCAAAGCTCCCTACCCGTGTAAGGAACGGAAATTAAGTAACTGAGACAAGTGGCGTGTATTACGTATTGCGTATTGCGCATTAAAACCTGTTTACGCAATACGTAATACGCAATACGCTACCTAGAATCACCCCTTTTTATTCTGATGTCACCTGATTCGGGTGACTGACACCCATTCAGTACCCCAGTACCATAAATTAACTGTAATCTCGCTTTCCCCTGACACATCTCTCTTTCAGTCAGTCGAGAAAGCCAGAAATAAAGGGTATCAGGCGCTTGATTATGGTTTTACACAAAGTCCTCGTCATTGAAAATAACTTAGTGTTGGGCGCATGTATCGAGAGCCTGTTAGCCCTTGATCCCGATTTACACGTCATTGGCATCGCTCCCCAAAATGAAGCAGCCTTGATTCAGGAACTCTGGCGCGCCCAACCTGATGTGCTGATTATGGACGAGGGATCGCGCCTGATCAATCTGACGAGGTTACTATGCCAGCTAGAGAATTATCCGAAATTGCGGCTGATAGTTATGAATAGTCACAACAATTGGCTGCAACTGTTTGACATCCAGGTTTTACACGCTAATTGGGCATCAGCCGCACTGATCCCTGTTTCAGCTTTACATGTGAGGGATTGGTCGTCAGCCCGGGCCCCGGAGCGCGATGATGTGATATGACTACTATCTTGATTGAGCCTATGAACGGGGAAAATAAGTGTGTCCAACGTATTCTGGTCATTCGGAACGGATCGCTATTGGATGCCGAGATTGAAAGTTTATTGAGGCCTAATCATAAGGTAAACCTGATTATATTTACAATTGCTCCTGATAAAGAGGTCAGATTGTTCGAAGCAATTGGCCGCTATCAGCCCGACGTGGTTGTAGTAATAGACGAAGCTTTACACGTAACTAACTCAATCAATCTGCTAATGTTTCTCCAAAGTTGCTTGCGGCTGCGAGTGGTGGGAGTGAATTCGAAAAACAACCGGGCGCTAATATATGATAAAAGCCAGTTTCTGATCGTCCAGGCGGCCGATCTTGTCGCTGTCGTTAAAGATTCGGCCACCAATAACTTTTCAAATCAGGGAAGCGATTCCGTAGGTAACGGCCGTTTTCCCGCCAAAAATATGGGAGATTAAACAAACATTACTTAAGTGTCAGTGAAGTACTGGCCTGATTTATGCAGGAAAGGAGAAAATTCAATATGATGAATAGAACAGCTTGGCGTTTATCCAACCCAGTTTTGCCTGTTGCGGTAAGGAGAGTGTGAAATGAAAATTAAGTTTAAGTATGTAGGTGTTCTGATAATTGCAGCCCTCGTGATAACGATAACCTCAAGTAGTCTTGTCGTGGCTGTAGGCGGAATGACCATTGGCGGCTGCATCTACACTGGCGACGGAACAGTGACATATACCCCGGTAGGGCCGGAGATAGAGGCGACCTATAGTACGACCTACGCCGGCGCTGTGCCCATTACCGACGCCCAGGTCATGGTGCAGAACCAGCACTCGGGTGGGGCATTCGTTACTTATGGCAACCTCGGTCCTTCGGGCAGTAACCCATACGCCCATTGTTGGGGGGCCACGATACCTGATACCGACGGCAACGGAACCCCTGACGTAACTGACCTGATCGTCATGTTCAGCGCCCCCGGACATGGCATCACCAGCAGGGAGTTTACCTGGGATGCTACTTTAGGCGAGTTTGTACATCCTACAGGGCCTGATGTTGGCGCCGGCGCTCTTGTTCAAGGCACATCAAACCTGGCAATCGGCCCCCAGGACGCCTATCTGCCGCCCTTAACTGTTGATACGGATGGTGATAGCGTGCCTGACGCTCTGCCGACGGGGCATCTGCTCCATTACGTCTTCTACGACAATTTCGTCAATGGCGGTGATAACGGCCCCATTATTGACCCACCCCTGAATGGTGTGACAGTACGTGTGGTTGACGAGGACGGCAATATCGTGGCTACGCAGAAGACCGGAGAGTTGGCCTTTAGCCAGGGCGGTTTCACGACGGTGGACGGTCTTACATTTGTGGGCGATATGGCTTACGGTTATGTCTACTTCAGCGACCTGCCGGCGGGCGAGTTATTAGTTTATTCAGACCCGACTACAGTGACCCAAGCTGACAACCCCCATTTTACCTTGAAGATGGATCACACAGGTGATACCTGTTCCACAGACGTATACGGTTATAACAACACAGATTGCAACTGGTATCAGACCTATACCGAGGAAGCCGGGCACGCCTGGGAAGCTTATGTTTGGCCGGGATGGCCCGGAACCGAGGCTGGCGGCTATGCTACCTGGCACGGCTTCATCGAGAAGTTGGGCAATGATGTCGGCGGCGGCAACCCGCTGCTCTCTGGTTCTATCAGCGGCATCGTCGTAGATGCCGACGGCAACGACCCGGAAGAGCCTTTCCCCCAGACGCTGGGCGGCCGGCGGCCACCAACCAACGCTCGTTTTGAGGATGGGACGCCGTGGGATATCAATACAAACGCCGGGGTGGTGGGTAATCCAACGAACACACTCACATTTGACACTTTACCCAATGCCAGGATACCCGATGTGATCGTGGCCCTCTATACGGCCGGGGGAGATACTCCCCAACTGGTAGGGACCGCCGAGGCTTCCGGAATCACCCACTATAACGATCCGACCGGAACAGAGTTCACCTTTACCAACGTCCCGCCTGGGCAGTACGAGATATTCACCTTCGACAAGGATCTGGTCAATGTGCCTATGATAGGTAACGGGGTCTCTGTAACCCCGCAGGCTAACTCAGCCATCACGGTTTTGATGCCCCGCTTTGCTGGCCGGGTCATGGGCTTCGTGGAGAATAACGGCGTTTTTGTCGCCGGCGCGGAAGTGAAGACTTTCTTTAAGGCGGGCACAACCAAAGATACGGCCGTCACTAATGCCAACGGCTGGTTCCTCAATGACATGCTGCCAGAGACCGGCTCCATGGGGCACGTCTACGTAAATATACCGGACGGAGCTGCCTATCGTGGCAAGATCGTCACTGAGGAGTTCCAGAAGTTTGACAACACACTGCCGTTCTGTGTACCTGCTGTAGGGGACACAACATGCCCAGGCCTTAATCCAGGAGACCCGCCACTTCAACCAAACCCTAAGTACACAATGGTAACCCACAACGCGATGAGCCGCGCTGTCCAGTGGTGGACACTCAACTACTTTGCCGACATCCAGGTCGAGGATATCCCCGTCGGCGTCGGTAACCTTATGGGCGTGGTATTCAACGACCATCTCAATACGGTTACCAGGACAGGCAACGGTGTCTGGGACGAAGCCGAGGATAGACTCTGGCAGGGCGAAAGTGTCCAGCTGTATCCGGCGAGCGGTGGTGTGTGCGATACAGCAGCAGCCCCCCTCACAGCAATGACCGGAAAGCACAACAAAGGAGACTCCGATATCCAGGGATGGGCCGTCCCATACGCGTGGCCTCTTGATGAGATCGGCGGCGTCTATGGCGCCCCTGCAGTTTGCCCTACCTGTTCTCAAACGACAGGTACGCCGGCCCCGGCCGTCGGCTTCTACGAGTTCAGGGACGTGGCTCCCGGCGACTACTGTGTAAGGGTCATTCCGAGTGCAGGCTTCCAGGTTTCTGACGCAGATGTTGGGCTGGACGGCTTTGAGCATGTAACCGTGACAGGCGGCCTGAATAGCCGGGTCGACCTGGGTGTGAATACTACGCCTGTTGGCTCCACATGGGGCGTGCCATTGGCCGGCGAGATGGAAGGTGGAATGTTCAGCGGCAATGGAGACCTCGACCCGAATCCGACGAGCCTGCTCTTTGACGAGGCATCGGCCATTGTCGGCTCCCCGGTCGCTGTGTACGACCATTACAATTACTTCATCGGCGTCATGTACCAGGGTGATCCCTATTGTCATGCCTTTAACAACAGCATTCATACACCGGGTGACCCTAATGATCCTTTCTCATGCGTGTCGACGATTGCTCTAGAGCAGAAGCCCGAAGCGGAAAGGCGTTTTGCACCTGGTGTACACCGTTACAACGGTAACGATTCTGCCTTCCTGTGGACTACCTGGGATCCAACCATACCAGCTTACAATCCGAACTTCGATCAGATGGAGTTAGGTTACGCTGTTCCCCAGGGAGGGTACAAGTTCGAGGCGGCCTGGACGCCGCTGACGCCGCCAGGCGGCAACGGCGCGACTGCGGATATGTGTGCCATCAGCCTGGTAGCGACGAGCTTCACATCTGAGCCTTGGGGCGCTAATGTCGCCATTAAGGTATCTGATGGATATATCATGCTGGCGGGCGCCCAGGTCATGGGGAACGTTAATGGTCAGGGAATGAACTGCACGACCAATGGCGCCGGCGCGTGTACGATCAACTTCGAGAAGTTTGAGGGCGCCGGATCATCTGCTACATTCAACGTAGATACCATTACGGTGAAGAACCAACCCTGGTACGTCTATAATCCGAACCCTGGCGGCATACTTGCAGGCGCCTGCCGGGCCAGCCTTGACATCTACGAGCCGGGTACGCCGCCACCACCGCCGCCACCGGCCCCACAATGCTCGGATGGCGCTGACAACGATGGGGACGGGCTTACCGACTTCCCGGCTGACCCAGGCTGTGTGGATGCTCAGGATAACAATGAGCAAGACGCGCCGCCGCCGCCGCCGGCGCCGCAATGTTCCGACGGTCTGGACAACGATGGCGACACGTTGATAGACTGGCCGAATGACCCCGGCTGTGTGGATGCTGCGGATAATGATGAGACGGACCCGCCGCTGCCGCCGCCGCCGCAATGCTCGGATTGGATAGACAACGATGGCGACGGGTTGATAGACATGGCTGATCCGGGCTGTTCATCCATTATGGACAACGACGAGACGGACCCGGCTGGCGGTGGCGCTACCAGCGTACACGTGGAGGGCCTGACTGGATGGGCAACCTACAAAGAAGGTAAGCTGATAGGCAACTTCGAAGTAACCATTTTTGATGACTCAGGCGCTTTGGTTAATGGCGCTACGGTTACCTTTACATACACATGGTTAAAAGAAGGTAAGCCTAAAACAAAGCCCGCCAGTTGTGTTACCGATGCAACTGGAATGTGTACTGGTAAGACCAAACCAATGGAAGGTACATCATCTGTTGAGGTTACGGTGGTTGGCGTGTCTGATCCGGCGCTGCCCTATGCCCCGCAAGACAACACCGCGGCCACTACCATTACCGTTCCATAATTGGTAAAACAACCGGCAAGTAACCCTGGCTCGCCTCCGGACGAGCCGGGGCTATTGTAAAGTTGAATATAACGTAATTGCTGTGGCCGGTTAGGAGTGCATCCCTTTGGGCTATGATGCGGCCACGGCAATTACGTAATAGGCTGCCACTGATGTTTGGGTTAGGGCATTACCATGTTATCTTTTTTGCCAAAACCAAAGTCCTGGTTCCCTTGTGTACATTGCTGCCCGCCTTATTACTGCTTTTCCTGGTCATCACGGCCGTGTGCCTGCGTCCAGGCCATGTCTCTGCTATTGCCGTAAACACCCTCTTACACTCTGTCGCCGGCGCTCTGGGCATTGCCTTGGCTCTTTGAAGCGCCAGGGCCGCCAACACCCCCTTACCCCCCCGCGCCCAATTTTCTCCACTTGCCCCTGGTGTGCAAGCAGCAGCTACGGCAAGTGGCTGATGGGTTTGCCCACCTCCTAGCCTTTGACCGCCTGGTTATATTAGCGCGCCACTCACCCAATGCTGGTGGAGGTTGTCTGACGGCCGTTTATCACATTTGTCGCGTTCCCAGGAATAAAGCTGAAGAAATCTGAACATTTATGCCCTGGGTTTCCCCTACAATTTAATAAAGCGCTGGGAACAAAGCGCCAGGAAAACGGTAGGGATTGTTACCATTGGAGCGTCGTTCATGCTTACAGTCTTGTTTGAGAAACTAACCGAAGGGAATAAACGCGACCTGAGCGTGTTGATAGTGCATAACAGATCGCTATTGAGCGCGGGTATTGAAAGTCTGTTAATGTGTGAGGCTAACCTGGATGTGTTTGGCGTTTTCCCCAATAATGAGGCCAGCCTGCTCCGGGCGATCGGCCGTTATCAACCCGACGTAATCATCTTAGACAAGAGTTCACGTATAACCAACTCGATCAGATTACTAACCCTTCTTGAAGAATACCCTCGAATGCGGATAGTGGAAGTGAATCCAGAAAATAATCTGATAAGTCTATACGGTAAATACCATATCTTAATTACTCAGGTGGCTGACTTCCTTACGGCCGTCAATAGCCCACAAGTTCAATTGCAAGCTTTCTCGGCAGGGGAAAGAGATAGTCACAAAGTATATGTATGATGCAACTCGATTGTTTTTTGCTAGACGTTTTATCCTCAAAACGTAATGTAAAGAACCGCTGTATATTAACTTGAGAAGGAGAAACCACAATGAAGAAGGTAATGGTTTTACGGATTCTTGTCGTTGCAATCTTTATGACGATTTTGGCGCCGGCCGCCATTTATGCTCAAACAGGAACTATCGGGGGCTGTATTTATACAGGGGCAAACGACGGCAGCGGGCCGGTATTGTCCCCCAATCCCATGTCTCCTAATCCCTTAACCCCGCCCATTACCGACGCCAGCGTCATGGTTCAGAACCAGCACGCCGGCGGCGCTTTTATTACCTATGGTGTTATGGGGCCTTCAGGCAGCGCGCCCTACTCCCATTGCTGGACAGCCACCGTACCAGTGGATGGCGACTACGTGATCATGTTCAGCGCCCCTGGTCATGACCTCACCAGCCGTGAAGTCACGGTAGACGCTGCTGGGACGGTGACACATCCCAAGCTAATGCCGGATGGAACGATAATATCTTCAACCGCTCCCCTGGCGATAGATGCCTATCTGCCGCCGCTTTATACGAATCCTGATGGGACGCCTTCGCCCGATGAACTGCCGCCGGCCGCTCTCCTGGTTTACGCCTTCTATGACAACTACGTCAACGGCGAACCGGATGATTACCCTGAGGATATACACCTCAATGGCGTGAAGTTTACGGTAAGGGATGAGGAAGGTAATTTCCTGGCGGAGGGTTGGACTGGTTCACAATCTACAATCACTACAGCCGATGGTACAGTGATCGCTAATACGGATGGTCTGTATTACTTTACCGATCTGCCTCCGGGAGAGGTGATCGTGACTTCCGATGCCTCCGATGTGTGGATGTATCCGCAACTTCCTGAGGTTGCCAGTATGGGCTTTGATGCCACGACGGAGTTCTACCTTAATTACACTGAAGAGGGTGGGGCGGCCTGGGATCCGAAGCTCTACCCCGGCGATCCCGGCACGGAAGGCGGTATGTTCCTTATCTGGCACGGCTACGTTGCCAAACTGGGTCAGTTCGGGGATGCCACCAATCCTAACCCTTACAATCCCGCCATCGCTGGCAGCATCTATGGCATGCTTCTCGATGCCGACGGTAATGACCCGGCAGAGCCATTTCCTACCCCTGGGCCTCCGGGTGTTTCACCCAATACAATTGTGGCTGATGGGTTACTTATCCTTTTTACCAGCGACGAGTTAATACCGACTCATCCTGTAGCCACCACAGAAGCCGATCCGGAGACAGGAGCCTATTCATTTGTTAACGTTCCCCCCGGCAGCTACAAAATAATGGCCTTTGACGTCCCTCTTGACTATGTATGGTCACAGAGTCAGGTAACTGTGTTTCCCAACATGGCGACGCCGCTCAGTCCTTGGGCGCCGCGCTTCTTTGCCCGCGGGCAGGGCTGTGTGATAGATGCCGCAACAGGACTTCCCATGGAGGGAACGGCCGTGCATTTGCGGTATAAGAGTGGCAGTATCAAGCAAACATTGATCACCGGCATCGGCGGCCCAACTGCTCCGGTAAATTTAGGAGACTCACTCAGCTCTTATCCAGCCTGCGCCAATGGCTGGTATAACTTCGATGATATGCCAGAGATCGAGGTCATGGGGTACGTGGATGTTGAATTGCCGCCTGACTATCGCGGCGCAATGAGGACAGACACATTCAACTACAACGTGGACCCGCTTTTAGACCCCACCCCCTTTACTCCCTACACGGTAACCCACAATGCCATGAACCGGTATATCCAGTGGTATACCGCAAACTACCGGGCCGACCTCTACCTCGAACCCATTCCTGCCGGTGAGGGTGACATCAGGGGAGTCGTTTGGTATGACCATCTCGAAAGAGGCTCCTGGGTCGGCGACGGCATTTATGATCCAGAAGAAGAAAGAACGATGCACGGCGTGACGGTTGAGTTGTGGGATATAACCGGGACGACGCTGATCACGACCACCACATCCGGGAAATTCAGTAAATCAGCTACTATGTTGCAAGGGTGGCACCAACCCTACACAATGCCCCCTGATGAACTGGGCGGGGTCTACGTTGGCCCGATGCCCGGCTTTTATGAATTCAGGGGATTAACTCCGGGCGATTACACGATCAAGGTCATTCTGCCAGATGGGTTCTCCCCTTCACCGGCCGGTTCCGACGTAGCCGTGGTGACAGTCACCAGTGGCCTCGGCAGTGACCACAACGTTGGCATCAACACGCTGGTACCTCTGGCCGGCGAGATCGAAGGCGGCGTCTTTGACGATCTCAATATTGATAACAACCCTGCCAGTCTTCTGTATATGGAAAAGGCCGGTATTCCTGGAACGCCGATTGGGGTTTACGACCATCTTGGCTACAATCTGGGCGTCGGTTATATGGGTAACCCCTTATGTTATTTCGGCGCCCCCGCCGGCCAATGCCCGGCCGGAGAAGATCCAGTCCAGAAGCCGGAAATGGAAAGGCGTTTTGCCCCAGACGTCCACATCTACTATGGCAACGATCCTGCCTTCCCCGGCTATAATCCCAATTACCTGCCGTTGGTTTTGCCCTATACCTTCGGTCAGGGCAAATACAAGTTCGAGGCGGACTGGTCGCTCGTTCCTGTAGCCGCATTTCCGCCCCTCGGCGGCGCGCTGCCGGGCAATGCTCAAATTTTGCCCGACAACGCGCCGGTCATTGACGCGGCGGCCGTTGGCGGCAGTTATGTGATCACAGGTTCTGATTTTGGCGCTGAACAGGATTACTCAACCGTAAGCCTGGGCGGCCAGGAACTCCAGGTGATCTCGTGGTCAGATACAGAGATCCACGCAGAGGAAGCGCCGGATCCTGTGAGCGATATAGTCCTGGTGACAACGACGGCAGGCCCCTCCAACGCTATGCCCGTTGCCGGCATTGCTTACACGCCTGGCCCGAATACGGTGTTTGTGGATGCCAGCAACCCGGGACCGGGAGACGGCAGCCAGACAAATCCGTATACAACCATCACGGAGGCGTTGAACAACCTGCCCGCGGCCACCCCGAGGATTGTGCGCGTTGCCGCCGGCGACTACAACGAACGGATACAAATCACAGAATCTGACATCTACCTCATCGGCGATGGGCCTCTGGAGACGATCCTGGATGGACTGAGTCCATTATCCGTAACTGAACAGGGCTTCAACAACGGCGGCGGGCCGGTCATCTTCATCGGCGCCGGTGGTGAAACTGGCAGCGTGGAGAATATCATGATCAGCGGCTTCACCATTACCGGCGGTACGGTTAACAACGACGACATCGGTGCGGGCATCTTTGGCGACTACGGCAACCGCAATATTGACATTAACAATAACATGATCATCCGTAACGGCGGCTACTACGGCGGTGGCATCTGGCTGCATCTATCCAATCATGATGTAAAGGTTTGGTCAAACACCATCGCCGAGAATGGCAACTTCGGCGGCTATGGCGGCGGTATCAGCGTCAATGATGAGCCTGAATACGGCGAGGAACATAGCGAACCTGAACACGTCCAGGATGACCATTGTCCTCCTACCTGTGTTCCTACGGGCGAGTATCTCATCTATAACAATCACATCTTCCATAACTGGTCGCCCGATTATGGCGGCGGAATTTCCCTTTACGAAATCAAAGACCACCTGAACATTTATGGAAATGTGATCGAGGAGAACAAATCCGAGGATCATGGCGGCGGTGTTTTCTTTGAGGATACAGGCCCCATAGATATTCACCACAACGAATTCCTGCGCAATTTATGTTACGATGATGGCGGCGCTATCAGCTTTGAGGATGTAGGCGACGACATCGCCTTGATTGATATTTACAACAACCTGTTTGCGGAAAACATTGCTGATGACCGAGGAGAAAACCATGCTCGCGGCGGCGCGTTGGCTTTCGATGACACCTTCTACGTCACAATTCGCAACAACACCATTGTCGGTAACATCGTTGCTGGTAGTTATAACCCGGCCGGCGGCGGCATTGACAGTGAGCGCCATGGTCATGAGTACAATGGCAGCGATCCGGACGGCCGCTACGTTGCTCCCGGCTTTAGCGACCCAAAGATATACAACAATATCATCTGGAATAACTGGCGCCTGAATTATGAGCAGCCCGGTGGAGAAGAAGAGGATCTAGATTACACCTGGGGTCTGAATTATGTCTGGATACCGGATAACTTGCACGTGGATAACCCGGACATGCAACCATCATGGGAAAGCTATGAGAATTCAGAGAGCTTGACATACGTCCAATACAACGACATCTCTAATGGAGACTACTCTGATCGCATGGGTAATATTAGCGTCGGCCCTTTATTCGTGGCTCCTGGCAATTCTCAATCCTGGATACCCGGTTCTGACTGGCATCTAAGCGCAGGCTCCCCGGCAATTGACCAGGCCCCTGTAGATGATGCGCCAAGAGATGATTTGGATAGGCATTCTCGCAGCCCAAGACACGCTTTGGTAGACATGGGCGCCTATGAGTTCCAACGGCCGCATCCCGGCGCCATCACCATCGTCAAAGACGCCATTCCCAATGACAGCGCGGATTTCTCCTTTACCGGCGACCTGGGCAGCTTTAGCCTGGATGACGCGGTTCCCGATGACAACGACGATATTATCAATACGATCGCTTACACGGGCTTGGTTTCCGACACCTATGTGATTACGGAAACGATACCTGCCGGTTGGCTTCCCTTCAGCGCTGAATGTGTTTTCATGGTGAATAACGGAGGTTCCTTCGACTTGATTACGGATACCGACGGCAGCTATATGGGTGTAGCCGTGACTCTGGAAGATGATGAGGATGTTACCTGCACCTTCACCAATGTCCATAGGTCACCCTGGATTAGTTCCAACTCAAGAGGCGAGGCTGGCGGTGTGGTGTATGACGACGAGGATATCATGGCCTACGACGTACCTACCGGCATCTGGTCAAAACAGTTTGATGGCTCCGATGTGGGTCTGAAGCGCACTGATGTGGATGCTATACATTTCCTGGACGACGGCAGCATCTTGATGAGCTTCAACCGACGAATCAGGATTCCTGGCTTCGGCAAGGTGGATGACTCGGACATTGTCAGATTCATTCCCACCTCGCTGGGTGAGGAGACGGCCGGTTCCTTCGAGATGTTCTTCGACGCTTCGGACGTGGGGTTGAGGAAGGCGGGCGAAGATGTGGATGCGATTGGCTTTACGCCAGACGGCCGTTTAGTCGTGAGCACCAACGCCTCCTTCAAAGTACCGGCACTCGGCGGCGGTCAGCTGCGCGGCACGGACGACGACCTGATCGTGTTCACTGGAACGGTTGGTCCTGCTACTGCCGGTAAATGGGAGATGTATTTCGATGGTTCCGATGTATGGCAGTATACCGAAGATGTATGGGGTACGTGGCTGGACTCGGCGACGGGCGACATCTACTTCTCATTGCGGAACGCATTCACTGTCGGCGTTGTGAGTGGCAATGAACGCGATATTTTCGTGTGTCATCCAATTTTGCTGGGCGAGGACACATCCTGCACTTTCGGGCCTGGATTATACTTCGATGGTTCCCAAGAAGGTTTTAGCGGCAACCGGATTGATGGCTTTACTTACGGAAACTAGGAGCCTGTCGAAAAGAGAATAATAGGACGTCGGGCAGGCTTTGTCTATTGGCAAAGCCTGCCCGCGCCCTATCAAGCAAAGATTTGACTTCTCTGATGCGAGAAAGGGTCTTGGGGAACCTCTCTTCAACATTCAATCTTCAATTCATTTAAATGTACTTAAACCGTTCCTGGGCGCTGACAGCAGGGGGACGGCAGTGGTTTGTTGGATTTGATCTGGTTTGTAAAGATTGCGCTGAAATTGATAAAGTGGAATGAAAATTCACAGATTGAGCCGATTACACAGGTTAAGTTTGCGGTAATTTTGAAATCGGAGGATTATTCTTTTCAGCGACGATACGCGATGCAGCGATGCCATGAATGAAAATCCAAAGGGTGACGCTGCCTGGATGGACAAAATGTCTTTTTGTCCCCCATTATCCCATTAAATAGGAGTGACCAATGGAATATGTAAATCTTGGGAAATCTGGCCTCAAGGTTTCTCGCATTTGCTTGGGAATGATGACTTACGGCACACCCGAATGGCGGAGTTGGGTGCTTTCCGAAGAAGAAAGCCGTCCATTTGTAAAACGAGCCATTGAACTTGGTATCAACTTTTTCGACACGGCCGATATGTACTCCCTCGGCGTGAGCGAAGAAGTAACCGGCAAACTGCTCAAAGAATTTGCCAACCGGGAAGAAATTGTCCTGGCGACGAAAGTATATTTCCCCATTGGACAAGGCCCAAATGGGGGCGGTCTATCGCGCAAGCACATTATGGAAGCGATTGATAATTCCCTGCAGCGGTTAGGCACGGATTATGTGGATTTGTACCAGATTCACCGCTGGGATTATGACACCCCGATTGAGGAAACAATGGAAGCGTTGCATGATGTCGTCAAGGCCGGCAAGGCGCTTTACATCGGCGCATCCAGCATGTTTGCCTGGCAGTTCGCCAAGGCGCAGTACACGGCTGATTTGCACGGCTGGACACGCTTCATTTCTATGCAAAACCATTACAATTTGGTTTACCGCGAAGAAGAGCGGGAGATGAATCCTTTTTGCCTGGAGCAAGGTGTGGCCCTCATCCCCTGGAGTCCATTGGCGCGTGGGTTTTTAGCTGGTAATCGAGAGGTAAAAGGGGAGGGGCCGACGGAACGAGCCAGGAGCGATGAATTTGCTCATAACATGTACTATGAGGCCGGTGATTTTGCGGTCTTAGAACGAGTTGAGGCATTGGCCAAACAGCGCGGTGTCAGCCCGGCCCAAATCGCTCTGGCCTGGCTGCTGCCCAAACCGGGCGTTATGGCGCCCATCGTTGGCGCCAGCAAAATATACCAGTTGGAAGAAGCGGTGGCGGCGGTTGACATTGCACTCTCACCGGAGGAACTGGAGCAGCTTGAAGCGCCTTACCAAGTACATCCGGTTTTGGGGCATGGATAGGACCCTATAAGGCGTTCTCCCGAAGGTTTACAAACGGTTGGCTGATTTTGTCAGGCTAACCTCTGGGAAGGTTAGTAGTTACAGTAGGATCATGAATTTGATATCTTTTGCGAGATTAGCTACACTGAGGCGGTAATAATGGATGGACTTTTTAGAAGGATTTGTAACTTGTGAATGATATCTTGGAACACTACACGGCCGTTACTCACCAAATTGACCAGGCCGCTGAACGGGCCGGTCGGGCCGCCGATGAAATCACCCTGGTCGCTGTTACTAAAACCTGGCCGGTGGAAACACTCCTGGCGGCTTATGAGGTCGGGATGCGCCACTTTGGCGAGAACCGGGCCGAAGAGATGGCGGCTAAACGAACGGCCGTTGACGATATTCTTGGCCCGGATAATGGTATTATTTGGCACCAGATCGGCACACTGCAAAGTCGTAAAACCAACCTGGTAGCTGATCACGCTGACATGTTTCATGCCCTGGATAGACTCAAAATCGCCCAGCGGCTGTCAAATCGTTTGATGCAAACGGCCCATGCCCCGCTGCCCATCTTTTTAGAAGTTAACGTTTCCGGCGAAGCTTCCAAATCTGGGTGGGATATGAGAGAATGGGAGCAAAATGAAACACAGCGCGATAATCTCCGTACAGCCGCCCAAACGATCCTGGATATGCCTGGCTTAAGTTTTGCGGGATTAATGACGATGGCCCCCTGGGGGGTGGCGGAAGCGGAGATTCGGAATGTGTTTCGTCGCACACGTGAATTGGGGCAGTGGTTGGAAACGGCCGTTTCCCAGCCGCTTGATTATTCCATGGGCATGACCGACGATTTTGAGATTGCTATTGAAGAAGGCGCAACTTACATTCGAGTCGGTCGGGCCATATTTGGGTCACGGCGCTAAGTGACTATCTCGATATTGGTTCGATCTTCAAGATTGAACCAATCTAAATACTAAGCTCGACTTTGTACATTCCTAACAGATTGCTTCCAAACCGTACTCGACCGCGTGGGTTTGTATTCAAATAATATTTGCATGTCACTCTTTTTATGCGATGTTCAAATATTCGTACTCGAGTAAAGTTGCATT
>JAJRYT010000057.1 GCA_024275635.1 Chloroflexota bacterium | reverse complement strand
GTTGATTGATGCCTGGCACTGTGTCTAATAACTCGACCGCAGCCTGCCATGTTAAGGGCGTTTCGGTATCTTCTACTCTCTCTGTCTTATTTGCCCTTTCCGACGGCGTTGGCGGTTGTTGCTTTTGGCTCATCTTTTCCAGGCGCACACTGATTTCCTGGCTAATATTGGCAATTTGCTCGTCCATAAAGTCCACATGGGCTAACTGCTCGCCCAACATGAAACGATGATGATCACTCACGATACCGGTTAATGCCTTTTCCAATTCCGGTATTTTTGACCGCATTCGTCCCTTTGCCATCTCAGCCATTTCTTTCTCGGACGCATTGCCTTCTATCAATGCTTTCAACATCAACCGCCCTGATACTCCCAATACATCTGTCGCTACCGACGCTAACTTGATGTTGGCTCCTTCCAGCAACTTCTGTACTCGGTTCACTTCTCTGGCTCGTTCTTGTACCAACTTGGTGCGATAACGGGTCAAGTCGCGCATATCTCGTTGCGGTTTGTCGGGGACAAAGCTTGCTTTCAACAGCCCATAGCTCAATAGTTCAGCTATCCATTCCGCATCTTTGACATCTGTCTTGCGTCCAGGTACATGTTTGATGTGTTTGGCGTTGACCACCAACACTTTATACGACCCTTCCAGCAAGTTGTATACAGGATGCCAATATACCCCGGTACTTTCCATCGCTACATCGGTCACGCCCCAACTGCCTAACCAGTCGGTCATCTGCAATAATTCAGGCGTTGTCGTCCCAAATGTGCGTGTCTCGGTCACGACTTCCTTACCTTCTACTCGCCAACAGTTCACGACCACATTCTTCTTGTGTACATCAATCCCTGCGCCACACTTCACCATCACTCGCATCTTTCGCCTCCGATTATGTTCTCTGGTCAGATACCCTTGTTGAGAAATTTCTCCCTTGCGTGCTCGCGCGGAATCTGTCAACAATTTGTGGTACTTCTGGGTATCCCGGTCAGTCTCCTTTTCAGACTCGCAGTACCAGTTAAAATATCGACCTCAGACCAGTTCTTCAATTCTATCCGGTTCTTGCGTCATCGGCGTGTGGCGCGTGTGGCGAGTGTGGCAAAGCGCACCCGCGCTATTTTCATTCATTTGATGGTGCCGCGCAGCGGCGTGGTGTCTCCTTTGCATTTACATGAATTGTATCTGAAAATGAGTTTTGGGCTTAAAGGACTTTTAGTGGCCTAACATCTTGTTGTCCATTTGCCAGCTTGCCACTGTTCACTGGCCTATATTATAAACAAGAGAGTGCGGGTCTACAATCATCAATCTGCACTTATCAAACTCAATCCCCTGTATGCGCCAGTTCCCGCCGCACTTTTGATTGACGTTTCACCCGCACCGTCTCCTCAAACAAGGGGAAGTAATGGGCAATAAGCGAGTAAGCGAGAACGGCCGTTGCCGCCACCCCAATCAAAATCGCCACCTCCATCCAGGAGGGCGCATACGTTTGCCCAGCCACCGGCTTAATCGTAAACCAGGAGGTATTAAACCGATTCAACACCACGCCGCCCAAAACAAACAACGCGCCGACCAACGACGCTACCCGACTGTGCCGCAGCCGTTTTATCGAGAACAAAACAATCGGAATCACAACGCCAATAATCAGTTCCGTGATAAACAGCGCGCTGTACACGCCGCTCGTAAACAGCAGGTGCAGTTCATCCGTAATTTCCAATTCGCCTAGTTTCAAAACCAGGTAAACGCCCAGAATCCAGGGAATAAACCAGCCCAACTCAGCCACGATATTTTCCGGCAATGTCCGTTTGAATATCCAATAACTCAGCGTCGCCCCGCCAACCACCATCGCCAACCCCGCCGCCAGCGACGAAATCAGGAAGAAAACCGGCAGCAGCATCGAATACCACAGCGGATGCACACGCGGCGACATAACGACAAACAATGTCCCCAATGACGATTGGTGCAGTGTAGACAGCGTCACCCCGGCAATCACCATCGGAATTGTCCACTTCTCAACCACCTTAATCAGTCCGCTCCAGCGAGAATTCTCCAGCAGCGCCGGACTCAACTCATAAACCAGAATCGTTGAGTACAGCATAATGCACCAGCTCACCTCGAACAGCGCCGAATTCAAATTGGGGTAAATCAAAAAATGGTAAAATCGATCCCAACGGCCCAAATCCATAAACAGGATCAGCAGCACCGACGAGTAGCCAATCAACCCGGCTAACACCGTCGGCCGTACCGCCGGGTGCAGATCATGCAGGTGGAACACATACACCAGCGCCGCCAGCGTAAACGCCCCGCCCGAAAAAGCCACCGTAGACAAGTCAAAACTAATCCAGATGCCCCAGGGGAACGCCTTACTCAGGTTCGTCGTTGCGCCCAATCCAGCATACAGTCGGTAAGCGGCCACCGACATCCCCGCCGCCGCGATAACGGCCAGGATGTAGTACCCGACTGATAAAGACTT
Source organism: Chloroflexota bacterium (assembly GCA_024275635.1). Taxonomy (GTDB): domain Bacteria; phylum Chloroflexota; class Anaerolineae; order Promineifilales; family Promineifilaceae; genus JACKCC01. The sequence continues at coordinate 18,670 of JAJRYT010000057.1, read as the reverse complement.
TATTTCATCAATGATTTTCTTAATCATCATGCTGCCTCCTGAGCCGCCACTTGCGTTTCTTCGTCCGCTGCGTTGTCAGCTTCATGGGTCGAGCCGTTTTTCAACGCTTCCATTGCCTCTTCGTGATGTTTGATTGTCAAATAAATGCTGCTCAAGCCAACGGCAACCGCGCCGGCTACCGTTGGCGTGCCGTGCGTAACCAGGCGGTTAGAATAAGCGGGCGACATTTCACCGGCGCTGGGGAAACCTAAATCCTCAAAAGGAGCAGGCGAGACATAAAATGTGGCCGTGCCGCCATTTTCATGTTCCCCGTAAACGTGGTCAATATACTTGCCCGGATTTTCTTCGATGCGGCGATGCGCTTCTGCCAACATCTCGCTCTTTCTACCGAAAATAATGGCGTCGGTGGGGCAAGTGGCCGCACAAGCTGGTTCTGACTCGCCCTCGCCTAACCGGGAAATGCACATATCGCATTTCACAATTAGTGGAAGCTGTTGTTTCCATTCGTAATTAGGAACCTGGAAGGGGCAGGCGTACATGCAGTAACGGCAGCCAATGCACCTGTCTTGATCATAGGTGACAATGCCGTTTTCGCCCTTCTGCAAAGCGCCCACTGTGCAGGCCGATAAGCAAGAGGGATCTTCACAGTGCATACAATGGTAGGGAGCCGAATAGCGCTCCAAATCGGGGAACTGCCCCGTCACGCCCGTCTCTTTAATCCATATGCGCGTTGTTTCCATTGGCGTCTCGTTTTGCACGCTGCAAGCCACCAAACAAGCCCGGCAGTCAATGCAGCGCGAGGCGTCAATCAAAAAGCCATAGTCATTTTCATTTGATGTCGTTTCTGACATAATGTTCTCTCCAATGCCGCCGACCAGAGCAGCCAATATTTTTTGATGGCTGCTCCCAGGCGAGTGGTTTCAGGCTGCGGTCACCGACACAAACGTTTGAGTGAGCGCCTGGCTGCCGCTTATCGGATCCGTAAACGTGACATGCAGAACCGAATCACTGGCGCCTACGCCATAACCCGTCGTCAATCCTTTAGAAAGATGGCCGTATCCCGGCGTCAGGTAAACGCAGTCGGACCGGATAGCTTGCGTGACCCACAACTGAATGTTTACTTCGCCGACAGCGCTGGTTACTTTAACCAGGTCATTATCCTGCAAACCCAGCGCTTTTGCCGACACAGGATTCATCCACAAGCGCGGTTCATCCTGATATTTGCGCAGCAGCTGGTTATTTTGCGTTCCAAATTGGGTGTGCCGTCCCACTTTGCCGGTTAACAGATAGAACTTTCCGGCCGACGGCCGTGGCGGTTCTTCCCAGGTGGGCAAAGCGTTAAATCCGGCATTGTCGAGCGTGCCGGAAAATAATTCCACCTTGCCGCTGGGCGTATTCCAAGTGAATTCAACTTCGTCGCTGCCGCCGGACAGCCGAGCGTATCCTTTCTGGCGCACTTCTTCCAATGTCATGCCCAGGGGGGCCAATTGTTGGCGCAAATAATCTTCTTCGTCTATGTATTGGAAATAATCTTCCAGGCCCAGCCGTTTACCTAATTCTTTGTAAATCCACAGCGCCGATTTGGCCTCGCCCTGCGGCTGAATAACCGGCTGGCGGATGAAAGCCAAGTCACCGACGACGTTGAGCGGGTCGTAACGTTCCAGGTAGGAAGCTTCGGGCAGCACCACGTCGGCAAACCAGGCGGTGTCGTTGAGGAAAATATCAACGACGGCGATGAAGTCCATTTTGCTCATCGCTGCCAATGTCTTGTTACGGTCAGGGAGGGACTGCACCGGGTTTTGCCGGGCGATGAACCAGCCGTGCGCTTTGTAAGGCTGCTCGGCGATGATGGCGTCGCGCAATTCCTGGAAAACGCCGAGTTTGAAGGGGACGAGCGGGTATTTCCAGGGCACGCCGTCCAGGCGCATGGCCGAAGCGCGCGGGTAAGGCGGCTGCGGCGGCGCGCCCAGCCCGGCGCCCTCGGCGGCGGCGGGCAGCAGGTGGATGCCCCAATTACCGACTAAGGCGTTCAGGCAGGCGATGGCCCGCTGCGTTTGGAAGGAGTTTTCAAAGTTGGAGGTGCGCCAGCCATTGTGGGCCATCGCATAGGGCGCGGCGTCGCTGAATTCGCGGGCGATGCGCCGGATAACATCGGCTTTGATGTCGGTGATGGGCGCGGCCCATTCGGGGGTGTAGTTTTCCACTTCGGCGGCCAACTGATCGAAGCCAACGGTGTATTTTTCTACGAAATCGTGGTTATAGCGGTCTTCGCTGATGATGACGTTGAGCAGGGCCAAATGGAAGGCCAGGTCGGTTCCGGGCCGGATAGCGCACCAGTCGGTTGCTTTTGCGGCCGTTTTGGTGAAGCGCGGGTCTATGTAGACGACTTTTAAGCCTTTGTCAATGGCATGGCTCAAAATGGAGGTTTCTGAAGTAGAGATGGCTTCCATCAGGTTACGGCCGGTTAAAATCAGGTATTTCAGCCCGTCGTAATTGCGGAATGGTTCTTCCAGGCCATAGGTCATCTGGTTGGCGACGATCATGGCGTTGAAGCACAAACTGCGCTGTGTGCCATAGTTGGGCGAGCCGTAGGCGTTGAGCAGGTTTTCGAACTGTACCTGAGACAAATTGTGGGTGGAAGAGAAGACCATCGCTTCCGGCCCGTATTTGTCTTTGATTTCCTGCATTTTGCTAGCCGCCAAGTCGAGGGCTTCTTCCCAGGAAGCTTCGCGGAACTTACCTTCGCCGCGCTGGCCGACGCGAATGAGCGGGGTCAGGACGCGGTCGGGGTCGTAGGTGTTCATCAGGCCGGATTGGCCGCGGGCGCACAGGTGGCCGAGCGAGTGGGGATGTTCGGGGTTGCCTTCGAGTTTGACGACACGGCCGTCTTTCACCTTCGCCCGTACCCCGCAGCGCCAGACACACATTTCACACATCGTCGGAATATAACCGTTGCCATTGATATCCAGCATCCCCGCCCGGCGGGCCGCTTCGGCCACCTTGATGGGCAGCATTTGCCCAACGGCTAAGGCGCCCAATGATGCGCCGGCAATTTTCAAAAATTCTCGTCGGGTAATAGTTGTACTTGACATCGTTAAGTCCTGTAGTCAGGTGACAGTCACTTTTAAGGTGACTGTCGCCTTGTCATTATTATTGCTGCTTGGCCAATTTATCTTTGCGCTGCATATGGGCGCGATCAATCAAATAGAAGAGCAAGAGGCTGAACAACGTAAAGAAAATGATGACTAAGGCTGCGCTGACGTGCCATAAATCGGGCATAATCGTTGAGCCGTAGTTGGCAACGGCCGAAATTTTGGGAAAGACCTGTTGATAAGTCAGGCCGTAAATCACTGCGCCGGTCAAAAACCCCAGAAACCCGGGGGCCAGATAATCTAACTTGCCTTCGCCGGACCCGGCGACACAAGTGCCCGGTCAATAACCGCTGATGGCCATGCCAAAGCCAAAGATAAGGCCGCCAATCAGGTTGCCGGCGATGTAGGTGGCGGGCACATTCGGAAACGCGATGACGCCCATCCACTTCAAGGAATACAGGCCGATCATGGAGACGATCAGAGCCGACATCATAAATTTAAGGACGGCAAAATCGGTCAGGCGGAAGGCGTTGACGATTTTGTGGTATTTGGTCAGTCCTGATTTTTGCAGCGATAGGCCAAAAAACACGCCCAAAATCAAAGCTAAAATAATGTTAATCATGGTTTAGAACCTCCTGCCGTAGATGAACCAGGCGGTGACGATGCCGGAAGCAAACATGCCGGCGATGAAAAGATAAGCGGCCGGCGCTAACAACATCCCCCCAGAGATGGCTAACCCGCTGGTACAGCCGCCGGCAATGCCCGCGCCATATTCCAGAATGATGGCGCCAATAAATGCAGTTAACCAGCGCTTCCACCATTTCTTACCGGCAATCCGCGTCCACTGTTCATCAGAAATCATGCGGATTTTCCAGGTGCGGCTGGATTTCGCGCCCCACATGCCGCCGAAAAAGACGCCGATGAGGAGGACGACGCCCCAGGTGATTCCGGGCGGCATCACAAAATTAAAGTACATGTTGTCGAACAGGTCGGGGACGATAGCCGTGCCAATCAGTCCGGCCAGGTTCTCGAACGCCCCTGACGCGCCCAGCAAGCTGTCGCTGAGAGCGACGGCCAGGACGCCGACGATGCCCAGCAGCGCGCCCGCCGCGTAGGGCGACCATTCTTCTTTTGCCAATTGCTCTTTGAGCCAGTCCATTTCTTTCTCCTTCATGTAGGGCGATTTTGCAAAATCGGGCTACGGTTTGTTGGCAGCGGGTTAGTCGCCGCTGCCGGCCAGCGCCAGTAACAATGCTTGCGATTCCTTATCTAAGCCGCGCACTTGTTTGATCAGTTCCGGCTCCAGCCGTGCCATATCACGGAGGAAAAGTTGCGCTTTGGCTGGGTTTTCCAGGAATTGGTACAGATCGCTTTGCGCTGGCGGCGACAGTTTGGCGATGCGAGGCAGCAAGGCGACGACCTGGGGCGGATAGTCCGGGAAGTTGTTGGCCTGTTCGGCCCGAACAGATGCGGAAACAGGAATTTGTTGGCGACGCAGACGCTGCTCGTTCCAGAGGATGAATCCGCCGCCGCCGATCAAGGTGATAACGATCAAGCTGACGAGAATGCGGTTACCCCAGTTGATGGTGCGAATGCCCAGAACGTTTTCGTTGTAGCGGGCGACGTAATCAATGACGTTGGGGTCGTCAATGGTCATGCCAGCCGGGGCAGCAGGTGGCGGGGCGGCCGGCGCAGCCGATGCGCCGGTATCACTGCTGGCAGGGGGGGCAGCGTTGCTTGTGTTGGCGGGTGGGGGAGCGCCGCCGCCGGAGCCGCCAGAGCCGATTTCAACGCCGAGGGCTGTGGCGTAAACCTGGGCGCGTTCGTCTAAATCGGCCGCATGGCAGTTGCCGCAACTGGCCTGGATGTTGTCCAGGGGCGCTTCCATGCCAGTGTGGGCGGCGGCTTTGTCGGTGGCTTGCACGTTGCCGGCGTGGCAAAATTCGCAGAAGTCGCCGAAGGCGTGGGCCTGGTGCCAGCTGGCGCCGTCGTTGTTGACGGGGGCTTCGCCCTGGACTTCGTGGCAGTTTTTGCATGAGGAGGCGGAGGAGCCGCATTGGGCGTTGGCTGTGTTAGGCCACATCAGCCCGACCGTTAAAATGACGCCGCCTAAGAGCAATATGCCTAAAGCGGTGTGCGATTTGAGTTTTATCATTGTGTCCATCCTATTTACTAAACTGATTTACTATCGCTGAAAACGGCCGTTTTCCGTTCCAACGCATCGAACATCACCTGCCGCATTGTGTCCAACACTTGAATGATGCGACGATCGGCCAGATGGTAGGCGATCCACGTCCCTTCGCGTTCGGTTAAGACGAGCGATTGCTGGCGCAAAATACGCAGATGGCGCGATACGGTCGGTTGGGACAAGTCTAAATCGGCCGCCAGATCATTGACGTGGCGGGGCCGCTCACTCAGCGCGTACAAAATCATAATCCGTTTGGGGTCGGACAATGCCTGGCAAATGCTGGCGTGGAGAAGTGTCAATTCCTCAAGCGGCGGACGAGTCATAATCGGCTCCTGTCTTTCCATCAGTCCATTTAGCATTGCCTATCCTGTCTCATCCAACAGCGCTCATGGCGGCGATGCGGCGCAGCCGTCCCAATAAATCGGCGCGTTCCTGGCCTATTAAGGAAAGTGTATGGGTCAGTTATTGTAACCAGGTCGTTACTCTTTGCCTCTGGGTCGGGTCTAGCGCGGGGATTTCGGCGGCGTCGGCGGCCAGTTCGGCGGCGTCGAGTTGATGTTGGGTGGCTAACTTCTGGATGCGCGGCCGCTGGACAACTGGGTCTGGCGGAGTCGTGTAGAATTGACTGGCAATGAACACGGCCGTTACCTCGCCATTGATTTTGATGTCTGTCTTCATACACTCAAGCCCAGCGTGGCATGTTATCAACCGGCTGGAGGCGGCCGGACGACGAGCCAAATTAGATAAGAATACCTGACATGCCTGCCGTCCCGATTCAACGCTGTGGATCAAGTCGCAGAAATGACTGCTATGGCTCATGGTGGTGATAGGACGGCCGTCCGGATGGGTGATAATGGCGCCGACTCCGGTCGCATCGGCGCCCATATCCTGCATGGCTTGCAGGCAAGTCTGCGGCAAAATCTCCAAAGATAAGTCAGACCCTTCCGCGGCGTTCACGGCCGGGGAGCCGGTTAAAAAAGAATCCAATTCCGTGTGCGAGAAACGCCATTGCTGTCCAATTTTAACGCCATGCAAACGGCCGTCTTTTAACATTCGGTAAACCGTCGTCCGGTCAACCTGAAGGATATCTTGTACCTGTCGAACTGTTAGCAAATCGTTCATCATATCACGCAATGTTACTTTTTGTTACTATTTGCAATGTTATGCAATATGATGCAATAGTAATGCGATGCAACCACAGGCAATAGTGACATTTGTCATAAGAACGCATGATATAACTCACAGGATGTTAGCGACAAGATGTGTTTGGAGATCGCGGTGGGTGTGTGATACTCTATATTCATGCTGGACTTGAACAAAATCAACGTCTTTTTGCATGCTGCCGAAAGTCTCAACTTCTCCCACACAGCGCATCAGCTTCACGTCAGCCAGCCCACCGTGAGCAAATACATCGGCGATTTGGAGCATGAGTTCAATGTGACGCTGTTTGACCGTAAAGGGAGCGGCCTGCAACTGACCAACGCCGGAAAGACCCTCGTACCCTGGGCGCGCCGCTGACTACGCCAATCCATTGAACTGGAAGAAATGATGTTGTCGCTGCCAGGGGAAATAGTCGGCCATTTAAAAATCGCTTGCAGTACGACGGCCGGCAAATATATTCTGCCCCGACTGGCGGCCCGTTTTCGCCGCCATCATCCCGGCGTTCATATTTCAATTTTGACTTGCACACAGGAAAATGTCGGTCTCCGTTTATTGGAGAATGAGGCTGATTTAGGCGTTGTCAGCGTGGAGATGGGCGGTGAGCGGTTGGAGTGTCAGCGCTTCTTTACCGACCACATTGTCTTGATTGCCCCCCAGGGCCACCCCTGGACAAAACGGGAGGCGATAGAGCCGGAAGATATGCTGGATGCGCCGTTGATAATGCGCGAACCGGCAGCGGGTACGCGCCGCGCTCTGCTCTCTGCGCTGGCAGCGTATGATATTACGCTGGATGATTTGAATGTGTTTTTGGAAGTGGGGAATGCAGAGGCGATTTTAACGGCCGTTTCCTACAATACCGGCGTCTCTTTCGTTTCCAAGCTGGCTGCCGCCTACGCCCTGTCCTGGGGTTCGGTTGTTGAAGCGCCGGTGCGCGGCATCAAGCTTCAGCGCCAATTATGTATGGCTCGCTGCGGTATGACCCAGCCCAACCGGGCGCAAGAAGCCTTCTGGGGCTTTATCCACCATCCAGAAAATGACGATTCTCCGTGTTTCCCGCCCTCGTTTATCTAATTTCGAACTGTTTCCCCATGTAGGACGTAAATATCAGGGGAGACGCTTTTAGTCGCGGGGATACTGCGTCGGCACGGGGGAATTGATGAAGAGCAGGTTCGTCGGTATGCAAAGTGGCCAAAGAAACAGGGAAAGCAACTTGAAGCCATACTGAAGTGAAGGCAGGTTATTCGGCTAAGTTGCAGTGATGTCGCGCGGTTGCAGGGCGATGAAGGGCACAAGGTCATGGCCCAGGGCGCGGTAATCGCCTTCTGTGCCGTCTACTTCGTAGCCCAACAGCCGTTTCATTAAAGTGCGGGCGGCCGTTGGGTAGCGGCGGGCGTAATCTACCATGGCGCCGCCGGATTGTTCGGGGGTGAGGGGAACGGCCGTTACCGCCATCTTGCGCCACCCTACTTGAATTGTAATTTCTGGCGTTTGCAGCAGGTTCTTGTACCAATCCGCCTGCTTCCCCCAGCCGGAAGCGATGATGTAGTCGCCGGTGTCTTTATCGTGTTTGGCCACCTCAACGACGGCTTGGCGGGGCAGTCCGGATTTACGTCCCACATGATTGAGCAGGACGAAGCGCCGTCCCATCAAACCGCCCAGTCCTACCCGGTAGAACCAGATGGGGGCGCGGAATAACCAGCGTTTGAAGCCGCGAGACGGCCGTTTTATTTTCGCCTTTTGTTCACCCATTTTTCGCTCCAATGTAAATAAACCTCCAGGAGGCTCCTTCGAGGTAAAAAACGTATCTTCTCAAGTTAGGACAGTTTTCTTATATGATTGCGCCGAAAACGGCCGTTGTCAATAGCCAATTGACCAGTTGGAAGAGAAAACAAGACACTAATTGGCTGACGGCCGTTATCCCGACTATAAATGACATATTCTGACGCCAATGGAGCAAAAAAAACGGCTTCGAGTATAATAAATACATTTAGGAGGCAATGACTATGAATAAACTTTTTAGCTTTTTGGCGGGAGCGCTGTCTGGCGCATTGATCGGGGCAACGCTGGTCCTGCTGCTGACGCCTGCGTCTGGCGAACAACTACGCGGCGAGGCAGCCAATCGCTGGCAGCAGGCGCTGGATGAAGCGCGTAAAGCGATGGATGAAACGCGCAGCGAGATGGAAACCCAATTTGAGCAGATGAAAAACGGGTAAAACCGGTCATCAGTAACCCGATTACTGTTCACCGATGACCAATTACCGAAGGGGGAAGTAAATGAGCGGAAAAATTCCTGCCGGCGGCGCGGTATTTGAGTCAACGCGCCTCATCATCCGCGCTGCGCGCGAGGCAGACGCGGCGATGTATTACGCTTTGTGGACAAATCCCCGCGTAATGACGAATGTGGGATTCCCGGAAGGGTTACGCATTACGCGGGAGGAGATCGCGGCTAAGATTCAGGGGCAGGGCGAGAGTGAGTTTGGACGGCTGCTAGTTGTGGAACTGAAGGCGACCGGGCAGGCGATTGGCGAGTGTAAAATGTATCTGCCAGATAAGGAGGGGATTGCAACGACAGATGTGAAGCTGCTGCCGCCATTTTGGGGAAACAAGTTTGGCATAGAGGCGAAGCAAGGGTTGGTGGATTATTTGTTCACTCATACGGATTGTACGGCCGTTCAAGCCGACCCCAGCATAAACAACATCGCCTCCATCAAAATGCAAGAAGCGGTTGGCGGCGTGCGCGTGGCTGAAGGCGTCCACAAATTCCCAGAGAAGATGCGCGACTACACCCATCCTGTTTGCTACTACGTTTATCGCGTGTTTCGTACCAGCTGGAAACAAAAGAAAATAGCTTGAGCTTATGCACCCTAAACAGATCCTGCGACAATATGGCCTGGAGCCGAAGAGGAGTCTGGGACAGAATTTTCTGTTCGATGAGAACGTGTTGGCGCGGATTGTAGCGGCGGCCGATTTGACGAAACAGGATGACGTGTTGGAAATCGGGCCGGGACTGGGGTCGTTAACGCGGTTGTTGGCGGAAACGGCCGTTTCCGTCACCGCCGTCGAGTTAGATAATCGTTTTATCCCCATCCTGCGGCGCCAGTTACAGGATTATGACAATGTGCGCCTGATTCAGGGCGACATCCTGGCCCAAAATCCGGCCGACTGGTTTGATAAGCCGTACAAGGTGGTGGCAAACGTGCCGTACTACATCACCGGGGCCATTTTACGCCATTTGCTGTCGGCCGCGGTCAAGCCGTCGCTCATGGTGTTAACGGTGCAAAAAGAGGTGGCAGAGCGGATAACGGCCGTTCCCCCCCACATGAGTTTGCTGGCCGTCAGCGTGCAATACTACGGCCAGGTCAAAGTCGTAGACAATATCAAAGCCGGCGCCTTCTGGCCGCGACCCGATGTTGATTCGGCCGTCATTCGCATCAAATTAGAGGGCACACGAATGAACGCAGATGACACAAATGAAAAAAGGTTCTTTAGATTAGTGCGGGCCGGGTTCAGCCAAAAACGGAAGCAGCTACAGAAAAATTTGCGCCAGTTAGAACCGGATCGGCAAGTCATCGCTGACATATTAAACCAGGCGGGGGTAGACGGCCGTCGCCGCGCCGAAACCCTTACCGTTGCCGAATGGCAGCAGTTAAACACAGCTCTGCAAAGGCAAGATTAAGCCGACAAAATCGGTTTTGACAACCCGCGTTGGCGGGGCTATAATTCTCCTTCGTTGTGTGGGTCACCCAACCACTACCCATACAAATATTGACATTGACGCCGGCATCTTGTATGCCGGTTCTTTTTGGAGGTAATCGTGTACGCAATTGTAACAAGTGGTGGCCGGCAATACCGCGCCGAAGAAGGCCATACCTTCTCCGTTGAGAAGCTGCCTTACGAAGTCGGTGAGCAAATCGAATTGAACGACGTGCTGCTCCTGGCCAATGATGACAGTGTAAAGGTCGGGCAGCCGGCTGTAGAAGGCGTTTCGGTCAAGGCAACCGTCGTTGACCAATATCGCGGCAAGAAAATTTTTGTTTGGAAATATCGTCCCCGGAAGCGATACCGTAACCGTAAAGGTCACCGGCAGTATTACACGCGCCTGCGGATAGACGAAATCGTAGTAGAGTAAGGAGCGTATGTCATGGCACATAAAAAAGGTGGCGGTTCAACAAGAAACGGCCGTGATAGTAACTCACAGCGCTTAGGCGTGAAACGTTACGGCGGCGAATATGTCATTCCAGGCAATATCATTATCCGTCAAAGGGGAACCAGCGTCCGGCCCGGCAATCATGTCGGACTAGGCAAAGATTACACCATTTATTCCCTGATTGAAGGACAAGTAACATTTGAGACCAAACACGGCCGTAAATACGTCAGTGTTTATCCCGTAGAGAGTCAAGAGGCATAACCGTCATGAAAGAAGGAATTCATCCTAAATGGTACCCTGAAGCCAAAGTCGTCGTTTAAGGCGAAGTCGTCATGACCATTGGCTCAACCCAGCCCGAACTCCGCGTTGAAATCTGGTCGGGGACACATCCCTTTTACACCGGCACCCAACGCTTAGTAGACACCGAAGGGCAAGTTGATCGCTTCATGAAGCGGCTGCAAAAACGTGAACAACTCGCAACCGAGAGCGAGAAGAAAGAAGAAAGACGCTCTCCAATGGCGTTCACCGTTGACGCCATGTCCCTGGGAACCCGGGCCACAAAAGCGTTGGAAACGGCCGAAGTCACCACCGTAAGCGATGTACTGGCTTTGTACGAAAAAGGTGAAGACGCCCTCCTGGCTTTGTCAGGGATCGGCCAAAAAGCCCTTATTGACATTAAGCGATTCTTACGGTCCGAAGGACTTATTGAGTAGCGAGTTTTTCAGGCATGTATAAAAAAACAAGCAGGGCAGGTACGGCAGCGTATCTGCCCTTTCTTGTTTTGCAAGCGTTCAGCCGGTCAGCTAGTACATATCGGCGGAAGTAATACGAGGGTTTGTAGAACGATTTGGCAAATCGTTCAGGCGCGATTTACCAAATCACGTTACACAGAATCATTGCAAAACTTGCTCCGCGCTGTACTAGCTAAGATGCTGATAGCTGAACGCTTACCAGGAGAATTCATGGCGAAACATACACGCGGTAGTATAGAATTGATTTGTGGCAGCATGTTTAGCGGCAAAACAGAGGAACTCATTCGCCGGATGCGCCGAGCAGTCATTGCCAAACAAAAGGTACAGGTTTTCAAACCAGCGATTGATACCCGTTACCAGATTGAAAAAATTACCTCTCATAATGGCCTTCATTTTGAAGCGCTGCCGGTGAATAGCGCTAACGAAATTTATGACCGCATAGAATCAGAGACAACAGTCATCGCTTTTGATGAGGTGCAGTTCTTTGACCCGGCGATTGTGGAAGTATGCGAAACTCTGGCCGGGCAAGGTAAACGTGTTATTTGTGCCGGTTTAGATATGGATTTTCGCGGCGTACCTTTTGGACTCATGCCCGAATTGATGGCCCGTGCCGAGGATGTGCGTAAATTGCACGCAATTTGTGTAGTTTGTGGGGAAGAAGCCAGCCGGACACAGCGGCTAATTGACGGAAACCCGGCCGCTATTGACGATCCGGTCGTTCTGGTAGGCGCGGCTGAAGTATATGAGGCCCGCTGCCGCCAATGCCATGCGATTTCCCCAGCGAGAAAGGGAGAGTAGAAATCATGCATGATATTTATGCCGACATTGACTATATTTTGATTGATGAAAATAAATTGCAAACCCGTATCCAGGAATTAGCCGGTCAGATTGAAGCGGATTACCAGGATGATGAGGATTTACTGCTGATTTGTGTGTTGAAAGGCGGGTTTATTTTCCTTTCTGATTTGAGCCGCAAAATGAAACGGCCGCACGCACTCGACTTCATGGCCGTTTCCAGCTATGGGTCAGGTACGGAAAGCAGCGGCGCGGTCCAGATTATCATGGACTTAAAACAGCCAATTACCGGACGCAATGTACTCGTTATTGAAGATATTATTGACAGCGGACACACGTTAAATTATATGCGCCGCACGCTGTTGGCCCGTAATCCGGCCTCGCTGCGAATTTGCACGCTGCTGAACAAACCATCCCGCCGGGAAGTAGATGTACCGGTTGAGTATCTGGGCTTTGATATTCCCGATGAGTTTGTGGTAGGTTACGGTTTGGATTTTGATGAAATTTATCGCAATTTGCCATTTATTGCCGTGCTAAAGTCGGAAGTTTTTGCCCATTTGGGATAGCGAGGCGGCGAAGTAGCGGAGTGGCGAGGCGGCCTAGTCTCCGTGTAACTCGCAACTCCGCAACTCCGCCACTTTGATTATGACTGATTTGACGCCATATGCGGGGCGGTGGGTGGCGCTGGCCGGCGGCCTTGTGGCCGGTGTGGGCTTTACGGCCGATGAAGCGCTCCACCTGGCACAACGAAACCGTCCCAAGGAACGGTTTACACTCCAGTTTGTGGAGAAACCGGGTGGCGAGCCGCTGGCGTTATCCCCTTTGATGGAACGGTTACGGCCGTTTCTCTCCCAACAGGATCGCCCCGTTTATCTGGTAGGCGGAGCCGTGCGCGACGCCCTGCTAAAACGGGTCAGCCACGATCTCGATTTTGTCGTTTCCCATCAGGCCATCAAACTGACCTATAAAGTGGCCGACGCACTGGGCTTACCCGCCTACGTCCTGGATCGGGAACGGGACACAGGGCGGGTGGCGCTGCCGGGGGAAAAGACAACCTTAGATTTCGCTCGTTTTCGCGGCGACTCGTTGGCTGCAGATTTGCGGGATCGGGATTTCACGATTAACGCTTTGGCGCTGCCTGCCGGCGCGAAAACGACTCAAAGCGTGATTGATCCCTGCGGCGGCACGGCCGATTTGCAAGCCGGACTCATTCGTCAAACCCACGAGCAGGCCATAGCCGATGATCCGGTGCGGGCTTTGCGCGGGCTGCGATTGGCGCACAGCTTGAATTTCACGCTGACGGAAAAAACGGCCGAAGCCATCGCCGCCGCCGCCCCGCTCCTCCAAACCGTGTCGGCGGAGCGCGTGCGGGATGAACTGTTGAAACTGCTGGGAACGGCCGTTCCCGACAACGCCATGCGACAAATGGCCGAATTAGGGCTGCTGGGCGTGATTTTGCCGGAAATCGCCGCTTTGGAAGATGTGGCCCAATCCGCGCCGCACCATGAGCCGGTGTTGGCCCATACTTTTTCTGTGCTGCATTGGTTGGCGCAGATTGAGGCGGTGGTAGATGGCGTTGACCCGGCCAATCCGGCGCTGCGCCTTGTGGCCGATGCGCTGGCCGCTTACCGGCCCCAATTGGTTGCCCATCTGGCGCGGCGGGTGGATGGGGGTGTGGACGGCCGTACTCTGCTGCGATTAGGCGCCTTGTTCCATGATGCCGGCAAGAAAGAGACGCGAACGGTTGCCGAAGACGGCCGTATCCGCTTTTTAGGACATGAAAAAGTGAGCGCCGAACTGGCCGGACAGCGCCTGCGTCGTCTGAGCTTGAGCAATCAGGCCATCAAACATGTCAAAGAAATCGTCGGTGGTCACATGCGCCCCCTCTCCCTGGCCAAAACGGCCAAACTGCCCAGCCGCCGTGCTGTGTTTCGCTACTTCCGCGACACCCACAGCGCCGGACTGGACATTGGTTTATTAGCGCTGGCCGACCATCTGGCAGCTTATGACGGCCCTGGCGAAGCGGCCGACTGGCGTCGCCTGGTGGAGGTCGTAACTATCTTGTTCCGCCACTATTTCGACGAGTACACGGAAACGATTGCTCCCCCCTCCCTCTTGAGCGGGCATGATTTGATGAAAGATTTGGACATACCGCCAGGGCCGGAAATCGGCCGTTTACTGCGGCTCATCCAGGAGGCGCAAGCTGCTGGGGACATAGCCACCCGCGCCGAAGCCCTCCAATTTGCCCAACGCGCACAGCAATAAAGCTACAAGGATTCACCGCATTGGGGGCAAACGGCCGTATCCGCAGTAACGGCCGTCTCACACTCCGGACAGACCAACTCATTTAGTAAACTGGTTGATAACCACTTCACCATCGGGGAATTGAGCCACTAACTTTAGTTCGCCTCCCATTGCTGTTAAAATCCGTCGCAACGTGCTTACGTGCATATCTCCCTGGCGTTCCATCTTTGACAAAGCTGCCTGATTAATGCCCAGCGCTGTTGCCAACTGTTGTTGGGTTAGACGGCGCGCTTTCCGTAATTCTTGCAACGCCAACTCCAATAACATTTCTTGAGCGCGTTCCTCAATTCGGTCTCGACGCTCCGGCTCCATTCTGTTTATCAAGACATCAAATGATTTCGCCATTAGATTAACCCTTCCTCTTTTAGGTGTTTATTGTAAAGCTTATCCGCCTGGGGGATGAATTCATCATACCAGCGATCATTGCCTGTTTTGTTGCCGCCAATGAGTAAAATAGCGGTTCGTCGGGGATCAAAGACATATAAAATTCGGTATGGATCGCCCTTATGTTGAACCCGAAGTTCACGCATATGTTTGTATTTGGAGCCTCCGATCCCGGAACTATAAGGAAATGGAAGCGATGGGCCTTTAGTTTGCAGTAAGGTCACGTAAACGGCTACTGAATCCTGCTCATCTTCCTGCAATGTTTCCCACCAATCTCCAAATTCGTCCGTGTATTTATTCTACTTTCCAAGCCATAACTACGACACCAATATAACACAAAAGATATATAACTTCAAGGTTATTTTATGCGATTCTGGAAATGAACCCTCTGGTTTCCACCCTACAACGATTCACCACATTCCGGGCAAACGGCCGTATCCGCAGTAACGGCCGTCTCACACTCCGGACACACCAATTCAAACTCAGCGCCACAGTGGGGGCAAACCAAGTCATCGTCGGTAACGGCCGTTTGACACGCCGGGCAAAAAAGCTGCTGGCAATGCGGGCACTCATCGCTGTCCGCGGGCATCAACTTCTGACAGGTAGGGCAAGTCGTTGACGCTGCGGAAGCGATTTCCTGACCGCAGCGTGGGCAAAATTGCTCGCCATCTTCCAGGCTCATCTGGCAAGCCAGACACACGCTATAACCACAATCGGGGCAGCCGCCGTCGGCCGGGTTAAACTGCGAACCACAATCCGGGCAGGCCACCACCCGCACAGCAGCCATGTCCACCAACAACTCATGAATAACACGGGCCGTTCTGCGCTGACTGATCTGAACCGGCCGTTGGCAGTTGGCGCACCGGACAGCGCCGGGCAACAAGCTGGCGTGACATTGGCTGCAAAAAGCGGGAAACAGCGTGTTACAGTTAGGGCATAAATCCGTCCCGGCCGTTAGCTCGAATTGGCAGGTAGGACAGGTAAAATAGAGCGGTGTCTGGCAGTGCGGGCAAGCGTCATCATCTTCGCCAACAGGCTGACCGCAGCGGCCACAAAACGTCTCGCCACATTCCGGGCAAAAGCCATCCTCAATATACAATTGGGTTTGGCAGGATGGACATTGGCCAGTAAAGACATCTTCATCTGATTCAGATTCGGTTGGGGAGAGAGGAGGGGGCTGAGGAGAAAGAACGGCCGTTCCCTCCTCCTCCAACACCTTACCGCAATGCGGGCAAATCACCGCATCCGGCGCCACCTCCTCGTCACAGTAAACGCAAAAAATGGCAAATTCAGCGCCACAGCGGGCGCAAAATATATCCTCAGCGCCCAGTGGCGCGCGACACGACGGGCAAAATGCTTGCTCACATTCAGGGCAGTTATCCACATCACTCTGAATGATGGCACGGCAAGTTGGGCAGCGGGTTTGTGTGGTCATAAACAATTCCTATAGGGTAAATGATTGGAGGATTATTACACAAAAGCAGGCCATTGTAACAAATTTACCCACCCGGCTGCAGCCAAATATGATAATATTCCATTAGAAGCATGACAAACATCAATGTTTCCCTAAGAAAAAAAGCTATACTTAACCTAATCTGGGCAAGCCAGAGAAGATTTCGACACGAATTTCACAAATGGCACGAATTAAAACCGTCCTAATTCGTGAACTTCGTGTCAAGAATTCTTGTGCTCACCTGACTAATTCCTGTAAATTTCCCGGCTCTTGACGCACGCTACATAGAGCCTCGAAAGCCTATATAAAATCATTGGAGGAAATAATGACAAAAGAAACCTTAACCATCACTGATAACCGCACTGGTCGCACCTTTGAGCTTCCTGTGACGCATGACACGATTAACGCTATGGATTTGCGCCAGATCAAAGTGAATGACGATGATTTTGGCATGTTAAGTTACGATCCGGGGTTCAAAAACACCGCCTCAACTAAAAGCACCATCACATATATTGATGGCGGTAAAGGCATTTTGCGTTATCGTGGCTATCCGATAGAGCAGCTGGCCGAAAAATCCAACTTCCTAGAAGTGGCTTACTTGACCATGTTTGGCGAGCTTCCCAATCAGGAACAATACGATAAATGGGCATATGAAATCCGCCATCATACGTTTGTTCATGAAAACATCAAACGACTCATGGAAGCGTTTCGGCACGACGCCCATCCAATGGGTATGTTTATTTCCGTCGTAGCCGCATTGTCCACTTTCTACCCGGAAGCGCGCAACATCTTTGATGAAAAGGATCGCATGAAGCAAATTGTGCGGTTAATCGCCAAAGTTCCTACGATTGCCGCCTTTTCTTACCGTCACAGCCGCGGCCTACCTTATGTTTATCCCGACAATGATTTGAGTTACACTGGTAATTTCTTGAACATGCTGGACAAGATGACGCAGGTAAGATATGAACCAGATCCAATCCTGGCGCGCGCTTTGGATGTCTTGTTTATTTTGCATGTTGACCATGAACAAAACTGCGGCACAGCTACGATGCGAGTCATCGGCTCCAGCAACACCGATCCGTATTCGGCCATGGCCGGGGCGGCGGCGGCGCTTTATGGGCCGCTGCACGGCGGCGCCAATGAGGCGGTTCTGCGTATGTTGCTGGAAATTGGCGATGTAAAGAATGTGCCCGCGTTCGTAGAAGGCGTTAAGAAGCGGGAACGTCTATTAATGGGTTTTGGTCACCGTGTTTACAAGAATTATGATCCGCGCGCCCAGATTCTCAAATCATATGCCGACAAGGTTTTTGAAGCGACCGAACGCAATCCGCTGCTGGATATTGCGCTTGAACTGGAACGAATCGCTTTGGAGGATGATTTCTTTGTCGAGCGTAACCTGTATCCGAATGTGGATTTCTACTCCGGCATTATTTACCAGGCAATGGGCTTCCCGATTGCGATGTTCCCGGTGTTGTTTGCGATTCCGCGCACGGTGGGCTGGCTGGCTCAATGGGTAGAACTGCTCAATGACAAAGAGCAGAAGATCGCCCGCCCGCGCCAGATTTTCCTGGGTGAAGATGAGCGGGATTTTGTTCTAATGGAAAACAGGTAACTGGTTAACAGGTATTTGATAACCAAAACGGCCGTTTCTTGCGCGAAACGGCCGTTTTTTCATTTCAATTTTAACTGTCGTTAAACAGGGGAACGGCCGTTAAAGCCAGTATGCAGCTCGTGATAAAATGCAATACGCGACTCGCCATAACGCCAACAAAGGTACACGTCACGGCCGTTTCGCTCCGCCAAAAAATCCAGCAGCCCCACATTCAAATCCTTTACCTGGCAGCCAAACGATTGGATCTTATTCACTAATTCTTCGATAACGGCAAAATCCGCTGCCAGTTCTGAAGGAACCGGACCGCCCACATCTACTCGTACATCGGCCAACAGCGATTCAATCTCGCGGCTGAGCCGCGACGCCTTGGCTCGTCTTTCCAACAAACGCGCCATCAACGGTTCAATTTGTGGCAGCAACGTATTCGCTTCTTGCAACGTGAAGTAACGCACAGGCATCCTTTATAAACGTAACGACTAACCCTCCCGGAGGTTAGCTTGATAAAAACAGCTAACCACTTGTGAACCTCCGGGAGGATGTCTTAACTTGTAAACAAAAACAGAGCGTTAAGCGGCTTTCAAATTACCAAAAGAAAATTTGAAATGCGCCCAACGCCCTGTCGACTTGCAAATAATTATTAGTTACTTGAGTTTTGCGATGGGAACGAAAAGATAGGGGCAATTAGCGTACAATAGTCATATCCTGATGAAAAGGAGTGACTCATGCGCTTACCTATCGTTCAGTTTCCCAATATCGTTGTTAACAATTTGTCACATTTTGCT
>JAJRYT010000056.1 GCA_024275635.1 Chloroflexota bacterium | reverse complement strand
GGGTCTCTGGGATTTCGCGTGGTTAGTTCACCGGATGGTTAATTTTTTGACACGAATGGCACGAATTTTCACGAATTTTCTTATTATTCGTGTCATTCGTGTCAGGTTTTTTCCTCGACCCCGCGAAATCCTAAAGAACCGCATTTGCTTGAACCGGGCCTGTCGCCGTATCAGCCGGATCGCCACGTTTTGATGAAGCTGAGGATGAACAGCAGGAATCCGGCGGGAACGGTGATGGCGTAGATGATGTAGGCGGGGATTGGGGTCAGCCCAATGGCCTGGTCGAGGGCAAAGGCGGCCAATGACGCGGGAATGACGATCAGGACGCCGAGGTAGTTATACGGCCGTACCCGCCCTGATAGCTGCGTCAGATAATCGGCCGCCGGCGGCGCACCTTGCCGGTGACGGCGCAGGCCCAGAAAAACCAGCAGGAACAACAGCGGCAGTATCAGGAGGGCAATAGGGTAGGCGGGCACGGCCGTCACCAAAAACTGGAGCAAAAGCAGGCCGCCGATCAGGCCCATTTCAATTTTATGCGGCGCGAAGGAGGGCGGCGCCAGCCGATTTTGCAGCCAATAGCTGAGAGCCAGCGCGGGTACGAACAATCCCGCTAGCAACGCCATCTGCGCCAGGGTGAACGGCGGAACATCAGGCTCGTTCGCAAATCCCCAAAATGGCATCCATAAGCCCCAAAAAAGGCCGATGGCTGTTCCCAAGAGGATGGCGGGATACGGCCGTCTTGCCCGCAGCGCCCGGCGCACGGCGTACCATCCCACCCACACGGTGATCAAGGCGTGCCAGGAAAGGCCGGTGTCCGAGATGCTGTACGGCAGATTTTCATACGTCGTCTGCACCAGAACGCCTTCCGTCAGCCAGCCATACAACGCGCCCGCCAAAAACAGCGACCAAAGGGTATTGACGTGGAAATGCGCTGTCACCGCCAGCGTGACGTAAGTCGCCAATGCGTAGAAAAGCCACGTTTCGATAAAATCGGCGAACGATCGCGTTCCCCAAAAGAGGATTTCGGAAAAGAATACCAGCGTAAAACTGGTTGCCAGGATGTAAAGCCAGCGTTTGAACATCAGTTGTCCTCACAAGCAGGAACATGATAACTGCTTTGGGTATGGTTTGCTTCCATATGCGTCATCAACAATCCCCGCGCCAGATACAGGCATACGCTTTCGTTGCCAGGAGAAAGTTAAAGCGAGCGGGAGGGTATTCCTGCGAGGGTTCAATCTCCGTTCCTTCGGCCCATTCGTTCCAGGAGGTGATCACAATCCAGTCGGGATAATGTTCCAGGGCATCTTCCCATCGCACGCGATAATAAGTCCCATACGCTCCCGGCGCGCCATAGTCGCGGGTGAGCGGTACATCTTCCGGGCCGAGAAGCGCCGGGGACCCCTCCCAGCCGAGGACGACGGGCAAGGCGTAGGGCATCCCCCGTTCCTGCGCCATCCAGGCGGCGGCCCGATAGGCCAGGCGGCGTTCATCCCGCAAGGCGTAGGGTTCCAGGCCCAGGGGGGCTTCATAGGTCTCAATCACTTCCAGATCGTTGTAAACGCCGTCAAACCCGGTTGAGAAAACGTGGGCAAACGCGCTCGGCCCGCTAAAGAGAAAATAGGGGATGCCGGCTTCGTTTATCTGTTCCCGGATGGCAACCCACGTTTCGGCCGTAGTAAAGCGGGCCAGCACAGCCGGGTCTACAAAGATGACAATTTGCTCTGCGCCGGTTTCATCGGGAATGGTGACGGTGGCGGACTGTCCGGCAAACATCTCAACCAGTTGGCGCAGATGGCCGCCCACTTTGGCGACGTCGGCTGCATCGTCGTAGTCCCAGCCGGTTTCCGGCGCTTCGTACAAAGGGGCGATCTCAAAGTTCATTCGGGCGGCGACGGGCAGGAGTTTTTGGCGCAGGTAGTCCATTTCCACAGGGCTGTCGCCATGCACAGAGGCGGCAAAGGCGTCTATGCCGTAAGTTTGCGCCAATTTCATCTGCTCGGCCAGGAAGTGGATTTCGTATACGTCGTAGATTTGCCCGTTACGGCCGTCTCCATCTGTCTCCTCCATCCAACAAGCCGTCTGCCGGTAGATGATCTGGTCGCCCTCCCGCGCAATGGGGGTATGGGCGGTGACGAAGACGCGACGGCCGTTTGCCTCCCGTATCCAACCAAAGGAGTCGCCGCTGCACCGGTAAGGGGAGTCTGGTACGGCCGTTGTGCCCCACCAGGGGTAAAAGAAGGCCAGGACGCGAGGAGACAGAGAGTTGGCGGGCGGCGTCAACTGGCGCATTGGTTTAGCGGCGCATAAGTCAACCGTTGCTGTTTGAACCGTCTTGCTCACCTGGAAACGGCCCAAAACCGACGCATTGTCGTTGACGCCGTTGTTGGCGTTGGCGATGGTGACGGCCGTTCCGTTAGCGCCGGGCGCGTCCTGTCCCATTTCCAGCGTCAACCGCTGCCCCTGCCGAACGCCGGAGAGTAGCAGGATAAAGCTGGCCGTTACCGGCGCATTTTCCTCATTTCCTTCAATGCCAAACGCTTCCCGGTTATCTTCATTGAATACGCGGGGCGCGGCCGGCGGGTCGCTGAGCGCCAGACCTGGCCCGTACAAATTCCAGACCACATCTACTTCCCCTTCCGGCCCGGAGACGCGTGCCCCGGCTCCGACCGCGTCCGTCTTGATAGTGACCAGCAGCCGGTAATCACCACAGCCGGGGCGGATTGGCCCCGCTTCGGCCGTCTGTAAGGGAGGGATGTCAGTGGGGGGAAACTCAACGGCCGGAATATCGGTCGGCAAAATGTCGAAAACGTCTGGCGGCGGAACGGCGGGAGACGTTTCTTCCTCCCCTGCGCTGCCGCAAGCGATCAGGAGGAGCATGAGCAGGAGAAAAAGGGGGCTTATCCTAGTTTGGGACATGGTTTATCTTCCTTAAATTATATTGCGTGTTTGGCGGCTTATTGTTACCTTGTACAGTATAATGGTAAAAAGGTTGCAGGAGAGGTCTGAAAAGATGAAGGAAGATGTTAGGAATCCGGCGTTGTTTGGGAGGTATTCATTATTGGTTGGAAACTGGAGACTGGTTAATCCCCAGTTTCCGATCTCAAAAACGCTAAGGGTGCGTTCGTTTATAACTTTGGCGTTTGAAAAATTGTAACCAGGTAATTGGTAACTGGTAATTACCCAATTACTCAATTACCAATTACCAGCAAACTGCAAAGTTAATTTTGAACGAACCCTAAGTTAATTCCGAATGAATATTTACGAACAGGTTAGTACTACGTCACATAAGATTGTTAATGATGCGAATTCTAAATTCAAGGAAGTTTAGCTTACTTCCTTCTAACTTTAGTGCGCTAACAAATGTTGCAGCGGAGTACGCGACTGGGGCTTATTTGCCCTTCAAATACATGGTGATTAGTAGTCTTATCCGTTGAGGTTAGCTTTCTCTCGCGTCCGCTGAACAAAACGTTAGGCGGCATAAAATTACCTTGTTAACATGATAAAGCAGATTGGCAAATCAGCAATTTGGGCAACTCTTTTTTTTAGTGCTTGTTCATTGGTTCCGGCACAAAAATCTATCTCTGGGCCATCTTCTTCAGTAACGTTAACCGTCGCACAAACTGAGACAAATTCTCCTAATGGCATGACTGTTTCCGGGACGACAATGCCCCCAATTACTACTATTGAAAAACCTACTCGGACGAAACCAATGGAGATAGTAGCGACTCCCACATTCCCAAAGTCCGAATCTGGCGATAAAGATGAAGAGAACAGCAGGAGCTGCATGCCATCAGTACTGACTCGGCATGTTATAAATATCGACAAGTACAACCCAGATACGAATCTGGCTGGAGATGTATTTTTCCCAGAAGGGTCAATTATGTTTTCTCGGATATTTTTTCCATTTGGATTTGTAATACCGGGTAGCATGTCTGATACAGGGAAAGATAAAGCAAATCCACAGCCAACTTTTTTAGCGCCGCTAAAAACAAAAGTGAGGTCGCCCCTCGATGGCAGTGTTGTGCGTATTAGTGATTTATGGAGCACGCAATCTTTAGGAGATGTTTCGATTCAAATTTTGCCTGCTGGCATAGACGAATCGTGTTACGTTGTTTTCGAATTGGAACATGTCATCAATCCAACAGTTCAAGAAGGTGACCAAGTCAATGCGGGGCAGGAAATCGCAGAAGTTGGTCCCTTAAACGCAGAATCACAAGCGGGATTAGGGATTGTGGAAATAGGCATACTCTATGCGTCATCAGAAGGTAATCCAGTGCATGTATGCCCATTTTTCTATTTTGCATCCCAGGTGCAGGAAGCCCGATTGAATGAACTATCGCAATTGATGACAGATTGGGAAGAATTTGTAAATGATTCTTCCCTTTATGATGAAACAGTATGGGTCGATGGAATAGTTGGTTGTTTAGCTGATGAAATCACGGAGAGGGAAAAGTGATTGCCACCCAACTCCGCTTAGCTTACGCTCTGACCCGCCTTCGACATCTGGCGCCGCGATTTTTGCAGACTTTGACTGTGATCAATCAAAGTGCGCCAACTTGCAAATCCGGTGGGCAGGTGAAGCATTTGTTCTCCTCGTCGCCGCTGTCATAAAGAAGGAAGATAGCGACTATCTGGAACATTTGAAAACGGTGATAGGGGGCGGCGGTGATAACGGCCGTATTCTTCTGCATCGTTTCATCCCTTAACGCGCCAAATGTGTCGCGCATAAAGACAACCCCGCCGTAAACGAAGATACCCACGCCAATGAGGATGAGCGGCCGGCCGACTAAGTTATTGATGATAGCGGCTGTGTTACCTTGTCGGAATAACGGCCGTAACGTCTCCACCCACATTGACCATAAAATACTACCCACAAAAACAGCCAGCGCCGTCAGGCCAATGAATTTCCAGATGTGTGTTGAATTGTCTTGATTTTTCATTCCTTTATCGTTCTCCTATGACAGCAGCGAAAATACGCGAAGAGGATTTTAATTCGTGAAAATCTATGTTAATTCGTGGCAAAAAACAAGCAACCATCCAGACCTGCGAGGTTTTCACCGGAGAGATGACGACAAAATAGCGTGCAAAAACCACGCAGGTCTCCAGAGAGGCTGTATGGTCACAAAAATGAATTTGTTTTGTACGGGTCATGATTTATACAGCTGACGGCAGTTTCCCGTTCCGGCTCGTTGTCACCAGGATGACTCCCACAATGACAATCAGGCCGCCCAGGAGTCCTTGCAGAGACGGCCGTGTTCCAAACAGCGCCAGCGACCACAAAATCGTTACCACCGGACTGAGCGTCAACAAAATCGTGTGAACACTCAATTTGAAATGACGCAGCGCCAGGTAATACAACGTCCGGCTGACCGTCACATTGAGCGTACCGGCCAGCAGCAAAATCCACCAGACCTGCGGCCCGCGCGGCCAGACCATCTCGCCGCGCACGGTGGCAAAAATCAGCAAAAATAGGATGGAAGTTGTCATGCGAAACAGGAAAAAATTAGTAAACTCAATTTCCTCGCCGTACCGTTTTACAATGGCAGCGTGCAGCGCGTAAACAAAATTGGCGCTCAACACCAGCACCGTCCCCAACCGCAAAAGGCCGCCTGGCGTACCCGGCTGAAAGCTGATGATAAACACGCCGATGACAGCCACAACCGCCCCAATCTGTTCCCCGCGTCTCAGCCGCTCTTTTAGCCAAAAGATGCTAAACCCCAGGGCAAAAATCGTATTCATCCGGGCGATCAACGACGCGGTTCCCGGATCAACATAAGCGACAGCGGCGAAACTCATCGCCGTGGCCGTGGCAACTAAAAAGCCGATGATGAGAAAAAATCGGGCATTTTCCCGAAAAATTTGCCACTTAATCTTGCCGCGCACGGCCGCAAACACGGCAATCTCAATCGTCGCCACCGTCATGTAATAAAAAGAGGAGACCGTGGGTGGCAGATAGGGCAGCAGCAGACGGGCAAAAACGAAGTGAAGGCTATCCACCAGCAGCAGCACAATCACAATGGCGGGCACATTGTTCAACAGACTGTTTGGTTTGGCCGGATTCCCGGCAGTGTTATTCATCAGGCTGTTCCAGAGTGACGGCATCGCCAATTTTGATGGCTCCGGCCTGCAAAACGCGGCTGTAAGCCCGCGCCCAGCCGGGATGCTTCTTCTGAGAAATGCGGCTGGAATTTGCATCGGCGAAGGAGGCAGTAATTAAATTGCACGGGGCAGCGTAGCTGGTTACTTCAACAATGACCTCGCCCAATTGCAGCCGCGCGCCGGGAACAACTGCGTCCCAATCCAGCCCGGCGATGGTGACGTTTTCGCCAACGGAGCCGGGGTAGATGGGATGGCCTTCGGTTTGTAACGCCTGAATCCGTTCCAGGGAAAAGAGGCTGACGGCGCGGTTGAGGCCGCCGTGAACTTTGGCGTGGGCCTGCCTGTCTACGGTGAGGCCGTCTTGGTTGATGTCGGCGCGGCGCAACGGCCGCTTCGGAACCCCACCATCGGACGCATTAATTTGAAAGATATGGGCTTGAGCCATGACAACTCCTTTTTGCAGAATTGGCGGAGTTTAACTGGGGTGGGAACGGCCGTCAACCAGTTGGCGATTGGGAAACGACCGTTTATACTGCTGATACAAATTCATCCCCAAACGGAGAACTGGTTTGAAAAACATCAGCCCCCAACTCGATACCGGCGCGGCGGAGGCCTGGATTGATGACCAATTATCTTGGCTAAAAATGACCCGCACCGGTCACATCGAACAGCCCCATACCCGCCCCTGGTCAACTGTGTGGCGTATCCCTACTGGCGCTGGCGACATTTACTTCAAAGCCACGCCGTCCATCCTTGTTTACGAACCGGCCCTTACCCAGGCTTTATCCCAGCGCTTCCCCGACCAGATTCCGCCCGTCCTGGCCGCCGATTTAGCGCAAGGCTGGATGCTGTTGCCGGATGGCGGCCAGCGCCTGCGCGAAATCCTGCGCGGCGAAGGACACGGCCGCCGCTGGGAAACGATTTTGCCCCAATACGCGGCTTTACAAATCGCCATGATTGACCATCTTGATCCGCTTCTGGACGCGGGCGTTCCCGATCGCCGCCTGGACAAATTGCCGCCGCTTTTTGACGATCTTCTGGCAGATACCGACATGCTGCTTCTTGATCAGCCCGATGGGATTACGGCGGCGGAATATGAAAAGCTCATTGGATTTGTACCACAAATGAGGGCGCTGTATACACAATTAGCGGGGTATGGCATTCCGCACACTATCAATCATGGGGATTTGCATGACGCCAATATTTTTGTGGGAAACGGCCGTTACATTTTCTTCGATTGGGGCGATTGCAGCGCGTCCCATCCCTTCTTCTCCCTACGGTCCACCTTCGTCAGTCTGGAAAACAGCTTGAACATAGAAGAAGAAGACCCGGTTTTTGACCATCTGGCCCGCATTTACCTAAGCGCATGGGCCGCATACGACACGATGGACAATTTGCTGGCGGCATTCGCCATTGCCAAACGGCTGTGGGCGATGAGTTCCATGTTAGTCTGGTACCGCATTGTTTCCAGCCTGGAACCGGCGCAGCGTGGCGACTACGCCCTGCCCGTCCCCAGCCTCCTGCAAGAACTCTTAGCCGCCAATGTCCTGTACGGCCCCGTGTAAATTTATCATTCGCCTTCGCATCCTCGTGCCATAGAAAAAACTGCATCCACCCATTTGAATCCTTTTGGTTCACTTTCCGTTATATTGTTAGGCAGCCATGAATCAGACGAAAAAGTATCTGCTTGAACTGAACGAAGTGGAATTAGTCAGGCTCGCCAGGGATGGCGATGCGGAGGCGGTTGGCGCATTGTATGACCGGCATCAGGCACAAATTTTCCGTTACGTCTGGTCTCGCGTCGACAATCAGCGCCTGGCCGAAGACCTGACGGGCGAGATTTTTACCCGCATGGTGGTTAATTTGCCCAAGTATCGCCCTTCTGGCATCCCGTTCCGCGCCTGGCTCTACCGTATCGCTTATAACTTAATTATGGACCATTATCGAACCGCAAACGGCCGTCACCCACTCCCCCTACAACACGCCCACAACCTGAGTCATGACGGCCAGAATCCTTCAACAATCATCGAGACCCAACTCACCATAGATCGCGTCCGGCGCGCGCTGGCGCGGTTAGAACCAGCGCAGCGGGATGTCGTCGAGTTGCGCTTCTTGGCCGGTATGTCGCTGCGTGAAGTGGCCGGGACGTTGGATAAAAGCGTGGCCGCCATCAAATCCATTCAACATCGCGGCCTCAAGGCGCTGCGCGCAGCGCTGCAGCAAGGGTAAAACCAATGAACAAATTAGAAGACCTCCTACAAGAACGATTAGAACAATTAGAAGCGGGCCAGCCGCTGGCCGTCTGTCTGGCCGGTTTGCCGGAAGAAGAAGCGAAACTGCTGCGGCTGACGGCCGACCTGCAAGCGTTAACCTACCCGCTTCCAGACAGGGAAACGGCCGTTGCCCAACGCGCCAGCCTGCAAAGATTGACCCAAAGTCGCCAACCTCGCCGCGCCCCGGCTGGATGGGGAACGATTTTGGCGGACTGGTGGCGGGCGCAAACGACCGCGCGTCGCGGCGCACTGGCGGCGCTGGCTGCCGTCACGGTCATCACGCTGGTTGCCGGTCTGGGCGGCTTGTTCGCCCCCGATGAGGCGGCGACGCCGGTCGCCATGACCGAAAGTGAACCCGCCAGCGGCGAACCGGCGGCCCCGGCGTCGGTTCCCGACCTGGCTGAAATGCCCGAATCAGCCGTTGAACCGGCTGTCGAACCAGCGCCGGTGGTCGAGTCCGGCAACACCCTTTTCATCCCGTTGGTGTCCATTCCCCTCGACTTTGGCCCGCAAAAGGCGGCGTTGGAACCGGTGCAGGGGCTGGTGGAAATGCAGACGACGGAGGGTGAGTGGACGGCCGTTTCCCGCACAACCACCATCGCCGCCGGACAGCGCGTCCGCACTGGCGCCTTCTCCCAGGCCGCCCTCGCCTTCTTCGACGGCAGCCGGGCCGAGCTTGGCCCCAACACCGAACTCTCCCTGGACGTCCTCGACGCCCAACCGCCCGACAAAGGGTTCCGCACCGTCGTCATGACCCAATGGCTGGGCGAGAGCCGCCACGACGTTCAATTTAGAAACGATAGCGGATCCCGCTACGAAGTCAAAACGCCCAACGGAACCGGCGTCGCCAGAGGCACTTCCTTCCAGGTGCGCGTCACGGCTGATTTGTACGCCCAATACACCGTCGCCAAAGGGCGCGTAGACGTAACCGGCCTCGACGTCACCGTGCGGGTAACGGCCGGGCGAACCAGCGCCATCCCCGCCGATTCGCCACCCAGCCGCCCCGCGTTCCGCATCACCGGCGAAGGCGAAGTGACCCAAATTGGCCCGGAATGGGAAGTGGGCGGCCAGACCTTCCAAACCGGCGACCACACGATCATCATCGGCAATCCGCAAGTCGGCGATTGGGTGCGGGTCGAGGGACATTTGCAGGCTGACGGCGGCCGTATGGCCGATTTCATCAGCCTGCTCCACCGCTCCCCGGCCAACCGTTTCACTATCACCGGCCCAGTGGAAGCAATGGACGCCGCCGGTTGGACTGTCGCCGGACAGCCCATCGCCGTTGACGAGGCAACCGACGTCGAAGACGGCATCGTCGTGGGCGATACCGTCCGGGTGGATGGCCTGATCCAGGACGACGGTAGTTTCCTGGCCGAACAAATCCGCCTGATCGCGCGTGACGATGGGCTGCCTTTTGAGTTTACCGGCGTCGTCGAAGCGATGGCTGGCGACGCCTGGACGATCTCCGGCATCGCCATCACCAGCGATGCGGACACAGAAGTTGACACGGCCATCGTTGTGGGTGACGTGGTTAAAGTGGAAGGCCAGATTTTGGCCGACGGCGTCTGGCTGGCGCACGAAATCAAGCTGGTCGATGACGACGAAAATGAGTTTGAGATCACTGGCGTCGTGGAAACGATGGCCCCCTGGCGCGTGGCCGGGATTGAGTTTGAAACCCGCGATTGGACGGAGATCGATCCGGACGTTGCCATAGGCGACCTGGTCAAAGTGGAAGGTATTATTCTGGCCGACGGAACCTGGGTGGCCGATGAGATTGAGCGGCTTGACGACGGCGGCGTGTTAACTTTTGTGTTCTACGGCGCGGTAGACAGCGCGTCTCCCTGGGTGGTGAGCGGCGTCCCCCTACCGGTGACGGATGCAACGGCCGTTGCCCCCAACATCGCCGTCGGCGACCTGGTGCGGGTGACGGTGACGCTTTTACCGGATGGAACCTGGCTCGTGGAACAAATTGAACTGGTCTATGATGACGTGGCGGATCAAGGCTGCTTCAGTGTAACGGCTGTTGTCATCAGCTTCAACGGCGGTCAACTTGTTTTAGACGACTGGCCCCCGCTGACGCTGGGCGACGTTGAAATCGAAGGGGACGTGGCCGCCAACAGCGTCATCGTCATTAACTTCTGCATCAGTGAAGACGGCGCCATCACCATCGTCAGCATCCTGGTTCTCTTCACTCCCACGCCCACGTTGCCGCCGAGCCAAAATCCGGGCGATAACGTGACGATCTGCCACAAGCCCGGCCGAAACCAACACACCCTCACCGTTGCTCAGTCAGCGCTGCAAGAGCACTTGAATCATGGCGACGCCCTCGGCGCTTGCTCCGGCGGGGACGATGATGATGACCATGGTGACGATCATGATGACGATCATCACCATGACGATGATGATGATGATTGATGAAGTAAGTTTCTGGTGAACGGCCGTTCTTGCGCCATCTTTCCCTTTCAAAGGAGCTGGCCCGATCTTATTTTATCCCTGGGCCGGCTCCTTCCATGTTGGGGTCAGATGATTTTGTCGTCCTTTCCCGCTAATTGGCGCAGAATTTCCAGCTGGCCGACATGATACGTTTCGTGCCAGTGCAAAAAGGTGAGCCGGTCGCCGAGGGTGTTCTGGTGTTCTTTGTCGAAAATGACGTTTAACTCTTCCGGCGTCATTTTGTCCAGTGCGGCCGCCATACGTTCTTGGGAATCGTCAACGGCCGTTAACAACTGCGCCAGCGGCAGCACCGCGTCCTCATCGCCCGTAATCGGTTCCGAATCCCGTTCGTAGCGGGCCGCCAGTTTCTCATCCAGCGCCGGGGGTTCCCCCAGCGCAGCCAGCGCTCCGTTGCGCGACGCCACGATGTGCCCCAAAATCCAATTCATGTTGTTGGCCCGAAACGGCAGTTGCAAAAGCGAGTCGGCGTGAGTCAACCCTTCCGTTTGCCGTTTGATAATCCAATGGGTTCGTTGAAACAAAGAGATGTATTTTTCAGGCTGTATCATTCTGTTTTTCCTCAGCAATACTTTTTACTCATTCACCGGCAGCCGCAAGAATACTGTGTCATTATCTGGAAGTCCGGGGGTCGTTACTTGTAGGCGACGGCCGTTTTCCGCAATGTATAATCCCACTTCCAACATATACTCACCGGGCGGGGTTCCCTCCGGCAGCATAATCTGGTAGGAGTCTACCACGACTTCCTCCGGCAGCCAGCGGCGCGTGGGGTATTGATTTTGCTGCGGCATCCTGTCTGCCTGCCAGAGACAACAAACGCCATCCGCATCCAACAGATGCACAAAGACGGTGTAATCGGCGGTCGGGATTGTTCCCGCTTGCCAGACCAATGTCAGCCCAAATTGTCCCAGCTCGGTTTGTTCAAGATTGTACCCCAGCAGGGCGATCTCATTGCCAAAGAGCGCTGCCAGTGGATGTTGCGCGACCGGCGGCGTGAAGCGGCGTTCGCTGGCTTCAACGGTTAATGGTCCCAGATCGGCGGTAAACAAAGTTTTATCGCCGCTGTCCAGGATGCGTACCTTCAGGCGGTATGCGCCCGACGGCAAATCCTCCGGGATGCGAGCGTCTACGTGATCGATGACGAAGACGGGCGTTGGCCAGGCATTATGGGGATAGGTTCCGTGTACAGGCCGGGTGTTGGTCAAGATACGGCCAGGGCCGTTGGCCGGATACATCTCTAGACGCGTGGTCAGTTGAGGCTGCGGCTGTCCGGCCAGCCACCAGAGAGCCAGGGTGATGGGTTCGCCGGTTACGGCCGTTTCCCCTCCCCGTTCATATCCCAACAGTCGCAAGCCGGATCGAACGGACTTATCAATCACAAAAGGGGGCCGTGGCAGCTGGTCGGGCGGCGCGGAGGCGGTAATGGCGGCGTTGGGAATGATGAAGCTGCTGCCGGCATAACGGCCGTCCGCATCCAGCCGCGGCAGCCGTTCCCCGGTAGCAGGCACAAACAAGCCTACCCGCAGCCGGTATGTGTCCGGCGGCGTCCCCGGCGGAACGGGGACGTCCACCTGCTGGATGATAACCTCGCCCGGCTGCCACTGCGCCGCCGGGTAGGCAAACGTCTCCACCTGTCCCCAACGATACTGCCAGGCGTCTTCCAGATGGACAAACGGGGTGAAATCAGCCGTCGGCGCGCCATCTACACGCCAGTAAAGCGTCAGCGGCAGGCTGGCGTTAGCTTCTCCCGCGCCCACTTTATAGCCCAACAGCGTGATGGCGTTCCCAAAGCGGGCATTGACGGGGTTGGGGATGGGCAAGGTGGGCGGCGCAGCCATTTCGTAGGCGGTGAAGGCCGGCTGTCCAGCAGGATCGGGCAGTGCGGGCAGGGAGACGGCCGTTTCTAACAATGGCTTGGCCCAATCAGGCAGAGGGCTGTTATAGGGGTAGATGTAAACGGCTGTGCCTTCGGCCGGGAACACAACCGCCTGGCTTTGTGGCAGCCATTTGATTTGACCATACTGCTTGCTCAGAAAAGCTAGCGTCGGATGTTGATAATGCAGCGCGGCGACGTAAACTGTCTTGTTTTCGGTGTCCAGGGCGTCGAGGAATTGGGCAACGGCCGTTAAATCGCCATCCGACTCATAATAAAGCGGCAGCTTAACCGCCCAATTCCGAAAATATTCCCGTTCTGTCAAAAGGCCGCCTGCCATGAGCAGCAGCAACCCGGCGGCCAATATCGTGATGGCCGGCGGCGGGCCGCCAAATCGCTGCCAGACATCTTCAACCAAAGCCAGCAAACCGATTGCCGGCAGGTAGAAAACAAAGGGAATCAAGCCGATGGCGCGCAAATTGCTGGGGACGATTTCGTTGGTCGCCAGCGCTGTAGGCAAAATCATCAGGAACGGGGTAACTAGCAGTAAAAGGGTTGCTGTGTGCTGCCAATCGGCCATACGGCGATGCCAGCGCGAGATCAAGACAATCCAGCCGCCAACCATCAGCCCGCCCCAAAACCAGTTGAATAACGGCCGTAACGGCAAATTAAACCGCCAGTAAGGATCGCCGCGCACAAAAAACATGCCCAGCGACTTAAGGTAGCTTGCGCGCAGGCTCAATCCGCCGGTAGCATTGGGCGACACCTGCCCAATCCGCACCCAAAACGCATCGGGATGGGCGACGAAATAGCTTAACAACGGCGACAAAATCAGCAGTCCTATAACCGCAGTTAGCATCAATTGCGGCCAGCGGCGGCGGTAGGTTGATTGGTTAAACAACAATGGCAGGGCAGCTACCAACAGCGCCGCCGGAAACAACCGCGCCGCCAGGTAAGTGTACGCCGTTAATCCCAAAAAAACACCGGCCAGGGCCAGCCAACGCCACTGCCGCCGCCGCACGCCGCGCAGCAGCGCCGCGGTTGTCAAGGCTTGCAGCAGCGGCTGGGTGATAGCCCGGAATCCCAACCGGCTGAATAACAGATGCCAGAAACTAACCGCCAACAGCGCCGCCGCCAATAATGCCACGCGGCGGTCGCGCAGCAGTTCCATGCCCAGCCAGTAAACGGCGGCGATAGTTAATATGCCCACAAAGGCCGATGTCAGACGCAGGGTAAATACAGAATTCCCTATCAGCCGCATCATACCGCCGGCCAAGTAGAAGAACAACGTTTCTTTGCCTGTGTAACTGGAAATGAAGACGGGCCGGTCGCCGCGCAAGCCGATGTCGGCTGCCAGGACGCCGTTGGCCGCTTCATCGTAATGTAAGCCGGGTGGCGCATCGGGCAGATCGGGCAGGCGCAGTGTGGCGGCGACCATGAGCGCTATCAGCATAAGCATCAAACTATACGGGCGGCTGATTTGTATCATGGGTGTGATTGTAAATGAGTGGGGGGGAAGTGCAAAGCGGGAAGTGACTAAAGTGGGAAATGACTAAAGTGGAAAGTGGGGGGCTATTAATTATGCACTTTGAACTATCCAAATTGTGAAGTATAGAACTTGCGTAGGTTTTGCGTAGGGTCGGCGTAGGCGCAGCGTACTGACTTAAGTCGGTTGTTTGTTTTAGAATGGTAGCGAAGGGTAAAAATCTCTTCTTCTTCTCCTCCTTTTTAACGAGAGTCAGGTTTCGGCGTTCCTGACTCTCACCAAAAATGACCGGGCTGATTCCAACGAATCAGCCCGTTTTTGTTTTTGGCGTATAATTCCCCCCTATGGCAAATACAATGAAAGAAAATGAAACGGCCGTTTCTCCCTCGCTCAAAACACAAGTCATGCAGGCCGCTGGTATCGTTGGTGCAGCTATGCTGGTCAGTCGGCTGCTGGGTCTGGTTAAAACAATCGTTATTACTGCCTATCTGGGGCTGGGGCTAGAAGCTAGAGCTTTTACTTCGGCCAATGTTTTCCCGGAAGCAATCGCCTTCATTATTGCTGGCGGGGCCGTTGGCTCGGCGTTTATCCCCACCTTTGCTGCGTATTTCACCCGTGATGATGAAGTTGGGGGCTGGCGCCTGTTCTCGGCCGTCATTAATTTAATCACTCTGGCGGTTACGCTTTTATCATTCATCGCCATTATTTTCACGCCGCAGTTAGTCGCCATTTCCCTGCCCAAGTTGATTCAAGAAGAACCAGCTTTGCTGCCGCTTACCATCCGGCTGATGCGGATCATGCTGCTGTCGTCTATTATTTTTGGGGCCAGCGGGGTGATTATGAGCGCTTTGCAAGCCCAGCAGCATTTTCTCCTGCCAGCGCTCGCGCCCATCATTTACAACCTGGGCATTATTGCTGGCGCGCTGATTGGCGTGCGAACGGTGTGGGGAGCGGCTACCGGCATGGCTGTGGGGTCGGTGATTGGCGCGTTGGGGCATCTGCTCATTCAACTGCCAGGATTGAAATGGAAGCGGGCGCGGTATACGGCCGTTTTCACCTTACGCGATCCTGGTGTGCGCCAGGTCTTAAAATTGATGTCTCCGCGCGTGCTGGGGTTATCATTTAGCCAGATTAACCGCTTCATTACCTTGTTTTTGAGCGGTCTGATTACGAAGGAGAGCGTCCCGGCTGCTAATTATGCCTTGACTATCATGCTTATGCCGCAAGGGATGCTGGGACAGGCCATGGGCATTGCCTCATTTCCCACGATGGCTACATTGGCTGCCCAGGAGTCCTGGGATGAATTGCGGCGCATTTTAGCCGATGCCTTGCGGTTGCTCTTGTTTTTATCGCTGCCAGCCGCAGTATTTTTGATGCTGCTGGGACGGCCGATCATTACCGTGTTGTTCCAGCGGGGAGCCTTTAACGCCCAAAATGCTGATCTGGTTGCCTGGGCGCTGCTGTTTTACGCGCTGGGGCTGGCGGCTTTAGCCGCTCTGGAGGTGATTGCCCGCGCGTTTTATGCGCTGGGCGATACGCTAACGCCAGTGCTGGCGGGCGGCGTGCAGGTAGCGGTGATGGTGGCGCTGAGCCCCTGGCTGATCAATGATGTTTTTCCGGCTCTGGATTGGCATCCATTGGGTGGGCTAGCGTTGGGGTTTAGTCTCTCGAATTTCGTAGAAGTGGGGGTGTTGTTGTGGCTGCTATGGCGTAAGATGGGGGGGATGAACGGCCGTTTCCTCCTCGATGGGGTGTGGCGCATGACGGCAGCCAGCTTGTTCATGGCCGGCGCAATCTGGTTAACATTGACCTGGTTTGAGCAAAGCGCGGCTTTTTGGCAGGCAGTTTGGAGCAGCCTGGTTGGGGGATTTGTTTATGTGTTTATCAGCTTTTGGCTGGGGGTGACAGAAATTCAACAGGTTTGGCAATATGGCCGTCGGCGGTTATTCAAGGGGTAAAGAACGGGGGTTGAGATAATAAAAAACCCGGTTTTACCGGGTACAATCACTAAAAACCGCTTATTGTAATATTGATTACTAATTCCCCGCGGCCACGGCCGCGCTGTTCATCGTCACTGATGATTGGGCCATCATTTCGCCATTGACCCAAACTTCTAACGAATATTCGCCAAACTGGAACCCTTGTTCCGGGTTGAGATAAACGTAACCAGGGCCATTTGAACCATACTGCCACAACTCGTTGTCACCTTCTACCACTTCGCCATTGTGCCGCCATACCCATGACCAAGACATCCCATCGGCCATGTCATCATAGGCGAATGTGGCATAAAGCGTAAAGAAACCTTCCGCGAACAAGCTGCGGGGATTAACGGATTCATATTGGTCAGTTATTTCAGTAGAAAAAGAGAGTGTTCCGAGGGCAGTGTTATCCTTTAGCGGAGTAGCCGGTTCCACCTGGTCGAACACGCCAGGTAATGTTGGGGCTACTGAAACGAAGGCGGGTTCACCTGTATCAACGGCCGTCCTGGTGTTGGCGGCGACTAACTGTTCAATTTCAGTTGTTTCCAGGGCGGTTTCGACTGGGGCAGCATTTGCAAAAACAGCGATAATTTCTTCTTTGGCCGGTTTTGTATTGGTCAAAATAGCGACGCGGGGCGTTGTGTCCGGCGGAGCTTGCCAGGAATAAAGCGCAATACCCACAGTAAACAGGAATAAGAAAAAACTTGCCGACCCGTAGGTTTGCAAGCGTTTCTCCGCCTGGCGACGCATAAAAAAGTAGGGCGACCGCTTCATT
Organism: Chloroflexota bacterium; assembly: GCA_024275635.1. GTDB lineage: Bacteria > Chloroflexota > Anaerolineae > Promineifilales > Promineifilaceae > JACKCC01. Next base: position 15,100 of record JAJRYT010000056.1, on the reverse strand, counting down.
TCTCGCCATGACTTCATGGTAACCATCAAAGTCAACACAGCTAACAAAAGAAGCGTGCCTAACAACCAGGGTATTATTGTTTCCGTCAGGATAATAGACAAATTTTCAGACAATAGCTCAATAACCTCTTCCCTAAAGCCACAGGCATTATAAAAGGGTTTACCTCTTTCGGCAAGTCACAACTAGACATAAGTGAAATATCGTGATGTTTGTCACTAAAATGACGCTGAACCGCCCCGTACTACGGTACTATTTTGGACTGTGTCCCCGCCAGTTTTGGAAGATGATTTGTCACCTAAACGTTTACGTTTACAATTAGCCGATATGATTCATGTTAAGGGTTTGATTAAACATTACGGACTAAACGCGGTGCTGCGCGGCATTGATTTACACGTGAAACCGGGAGAGTTTGTGACTCTGGTCGGCTCAAATGGCGCCGGTAAAACAACATTGCTCCGGATTGTGGCTACGTTGCTGCAGCCAACGTCGGGTCATGTGAAGATTGGCGGCTGGCAATTGCCTCAACATGCGTCCCGCGTTCGCCAACATATTGGCTTGGTTTCCCACCAGACTCTGCTGTACGGGGATTTAACGGCGGCGGAAAATTTAACATTTTTTGCCCGGCTGTATCATTTGGACAATTTGCAAGAACGTGTTGTTCAAGCATTGAAAACTGTTGGATTGATAGCGCGGCAGCGGGATGCAGTGAGTACGTTTTCACGGGGGATGGTGCAACGGCTGACGATTGCGCGAGCGACGCTGCATGAGCCTGATGTGCTACTGCTGGATGAGCCGTACACGGGATTGGATCAGGACGCGGCCCGGTTGTTGGATGATTTACTGCGGCGCGAGGTGGAAAACGGCCGTACTATTCTTATGATTACCCACGATTTGACGCATGGCCTTAACATTTGTGACCGGGTTGCCATTCTTAACCGGGGTAAAATCGTGGCCGAGATTGACAGCGCCCAGACTGGGCCAGCCGAATTTTTGGAATTATACACGGAACATACCCGACGGAAGAAGAAATCAAAAAGCAAGTAGGCAACCGTTTTTATGATTGAGCAAACAAAAAATTCAACATTCACCATTCGGCGTTCAACATTTCTTTCCTCTGTGTGGGCGATTGTGTGGAAGGATCTACAAATCGAGAAACATACCCGGCAAATTATCAGCGTGATGATCATGTTTTCACTGGTAACGGTTATCATGTTTAATTTTGCGCTAGAAGCCAATCTGGCTGCCGCCCGGCAGGTGGCGACAGGCCTGCTGTGGGCGACAATCCTGCTGGCCGGGACGTTAGGGCTGAATCGCTCGTTGGGAATTGAACGGGAGAATCAAACAATTGAAGCGATTTTGATGGCCCCGATTGAGCGCAGCGCTATTTATCTGGGCAAGGTGATTAGCACGACTTTATTTACGCTCATTTTGGAAGCTGTTTTAGTATTATTATTTCTCGTCTTTTTTAATAAACCTTTTTGGCGGCCGCAGGTTTTGTTAATCCTTTTCCTGGGGACGGTAGGTTATATAGCAGCTGGGGTTTTGATCACTTCAATGACGATTCAAACGAGAACGCGGGAGGTGCTGCTGCCTGTATTGTTATTGCCGCTTTCCCTGCCGCTGGTTTTACCCGCATCCATGGCCGTGGCTTCGTATATGTTCCCGCAGTTACCCACATGGGGCGAGGTTCAGAGCATGATAATGTTAATTATTATTTATGATTTGCTCATGCTATCCATAGGGTTTGTGACGTATCATTATATAGTTGAATCATAGAACAAGTGGCAAGTAATTGTGGCTAAGGGTACGTTCGTTTATAACTTTGGCGTTTGAAAAGTCGCAACCAAGTAATTGGCAATTAGTAATTACTCAATTACCAGCAAACTGCAAAGTTAATTTTGAACGAACCCTAAGCAATCTACAGGCTCACTTACTTGCGCCGAAGGAGAACATGATGGAATTAACTCGCTTAAACCGTAATGTTAAATTTCTGAATTGGGCGGCGTTTATCACGATTTCGATTGCGCTGCTCATTGTATTCTTTTATGCGCCGACGGAACGGACAATGGGTAATGTGCAGCGCATCTTTTACTTTCATGTAGGCGCGGCCTGGGTAGGGGCGGTCGCTTTTTTTGTGGCTCTGGTGGCCGGTATCAATTATTTACGTCGCCCAACTAAGAAGTGGGACACAACGGCCGTTGCCTCTGTTGAAATTGGCCTGGTCTTTTTGACAATGGCGATTGTGGCTGGCTCTGTGTGGGGCAAACCGGCCTGGAATACATGGTGGGAATGGAGTCCGCGCTTGACAACCATTACCATCGCCTGGCTGACATATGCCGCCTATTTTATGCTGCGCGGCGCATTGGAAGATGAGGAGAAACGGGGACGGTTTTCGGCCGTTTACGTCATTGTTGCTTTCGTGACCATTATCATTTCGTATTTGAGCATCCGCATTTTGCGCGATATTCATCCGGTTGTCATTGGCGGCACGGCCGAATCGGCGCAGGGCGCATCTGAAGGATTGCAAGAATTCTCGGCCGGACTGGAATCCACCAGGATGATTATCTCCCTTAATGCGAGCGTGATCGCCTTTTCATTCCTCTATGCGGCTTGGTTAGCCAACCGTATCCGCTTGCAGCGCTTGATGGATGAAGCCCGTTTGCTTAAAATGCGTGTGTCGGCCCGTTTACAGGGGGAAGGGTAATGAACAGTTTAGGTTTGTTGACAATTTTATTGCAGGGGCAGGTTGGAAATCCCAACCAATTTAATAATTACCTGGTTTTAGGCTATTTTGTCATGTGGCTCATTGGCGTAGTTTATGTGATCAGCCTGGCGACCCGGCAGCGAAACATCCAACAAGATATTCAGTTGTTACAACAATTATTACAAGATGATGAGGAAGCGGTGGAATAGGTAAGCTTCCTTACCCATCTGATAACCAATCAACCCATACTTGGGACATTTATCGTTACTCCAGATTGGTTCAATCTTAGAGATTGAACCAATCTCCGTGTAAGAGACAAACTTATGGAACAATCTTCTACAACATTATCACAGCGTTCTTTATCCACTGGCCAACGGCTATTGCTGGTAGTCGTAGGGCTGGTGATTGCTTTTTTAATTTTGGGATCATTGATTCGGCCTAATCCCAACGAATTTGCCATTGGCATCCAGACCCAACCGTTTGTTGTGTTGGCTTTTTTGTCTTTTGCCGGCGGCTTGCTGAGCTTTGTCTCGCCCTGCACGCTGCCGGTTTTGACCGCTTATTTTGCCTTTGCCTTTCAGAGCGGCCGTTCGCAGATCGCTTCCAACACATTGGCTTTTATGTTGGGGTTGGGAACGACATTTAGCCTGTTTGGCGCGGCCGGGTTTATCCTGGGGCGCGTGCTTTTGCAGAGTCAAAATTTGATTTTGCTGGTAGGCGGTTCCGTTGTGATTGTTTTTGGCGTGATGAGCTTTTTGGGGAAGGGGTTTGGCGGCGTGGAACAAGTGGGGGCGCAGCCGCACAGCGCCAATGTGCGCGGCTCTTACTTGTTTGGCTTGACGTTTGCCGTGGGCTGGTCGAGCTGTGTCGGCCCGATTTTGGGTTCGGTGTTGACCTTGGCGGCGCAGACGACGTCGGTGTGGCGGGGCATGATGCTGCTGTTTATTTATACGCTGGGACTGGGCCTGCCGCTGTTGGTCGTATCTACGTTCTTTGGCCGGATGAGCCGTAAAAGTTTGTTTTGGCGGGCGCTGAAAGGTAAGGGCTGGGATTGGAACACGCATATGATTGTGGTCGCTCTGGTATGGGCTTTGGCTATCTGGCGGATTCTGGTAGCCATGGTGGAATATGCGTTCCGTAATTTCAGCGTTTTTGCCGGGCAAGAGTTTACGGCCGTTCACGAGTACGGCTTGCTGGCAGTTGCCATTTTAGGGGCTGTGTTATGGGTCTTCACCAGCACCGGCGAGCGGCGCACGACGGTGCATTTGCATACCACCCAACTGGTCAGCGGCGCCCTCTTTATCTTGATGGGTGTTTTGATGTTGGAAGCGAGGCTGGCCCTGTTTAATAATTTAATTCCGCCGGGGCTGACCGAGTGGCTGGCTGTCCAGGAAGAGTGGCTGATTGGTTTGTTCAATTGAGCGGTGGCATATGTCTGGTGAAGATGGGTTGGAGACGAAAGGTGAAAACGGCCGTCATCCCCTCGCTGTTTTCGGCGGCGTGATTCTAATTGGGCTGGCGCTGGTCTTGCTCATCTTTGGCGGTAATTTATTTAACCGGAATCCTGACGACGCCTCATTTTTGCCGCAAATCTCATCTTTGGGAACATCCTCAACTGGAGGAGTGTCTGCCAGAGGCTCGCTTCAACCCGGTCGCCCGGCGCATGATTTTGTCTTAAATGATGTTGACGGCCGTCCCCTGCGTCTGGGCGATTTACGCGGCCAGCCAGTCCTCCTCAATTTTTGGGCTACCTGGTGCGCCCCCTGCCGTGTTGAGATGCCAGATTTGCAGGCAGTCTATGACCAGCATCAAGCTGACGGCCTTATTATTTTAGCGCTCAATCGGGAAGAATCGGCGGCTACGGTACGCGCTTTTTTTTATGACGAGATGGATTTGACCTTCACGCCACTGTTGGATGAGGCGGGAGAGGTGGCGCGGCTGTACAATGTCGCCAACTACCCTACCAGTTATTTTATTGGCCGGGATGGGATGGTAACGGCCGTTCACCTGGGCATGATGACCGAACCCCAAATCGAAGCGTACCTGGCCGATATCATCCCCGACAAAGGATAATTTATGGCAACCTCATCTCCCAAACAGCCCGTCACTGGCTGGCAGCGCTCACTTGTCATTCACATTGACAAATTTATCTACAACTTCAGCCGTCATTGGTTAGCCGCTTTTAACATTTTGATTGCTGTTTACGTGGGCTTGCCCATTCTGGCGCCCATCCTCATGAACGCCGGACTAACCGCTCCCGCCCGCGGCATTTACCTCGTTTACAGTCCCATGTGCCACCAGATGGCGTCCCGCTCCTTCTTTCTGTTTGGCGAGCAGCCTGCCTACCCCCGCCAGTTAGCCGGAACCAGTTTACAGCCCATTGAGTCTTACCTGAACAATATCCCCGAATTTGCTGGCATTGATCCTGCCAACTGGGTCAAGTTCACCTACGCTGCCCGCGCTTTCCGCGGTAATGCGCAGATGGGCTACAAGATGGCATTATGCGAACGGGATATGGGAATTTACAGCTTTGTGCTAATAGCCGGATTGTTGTATGCCGCGCTGCGCCGCCGCTTTCACATTAAACCAATGCCATTTTTAGTTTTTCTCATTGTGGGTATGGGGCCAATTGGCTTAGATGGCTTTAGCCAGTTATTTGGCTATTGGTCTACCCCTCTGGATGGTTCTGTTCCCGTGGGTTTTATGGCAACCGTTCAAAACATCTTCTCGCTGCGTGAGAGTACCCCGTTTTTGCGTGTTTTCACTGGCGGTTTGTTTGGTTTCATGCTCGCCTGGTTGACCTATCCTCATGTTGATGAAGGAATGGCCGGCACAGCCCGCGACCTGGAAAGAAAGCTGCGGCGGATTGGGGAGATGTAATGAGTTTACAAGCAGGCAGGTGTACAGGTTTACGAGTTGCCCACTTGCAAACACGCTAACTTGCCCACTTCCCCAAAATAATCGTTGCATTGTGACCGCCCAAACCAAAGCCGTTGGACATGGCGGTGTTAATGGTTGCTTTGCGGGCGCTGTTGGGTACGTAATCCAGATCGCAAAGGGGATCGGGGGTTTCGTAGTTGATGGTGGGCGGAAGCAGCCCGGCGGCCATGCTTTGCAGACAGATAAGCGCTTCCAGCACGCCAACCGCGCCCAGCAGGTGGCCGTGCATGGATTTGGTGGAGCTGACGGGGATGTTGTAAGCCTGTTTGCCAAAGACGGTTTTGATAGCGGCCGTTTCCCCTTTGTCATTGAGCAGCGTACTGGTTCCATGGGCGTTGATGTAATCAATGTCGGTTGGTTCCAGGCTGGCATCGTCCAAAGCAGCCCGGATCGCTTTGACAGCGCCGGCTCCGTCAGCGGCGGGCATGGAAATGTGGTAGGCGTCGGCGCTGGTTCCGTAGCCCAGCACCTCGCCGTAGATGTGGGCGCCTCTCGCCCGCGCATGTTCTAATGATTCGAGGATGAGAACGGCCGTTACTTCACTCGTCACAAACCCATCCCGATTTAAATCAAAGGGGCGCGATGCCCGCTCCGGGGCATCATTGCGCGTGGACAGCGCCTTCATCACACTAAACCCGGCCATCACCACCGGCAAAATAGCCGCTTCCGCGCCGCCGGCCACCATCACCTCGGCCGCGCCGCGCTGGATGATTTTGGCGCCTTCGCCGATGACATTATTGCCGGTAGCGCAGGCAGTGGCAATGGACATATTTGGCCCGCGCAAGCCGTAAGCAATAGAAATCATCGCCGCCGGTGTGTCCGCCAGCATCATAGGTACAAAGAAGGGGCTGACACGGCCGTGTCCCTTCTCATTCAACGTATTCACATTATCAATAATCGGCTCCATGCTGCCCATACCGCTGCCGATGATGACGCCAATCTGGTCTTTCTGCGCTTCCGTAAGGCTGAGTTGGGAATCGGCCAGCGCCTGCTCCGTGGCCGCCAATGCCAATTGAGAAACCCGTGACATACGCCGGGCGTCTTTGCGGCCAAACAATGCCTCCGGATCGAACCCTCTTACCTCGCCGGCGAACCGGGTTTTATAATTGCTGGCGTCAAACCGGGTGATGGGGCCAATGCCGCTTTGACCTTGTGCAATGTGCGTCCAGGTGGTCTCGACATCATTCCCCAACTGGTTGTAAGTACCCAGCCCAGTGATAACCACACGTCGTTTTGTTTGATTCATAATACCTCCGCAAATGGGCAAGTCTGCGACTGTACGGGTTGCTGCTTGCCGCTCATAACACAGGTTACAACCCAGGCCAGCGGCAGAAGATGCGTCTTGAACTGGCGTCTCTCATGAAAGTGGCGGGTCTGCCTTACAATTGGTATAATTTTTAAGGTTAGGGTAACAACCTCGCCAATAGATTTTCCCGTGATAGAGGAGACGGATGATTCAACCGCAAACACAGAGACCAGAATACTGGGGGACAAAATTTGCCCTCACAGATTCCGATATTGAACGAATTTATAACCACTTCCTGGATGTTGAACGCCCCCAAACAACAGAACAAATTGCCCGTGTCATTATTGCCCATCGCGTAGCAGAAGAACAAAACAAAGTGGCTCGACAGCTTGCCGGACGCATGATTTATCAGCCTAAGCAGACGTATGAGACGGGTGATGAATTGGTCTTCCCTGCTTTAGAATATCAGCATGGTACGGTAACGGCCGTCCGCGAGGGGTATAATCCCAAGTATGGCAAGTTTACAGTTATTGCCGCCGATATGGGTAAGAAAACGCTGGAATTTGCGACCGGGTTAGATACTGACCACCCTCTCAACACAGAGGACATGGCTGAAATCGGCGGCGGGCTGCCAGTCGACCTGGATGAATTGTACGCGCTGTATGAAACGGCCGTTGCCGAAACAACATTCCGGACGTTGCAAGAGCATGACAGTTTCATTCACTTGAGCGGACAATGGTTCGTTAAAGAGATCATGGCCGAAGTCAACATCGGCCATTTACACCTGAGCGAAGCTATTTTAGAAATGAGCGCTGGTGGACCGCTAACTGTAAATGAAATTGCCCCTCACCTGGATATGGATCCCAGCCTGGACCCAGAAGTTCAAGCCTTCTCGCTCAACTACAAGCTACTTCAAGATGATCGTTTTGACGAAGTGGCCCCGCGCGACCATATCGCCTGGTTCCTGCGCCGGATGGAACCAAACGGCGTAAAAGAAACGCCGGAACGTCTCCGTTATTCGCCCATCCCCTATGACCGGGCGCTTCTCAGTCCCCAACTACGGCTGCTAGAACAAGAATTGGATGATGAATGGTCTGACCTGCCTGCGGAACAAATCGAGGGTGTGACTAAGCCGCAGACGGTTGTATTTACCCTTTTGTATCCCCATCGTTGGTCGGGAGTCATTCCGTTGAGCGCCCGGATACGGCCGTTATTCCCCCCCAGCAATTCCCCACGCCAACGAGTCGTTTTCATAGACGACCAAACCGGCGCTGAAATTGTCGGTTCGGTTGTGCAAGAACAGAGATACATTTATGGTCTGGGTGAATGGTATGAAGAAAACAGTATCCCGATCGGCGGGTTTGTTCATATGCAGCCAGGCCCGGAACCGGGCGTCATCTCATTAGGCTATGATCGCCGTCGCAGCCAGCGGGAATGGGTTCGTTTGGCAACGGCCGTTGACAACCGCATTAAATTTGACCTCAAACGCCGTTCCGTTGGCTGCGGCTTTGATGACTTGATGATCGTCGGCACAGACGTTATTGCGGCCATTGACGCCCTCTGGCGGCGCGCCGATACCCATCAGCGATCTGTTGCCTCATTGTTAGCCGAAATATTCCCGGAATTAGCCGAAGCCAACCCTCAAAACACCGTTCATGCCAAAACCCTTTACAGCGCCATTAATATGCTGCGCCGCGTCCCGCCCGGCCCGCTCTTTGCCGAATTAGTACGTCATCCCGCTTTCCAATCCGTTGGCGATCATTACTGGCAGTTTGATCAAACCCATTGGCAAAAAGGTGATTAGCCGTTCATAAAAGGAGTAAAGTTGTCTAATCCGCGCCCCAAACTAAAAGCGATATTACGCGCCCGATCCACGCCAGACACCAAATTCTATGTGGATTATGATTGGTGGGAAAAGTCTGACCTGGATATTAAAACTTATTTATATACCCGCCTGCCCATTACCGATGAAGCCACCTTGGATATGGAACGCGAGCTTGTTGATCTGGTAGACTCCCAGACCGGACAAGTACGGCAGGTAGATGGCTTCCAATACATTGTGCAAACCTACTTCAGTCAATTGCCGAAAGATTTCATGCTGCATACATCCATGGTAGACGCTATCTTTTGCGTGTTATTGGCCAATGCCAACGAGCCTATAACGGCGCGGGAATTGGCGCGACAGGTTAAAAAACCGATTGATGTGGTTCTTAAAACATTAGGCGGCCCGCGTGTTTACCAGGGTATACGGCCGATTTTGGAAGATGCCTGAAATTAGTTCATCGTAAATCAAGAATTCGTCAGTCAGCGCCAACGCAGGCGGACAGAACGGGTGGTGTATGACATCATCCGTTTTTGTTGTAAATTAGGAAAGTTTAACCGCAAAGGCGCAAAGAACACAGAGAGCCTCTTTTTGTTTATTCCCCTGGCATCCTCTGCGCCTTTGCGGTCTGTTTCTTGTTACACGGCTGGCAGAAAAGGAAAACGGATGCATGTTTTTATAGCCGGTGTCATGCAAGGCGAACGCCGTGATGACCAAATAGATAATCAGGATTACCGTTCACAAATCACCCAGGCGTTACAAGCCGCCGTTCCCCAGGTGACAATCACGGACCCCTTCGCCTTAAACCCAAACAGCGTCAATTATGATGAAGTTCAAGCCCGCCACACATTTTTGACGCTGACGAAGAAGGCCTGGGAAGCCGATTTATTGATCGCTTACCTGCCCAAAGTGAGTATGGGAACGGCGATGGAGATGTGGGAAGCTTACCGGTCTGGTGTATACATTATTGCTGTGACACCCCACATTCATCATTGGGCCATCAAATTTACCGCCAATGAGATTCTGCCAGATATGGACAGCCTGTTGGATTGGATTGGCGACGGCCGTCTCTCCCTCATCTCTAAAAAGTCTGTTGGTTGACGCCCCATCTATTGACCATTAAAATTAGCGGGAAGCACGCCCCAGTAGCTCAAGGGATAGAGCAACGGTCTTCTAAACCGTAGGTTGGGGGTTCGAGTCCCTCCTGGGGCGCTTTCATCCTCAAGGGCCAATAATCAATGGTTCATTGTCAATGAACGGCATACGCTTTGTTGGCAATTTGCAATTGATTATTGGCTGTTTTCTTAAGGTAGTATCCCATGATCCTTCTCACCGGGGCCACCGGCTTCCTGGGGCATAATTTGGTTCCCCGCTTAAAGGAGGCCGGCTTCTCCATTCGGGCGTTAGTCCGTCCCACCAGCGACACAACCTTTTTACAACAGTTAGGTGTGGAATTGGCTTATGCTGACGATATTAGCGACGCCGGCGCTGTGCTGAATGCCTGTCAAGGCTGCCGCCAGGTCATTCACGCCGCCGGACATTTTCGCTTTTGGGGAGACATGGCCGATTTTTGGCGGCCCAACGTCGCCGGTACAAAAGCAGCACTGGATGCGGCCGTTGCCGCTGGAGTCGAGCGTTTCATCCATATCTCCACCCTTGTTGTTGTCGGCCGTACACAGGGCGCACTCATTGACGAAGCGACTCCCTGCCATCCCCAGGAACCCTACCAGCTTACCAAGTATGAGGGCGAGCAGATGGCGCTCGCTTATCATGAAAAGTACGGTCTACCCGTTATCGTTCTGCGTCCCGGCGCCTTTTACGGCCCCTGGGGGCGCTACGCCTTCAACCGGCTGTTCATCGAAGAACCTTTACACGGCTGGCGCATCAAAGTCAACGGCGGGCGGCGCATCACCTTTCCGGTGTTTGTCCCCGATGTTGTCCAGGCGATTTTGTTGTCTCTGACCAGGGGGCAGCCCGGCGAGGTATATAATATTTGCAGCCAGTCCCTCTCCCACAACGAGGCCAACGCCATTATCAGTGAACTGGCCGGAATCAGGCGGTGGCGAGTGACTATGCCTGCCTGGGTCGTGCTGACATTGGCGCAGGTGTGGACGGCCGTTTCCCGCATCACCCGCCGCGAACCCTTTTACCCCATCAATATGGCCCCCTACGTTTTCCAGGATTGGCGCATCAACACCGCCAAAGCCCAAAAAGAGATAGGATTCACCCCCACTCCCTTTGCCATTGGCGTTGCAGAAACGCTAAAATGGTATTGGCAGCAGGGAATTATTAGGAAGCGTTCGGGAATGACTTCCCGGTTTTTGTAAACTGTGTCCCGTGTTCCGTGTTCCGTGTTCCGTGTTCCGTGTTCCGTAAACCGTGTTCCGTGTTCCGTAAACCGTATTCCGACACGATACGGATTACGGATTACGGAATACGGATAATGGAATATGGATGACCAAAGCGCTAAGTTAATTACGCACGTTACCTTAGAGACAGAAGACAGAGGTAGGAGAAGTTCTGTCCCTATCTCTATCTAACCCGGAGGGATTCATGACAATTAAAATTTTCACTGTTGCCGAAATGGTCGCCGCTGAAAAAGCCAGTGACGCCGCCGGCAACAGTTATGACCAAATGATGGAAACCGCCGGCCGCAGCGTTGCCAAAGCGATCATCGAACGCTATCCAGTCGAAGGAAAAAATATCCTGGTATTGGTTGGGCCAGGCAACAATGGCGGCGACTGCCTGGTTGCCGGGCGTTACCTGGCGCAGGCCGGGGCTGATGTTGCTTTTTATCTCTACCGCCCCCGCGATCCTGAAAAAGACCGCAACTTCGCCCAAATTCAGCAGAGGGGTCTCTTCGTCATCGAAGCCGGGTTTGACCAGCGATATCGCGCCCTGCGCACGCGCCTCAACATGACCGATCTGATCATTGACGCCCTGTTGGGAACCGGCGTAACCCGGCCCATCGGAGGCGAACTAGCCCGGTTGATGAAACAGGTCAAATCGGCCGTCAATAACCGGAAAGCCACCGCCGCGCCAGGAAATGAGCCACTGATTTCACCCGCTCACCCCTTCACCCCCTCACCCGCTCACCCTTTCGCGCTCCCCATCGTGGCAGTAGATTGCCCCAGCGGCTTGAACTGTGACACCGGCGTGCTGGATGCGCTAGCCATTCCAGCCGATTTGACAGTGACGTTTGCCGGGCCGAAGCGGGGGCATTTCATCTTTCCCGGCGCGGCGGCTTGTGGTGAACTGGTCGTGGCCGACATTGGCATCTCGACTGATTTACCGGCAGTGGCGGCTGTGAACCTGGAACTGGCTACGGCCGAATTTGCCCGAACGCATTTACCAAAACGGCCGTTACATGGTCATAAAGGCACCTTTGGCGCCGCCCTCATCGCCGCTGGATCAGGCCATTATTGGGGCGCCCCCATGCTCGCCGGACGCGCTGCCTACCGCGTCGGGGCCGGGTTGGTCGCCCTGGCCGTGCCGGGGAAAATCCGCGCTACCGTCGCCGGGCGCTTGCCCGAAGCCACCTACCCGCCCATCCCCGACGAAGATACATTGGGAGCCGCCAGCTTCCAATCCCTGCACAAGACTGTTAAGGCCAAAGCGCTGTTGGTTGGGCCAGGATTAGACAAGGCGATGGGCTTCATGGAAGCGCTGTTAGCTGCTGGTCAATTACCGCCGCTGGTCATTGACGCCGATGGGCTGAACCTGCTGGCCCAAATACCCGATTGGCCGCAAAAACTGCCGCCGCGCACCATCCTCACGCCGCATCCCGGCGAAATGGCCCGGTTGATGGGCGTCCCGCTGGCGGAACTGAAGCAGTTGGATCGGGTGGCCGTGGCCCAGGAGCAGGCGGCGCGCTGGGGGCATATCGTTTTGTTGAAGGGGGCGTACACGGTCGTGGCTGAACCGGGTGGGCAGGCGCATATTTTGCCTTTTGCCAACCCGGCGCTGGGCGCGGCCGGCAGCGGCGACGTGCTGGCCGGGGTGATTGTTGGCTTGTTGGCGCAAAGGGTGGAAGGGTATGAAGCGGCCGTTCTGGGCGGTTACTGGCACGCGGCGGCGGCGGAGTTGTATCCCGGCGACAGTGGGTTACTGGCGGGCGAATTGGCTGATCTGCTGTCTAAAGTACGGTGGGAGATGTTAACATAACCAGGGAGCTTTTGTGGGCTGGTCGTTTAGATTTCAGGCAATAATTCAAAGGAGGGGCAGTAAGACGGCCGTATCACTCTGAAATCCCGCCTATCCAACGTCAACACCCGGCATATAGTCAAGCGCTCGGCAACGGCCACAATAGCGGCGTCCACAAAATCCAGGTTCAGATCGTGATATTTTTCCAGGATAGCGGAAACGCGCACCAGATCGCTGCCTTGCAAAGGCTCAAAATTCCAGGCAGGCTGCATCATTCGTTGCATAAATTGCCGCATAATGCGATGTCCCTGGTATTTGTCAATCAGATACGTCGCTTCCGGCAAAACCACGTAAGGCACAACGAGCCTTTCTTGCAAACTGCGTGCCAATGCTGCGCAAGTTTCGTGATGGCGATCCTTGGGGTTGGTCAATGAGACGAGGAAATTTGTGTCAACTATCGCTGTCATCTTTCAAGCTCCAGCCGTCAAGGGGGTGCAATCCTTCCCGCAGCAATTCTTCGTCTTTGCCATCTGATAAATCCATTATCTCTTCGCTTGACCCTAACCCGATGATGGACAGCAGCGGATTCTCCGGCGGCGCGGCTTTATGCTGTTCAGCCACATAAACGGCCAACGCTTCCCGCATGACGCTGGAGGTGGATTTATTTTGTCGCTGGGCGATTTGTTTTAATTCGTAAAGCAGGTCTTCCTCGACCATGATGGTTGTGCGTTTCATGATAAGCCTCGATATAGCATAAATAATGTTATGGTTATGATAGCATAACTTTTCGTGCGCCGCAATCGTCGTCAGCGTTCAGAGGGCTACCAAGACCCTAAGGGTTTTACTCCTGAAAGCCTCATGATATGGGGCCAAAAAACCCTTAGGGTCTGAACGGTTACCAATCGTCAGGCTGCTTGGTTTTTGACTTAACATTGGCCCACCGATAGAATCAGCGTTTCATCTAACTTGATATGAAAAAAGCGAGAAATTTATGCGAATTGTGGTAGATGCAATGGGGAGCGACGATCACCCGGCGCCGGATGTAGCCGGGGCGGCGCTGGCCGCCCGCGAATTTAAGGACACCATCATTCTGGTAGGCGACCAGGGGCAAATTGAGACCGAATTAGCCAAACTGGATACGTCTGGTTTATCTATCGAAGTCCAACATGCCGGACAAAAGATAGAGATGACTGACAAGCCCTCAAAAGTAGTTAAAGGGAAGCCGAATTCTTCGATGCACGTGGGCATAGGTCTGGTTAAAAGGGGTGAAGCAGATGCGTTTGTGACGGCCGGAAACACAGGCGGCGCGCTGGCGGTGGCCATGCTGCGCCAGGTGGGGTTGGGGCGGATTCCGGGCGTCAAACGGCCGGCGCTGGGCGTGATATTTCCGATTGAGGAACGGCCGTTACTCATCGACAATGGCGCCAATGCCGACTGCAAACCAGAATATCTGCTCCAATTTAGCCTGATGGGCAGCCTGTATGTCGAGCGCGCATTAGGCATTCAAAATCCGCGTGTTGCCCTTATCTCCAACGGCGAAGAAGAGGGCAAAGGAAATGCGCTCATCAAGGAGGCCATTCCCCTGCTGCAAGCCAGCGGCTTGAATTACATCGGGAACATTGAACCCAAAGAATTCATGCAAGGCGCGGCTGATGTCGGCGTCACGGATGGGTTTACCGGCAATGTGATTATCAAAACGGCCGAAGCGATTGCCAGCTACATGAATAATATGATCCGCCGCGAAATCAAAGCCAGCCCGCTGACTATCCTGGGCGGCTTGCTCGCCAGACCCGCTTTCAAACGGGTCGGCCGCCGCCTGAACCCGGATGAAGTGGGCGGCGCGCCACTGCTGGGCGTGAACGGCGTGGTGATTGTGGCTCACGGCGGCTCCAACGCTTATGCCATGAAGCAAGCCATCGGCCAGGCACGGCGGATCGTGGAAAAGAAAGTGGTGGAGGCGATAAGAACAGGGATGAGTAGTGAGGAATGAGGAGTAAGGACTGAGGAATGAGTAGTGAGGAACGAGTAGGGCGGTTCCTTACTCAGTCCTCATCCCTCATCCCTCATCCCTACCAAGGGTAATTCATGGATAAATACTTAGACTCTCGCGGCCGGCCGCGTATCGTCATCACCGGGGTGGGGGCAATGAGTCCGATTGGGCATACGGCGGCGGAAAGTTGGGATGGGTTGTTAAACGGCCGTTCCGGAATCGGCCCCATCACACACTTCGATGTCAGCCGGTACG
>JAJRYT010000055.1 GCA_024275635.1 Chloroflexota bacterium | reverse complement strand
TTGCCAACTTCCATGACGTGACGGGCGGTGTGTACAAGACCCGGGAACGTATTCAACGCACTGTTGCTGACGCGCGTTTACTAGCAACTCCGACTTCATGCAGGCGAGTTGCAGCCTACAATCCGAACTGAGACCGGCTTTAGAGGATTGGCTCCGTCTCGCGACTTGGCTACCCATTGTACCGGCCATTGTAGCGTGTGTGTAGCCCAGGATATAAAGGCCATGCTGACTTGACGTCATCCCCACCTTCCTCCGGCTTATCACCGGCAGTCTCGTTAGACACATATAACTAACGACGAGGGTTGCGCTCGTTACAGGACTTAACCTAACACCTCACGGCACGAGCTGACGACAGCCATGCAGCACCTGTATGCGCTCCCCGAAGGGTCGTTCATCTTTCGAATCACTACCACGCATATGTCAAACCCTGGTAAGGTTCTTCGCGTAGCCTCGAATTAAACCACACGCTCCGCTGCTTGTGCGGGTCCCCGTCAATTCCTTTGAGTTTTAGCCTTGCGGCCGTAGTCCCCAGGCGGTCAACTTACTGCGTTAGCTGTAGCACAGGAGGGGTCAATAACCCCCTACGCCTAGTTGACATCGTTTACGGCTAGGAATACCGGGGTTTCTAATCCCGTTCTCTCCCCTAGCTTTCGCATCTGAGCGTCAGGGCTGGCCCAGAGAGCCGCCTTCGCCACTGGTGTTCCTCCCGATATCTACGCATTTCACCACTACACCGGGAATTCCACTCTCCTCTACCACCCTCAAGTCTCCCAGTTTCGAACGACCTCTCTCAGTTGAGCCGAGAGCTTTCACGTCCGACTTAGAAAACCGCCTACATGCGCTTTACGCCCAATAAATCCGGATAACGCTCGCCTCCTACGTTTTACCGCGGCTGCTGGCACGTAGTTAGCCGAGACTTATTCCTGGGGTACCGTCCTTTCTCTTCCCCCAGAAAAGGAGTTTACAACCCGAAGGCCTTCATCCTCCACGCGGCGTTGCTGCCTCAGACTTTCGTCCATTGGGCAATATTCCTTGCTGCTGCTACCCGCAGGTATCTGGTCCGTGTCTCAGTACCAGTGTGGGGGGCCACGCTCTCACGCCCCCTATCCGTCTTTGCCTTGGTAAGCCATTACCCTACCAACTAGCTGATGGACCGCAGGCCCCTCCCAGAGCGCCGGAGCTTTAGTCATTGCTTTCTAAACACAATGACATCTGGGGTATTAGCCACCGTTTCCAGTGGTTGTCCCCCTCTCTGGGGCAGGTCACCAACGTGTTACTCACCCGTTCGCCACTCTCACCTTTAGACGAGTCCAAAGGATCCCGTTCGACTTGCATGCATTAGGCACGCCGCTAGCGTTCATCCTGAGCCAGGATCAAACTCTCCGTAGAGAATTTTTTCCGTTATTAAACGGAACTACTTTCAAGTTATTAATTAGGGCCCAAGCTTTTGCTTGCTTTGTTTCTGTCACTATTCAATTGTCAAAGTACAGGCGAGCCAAAGATTATAACATCACTCAGCACATTGTCAAGCAAAAATTTAGGCACAAAAAAACGGCCCGAAAAAGAGCCGCGATGAGGTAATTCGCTGAAATCTCTGTCTTTTTTGCGCTTCAATTCATATCTTGTTTTGATGTTTTGCCTTCAAAAGACAACGACATCATTTCATTCAACTACAGACGGGATTATAGCCAGGGAATTGCATATTGTCAAGGAATTCGTCTACCAATTTTGAAATTGGTCTTTTTACCGTAATCACTCGACTGCACCACCTTAAATACCCCCACGACGTTACTTATAACTCAAATCATGTTGTTACAAAATTACGAAAGATTAGTCGCGAGTCTTCAATTGATTGCTTCCTGGCTTGCTCAAACTTAAGCATTTTTTTATATTTACTTATGAGTTACTCATAAGTAAATACTGTGTATTTTTTTGCGTAATCCACTTAATGTCATCGAAGTAGGCCAATCTGAGATCGACTCGTCTGCCATGAAGTGAGTTAACAGGACGAGTCCCAAGCTGAATGTCTGGCTACGGTTGGCACCAAATACGGCATTAAGCGTGCCATGAATGCGCCCCAATTCTATCGCTTGTTGGGGGGATACTCGAATTGAAGTCCACTTTGATTCATCCTCTTTGATTTGTACCGGCAAATCCCAAAGAAGGTAGAGAGACTCCAAATCAGTTATACCTTCCGGCATTTCTCGCTCACGATCAGCAACAGCTTGACGTAACGCCTCAAAACGAGCGGAAAGGATAGAGATGGCTAAATCGGGCAAATCGGCCCGAGACAATCCCTCAGGCAGTTGTGTTGCTAATTCAGTCATTTTTTTTTTCTGTTCTTGGGACAAGGCAACATACACGTTTTGGCGGCTCACGGCTCGTGGCGGACGGCCGCGTTTTGGTTTTTCTTCAAGTAATGCGGCCAACGTGCTGGCTTGTCGTTTTTTCTTGATCTTACTGGTACTCATTTAATTGGTTTATCCCGTAGCCTGGCGATAGCCGTCATGGGTGTCCAAGAAATGTTGGACAAATGCGGCGTCAATTTGATTGCTATCAGATATGAGTAATTCCAGAGTCAGATGCAAGCACAGCAAACAAATACTACGCGGGTATCCTCTTGTCTCACGCCAAACGGGGAGAATGGCATCATCAGCAAACAGAGGATCTTGTTTGGAATCACGGCCAGCAGCAAGAAGCCGATACTCGATTAAAGCTCTGGTATCATCAGGGGTAAGTGGATCAAGGGAGGAGCGTGTAGCTACCCGATCGTTGAAATCAGGTACTTCACGCAAGTTGATATCTAATTCAGGACGGCCAAGTAGTACAAGTTGGTACGCTTTCCCTCCTCGCGGATCGCGGAAGTTTAGGAGCCGCCGTAATTCAATGAATTGTTCTGGGCCAAGCTCATGGGCCTCATCAATAATGATGAGAGGCAATACCCCCTCCGCGCTTTGTTCTACGAGGAAAGCCCGGAATTCATTGAGTTGGTCTTCGGTCGCCCGACGGGTCCGCAAGCCAAATTCAGCAGCAATACGACGTAATAAAAGAAGGCCGCTTTTCTTGGGCGATTCATCTATTTTGGCAGCTGCGAAATCGGGGCGGCGATCATACCGGCTATGGAACCAAGATGCGAGGGTTGTTTTGCCCGTGCCAATCTCGCCAACGATGATGGAAGCGCCTTGCCCTGCTTCGACCATGTAACTCACTTTGGATAACGCGCGCCGCGTTTCCGTGGACAGGTACATGAAGCGGGGATCAGCCTCAATGGTAAACGGGGGCACAACAACGCCTATTTGATCCCAGTCGGGTGTGTAATGGTTGAAGTCTAAAGGATTCTCACTCATATCAATATCGTATATAAGGTTTAATCTGTTGTCAAGTGGCTTATATCGGACACCTTGCACACTTCTTGCGGTAATAGACGTTTCCTATTCGTAATCTATAGCCTATAGATTTGTTGACATAGTATATTAACTCTGATAGACTGTTTTGAGAGTTGGCTTATATGTTTATATTGCGGAGGGCTATCTCTTATAGTTTATAGGTTAAGCTTATGTTCTGAATTGCTGTGTAGGCGCTGTTGCAGGCTTTGTTTTGGGACAGTGTTTTTGTCAGCAAGATAACCTAAAGAAAAAGGCCAAGCGTATTTACGCCTGGCCTTACTTAGTACAAGCAAGCTATCGTTTTTCGCTGTCTTGGTGCCGCCAACACCTACAGTACAGTGCCCCTTTATTGGGGAGGGGGATTTTGTGTCCCCAGATAGCTTACCAGCTTGGGTAAGAGCATAACATAGGCAGTGGGAACTGTCAATGATTCCGGTTTGTAAACCTGTGTTTTTGCTGTTGCCTGAATTGTTGAGGAGCTAGTGAGTAAGCCGGAGCAGGTGTTGTCGCCAGCTTTGTTGGCTGCGCAACAACGGCTATTGGCTATAAGAGAGAAGCGGCAAGGCGAGCGTGTTGTTACGGGATCGCCTGCCGGAAGGGATGATCACGGCCGTTCCCCCTCCCCCTCATCAGTCACCCGTGTAATCAGTCATCTTCCTAATCATTTAGGATGGGAGAGCGCCGCGGTTACGGCCGTTTTGCGAACTAGCAAACAGCAAGTCAGCAAGCCGGCAAGTCAGCAAGTCAGCAAGCTGGCAAGTCAAAAAACACCTCCTACACGCGCCACCCCGCACACTCGTAAACCTGCAAACTTGCAAACATGCAAACTGTATCCCGATGTCGCTTTAGGCATGCTGCAGCAGGAGCAGGCGGCAGCGGGCCGCATCTGGTTATTACTGCGCCATATAGATAATGTAGGGCGGGGTTGGGTCAGCCTCGAAGAGACCAGAGAAAAATTGACGCGAAAAGAGTCTGATTTGCGTGTCTGTGGCTGGCGGCAGTTACGCAATTTATTAACTAAAGGGGAAGGCGTTTTCTGGCAGCGGCACAACGGCCGTATCTGGCTGCGTTCTGTGGCCAAAGTGGCCGCCGCGCTGGGTGTCTGGCGGTTAAGCCAGCGGCCGGTGGCGCTGCCTGCGGCCGCGCTGCGGCAAGGAATGGGCCAGGTGCGCGCCCATTTTTATGCCAGCTTCCACAGCGGCCGGGCTTCAGCCGACAAGCCCGCCGCCCCCATCGCCCGCGACACGATTGCCCGGATTAGCTGTGTGAATCAACGCACACAGCGCCAATATGAAAAGCGGGCGCGGGTTCAAACAAAGTTTAATTTTGCCGTCGGCCCACAAGGAACTGAACATAATGAGCAAGAAGCCGCCTGGCAGCACGGCCGGGCGAGTTTTCGTTTGACGGATTGGCAAGGTAAACACGGCCGTAAAGGCGCAACTTATCAAGCCTGGCAATTACCAAACAATTATATCGGCCCGCACACCCAATTACCGCGCGGCCGTCAGAAACGCATCAACCGTGAACTGGCAGACCTGTTTATGAAAGGGATGACGGGGAACGGCCGTAACCCGGTTGATGACGCCTGGCAGCCCCAACGGTATTTTAAAAACGGCCGTCTCGCGGCAAAAGCTTTCCACAAAACAGCCAGCCCCATTTACTGGCAAAACCCCCAATCCCGCAACCATTACCAACTCTGGTACATACTACAAAAGAGTGGAGACTAAAAGACTACGCAACTATGAGACTATCAGACTAATCACCCGGAAAAAAGAGTCCCCCATTTTAGGGATAAATAAATAAATTTATGCTAATATTCGTCCATGAAAATCCAGACCATTGACCTCAACTTTCAAAACGTTCCCCACGCCATCGCTGCCTACCTCGTCACCGGTCCAGAAGGCCCCGTTCTCGTCGAAACCGGCCCCGGTTCCACCCTACCCGCCCTGCTAGAAGGATTAGCGACGGCCGGTTATGCGCCCCAAGACATCAAGCATGTCCTGGTCACCCACATCCACTTCGATCATGCCGGCGCGGCCGGATGGTGGGCGCAGCAAGGCGCGCGCATTTACGTTCATTACTTCGGCGCGCCGCACCTGATCGATCCTTCCAAACTCATCGCCAGCGCCACCCGCATTTACGGCAACAAAATGAACACACTTTGGGGCAAAATTTTGCCGGCGCCGGCCGAAAACGTCACCATTATTCACGATAATGATACGATTAATGCGGGCGGATTAACCTTCACGGCGCTGGAAACGCCCGGCCATGCCCGTCATCATCACGTTTTTCGGTTAGGCACTGTGGCCTTTACCGGAGATGCGGCCGGGATTAAAATTCCCGACAGCCCCATGGTCGGCTTACCTGCGCCGCCGCCGGAATTTGAACGAGAAGTGTGGCAGGAAACCATTCAGCGGCTGCGAGAAGTAGATGTAGACACCATCTACCCCACCCACTTTGGCCCCACGCCGCAAACAGATGCGCATTGGGATAAACTCGGCCAATTGATTAACGATTCGACCGAATTTGTACGGGCGCAAATGGAAGCCGGATTGGACCGTGACGCCATCGTAGCCGCTTATCTGGATTGGAACCGGGAACGAGCTGCTGCTGCCGGACTATCAGAAGCATTAATCCAGACTTATTTGACTGCCAACCCGTTGGCAATGTCTGTAGATGGGATTATGCGTTATTGGCGGAAACGGGCACGGTAACGAATAAATTCGTGGCAATGGTTACGAAGTCCATCCACATGGACTGGAACCCAGTCGGCGAAGTCGGCCTTCGCCGATGCAACCGTTAAAAATTTATAGGAATTGCTGCTGTAGATTAACACAGAAGGCGTCTGCGCCATCTGATTTTATGATACAATACCCACATGATGTCGAACATTCCATCACTCACCCGTCGTTTTGAACACGTATTTAATAAAAAACAGGCGTCCGTCCTGGCCGAATCAATCACGGAAGCATATACCAATCTGGTAAATACCAGCGATTTCAACGAGCTAAAGAGCATTGTTAAAGATTTGGCGGAAGCGCAACTACGCACTGAGACCAGGATGGAAGAACTGGCCCAGGCGCAACAACGCACCGAAACCAGAATGGGGGAACTGTCCCAAGCGCAACAACGCACCGAAACCAGAATGGGGGAACTGTCCCAAGCGCAACGACGCACTGAGACCAGGATGGAAGAACTGGCCCAGGCGCAACAACGCACCGAAACCAGAATGGGGGAACTGGCGATAAACATGAGCCAACTGACTCAAGTTGTCACCGGATTAGGACAGGAGATGGGCGGATTGTCGCGCACCATGAGCTATGCCCTGGAAAATGAAGCCTATCGCGCCTTGCCCGCCTATTTGGAAAGGCGTTTTGATGTCGCCATTCGCACCCGCGTCATACGCACGGAAATTGAGGGCGAGGAAATTGATTTTCTTGCTCATGGTGAAAAAGACGGCCGTTCCATCTGCTTTATAGGTGAAAGTAAGCTGCGAATTGACGGGCGCCGGCATGGCGGCCAGGAGTTGGACCGGATCATTGATCAACTAGACAGAAAGGTTGAGGCGGTCAAGAAAGCGTATCCCGATTGCGAAATTATCCGCTTCCTGGTAACACATTACGCTCGGCCG
Source organism: Chloroflexota bacterium (assembly GCA_024275635.1). Classification (GTDB taxonomy): domain Bacteria; phylum Chloroflexota; class Anaerolineae; order Promineifilales; family Promineifilaceae; genus JACKCC01. Next base: position 2,952 of record JAJRYT010000055.1, on the reverse strand, counting down.
TTTGTGCTTGAGCGGCTTGAAGCGGCAAATATACTGGTTGTGCAGAGCTTTGATTGGGGTAACGGCCGTAATCGGTAAACGGTTATCCGATTACTGATATCCGCTTACCGATTACTGAAGTGCAGTGTCACTCGTGTATATTGCCCTGGCAAGCTGTCCATTGATAATTCGCCGCCGATGACAGCCATCATGGTGCTGTGCAGGGCAAGCCCCTGGCCGCTGCCGGCATTGGGCGAAGCCGCGCTCAGGCCAACGCCGTTGTCTTCGATGATGATTTCCAGCCCATCGCGCCAGTTAACTTGAATTTGCAGGCAAAAATCATTTGTTCCCTCGGCACGGCCGTGTTTAGCAGCGTTGCGTACTGCTTCTCGCGCGGCGTAAAAAATCACTTCGGCCGTCAGTGTGGGAATGGCCTGGGCGCGTTCTTCGGCGTCGGGCGTCACGCGCCAAGCGACTTCGTCGAAGGCGTGGGCCAGTTCGTTGTCAACGGCCCGGCGCAGGGCGGCGACGAGGCCCAGGCGAGCCACTTCGGGTGCGGTGATAGTAGGCATCTCGTGCAGCAGGTCGGAAATCTGGCGGTGGGCGTCGGTCAGGGTGTTGACGACGGCGCTGCTGCCACCGTCGCTTTCGCTTAAGGCGATCATGGCGGTATGGATGGTAGGCAGGATGTCGTCGTGCAGAACGCGGCGGGTACGCTGATCAATAACCTGACTCTGGGCCAATCGTTCGCGCTGCAAGCTCATCAGCCGCCGGGCCATCTCTGCGCTGGCCTGGGTATCTATAAGCCGTTCACCGCTGACGCGGGCAATCTCGATCTCTTCTTGGGTATACAGACCGCCGTCGCGCTTGGGGCCGAGGAGGAAGAGGCCAATCAAGCCGCGCTCGCTCCAGAGGGGGATGGCCCAGATTGCGCCGCCATAGCGGGTTGATTCTAATAATTTTAACCGCGGAGGCGCAGAGGTCGCAGAGATTGTATCATTTTCTCCGCGTCTTTTGCGTCTTTGCGGTTCAATAAAATCATTGACCAAGTCTGTAACGTTGGGGATGGCTTCGGCGTTGTAGGCCAGGGGCGGGACGAGGGGCGCCAGGGGACCGACGGCCGTTAAATAGCCCACCGTCGCATCCAGCACATCGGCGCAGAGGGCGCGGAAGGGGGCGCTGATGTCCACATCGGGCGGGGCGGAAGGGGTGAGAAGTTGGTCGTAGAGGCGCTGGCTGGCGACGAACGGCCGTAAACTGTCAATGTACCGCTCCCGTTCGGCGTAAGAGCGCCAGCTGGAGAGGGCAAAGAAAACGGTCATGAGGATGGTGGTCAGAATGAGGCTGTACAGCGGGCGCAGGGCGATGGCGATGCTGAAGCCGACAGGGATGCTGTACCCGGCGGCCAAAATGATCGCCCGCCGCCAGTGGCGCATCAGGCCGCGCCGGGGCAGCGATTTGCCGGTGAACACTTCGTAAGAGACAACGGCCTGCCCCAGCAGCAGGATGACCACGCCGATGATGGCGGCGATGATTAAATCGAACCAGGCCAGGACTCCGATGGCTTGATCATAGAACTGGTAGAGCATCATGTGGCGAGTGGCCTGGACGGCCCAGAGAAGGACACCGGTGACGAGCATGCTGACAAGGAGGAGGGCCAGGGAAGCGGCAATGAGATACGGCCGTGCCCTTTGCCGCGCCTCATTCCCCATCACACGAGGGGTTGGCCCAGGGCGGCGCAGCGCATCCAATGACAAAGCAATGCACAGGACGACGTAGCCGGAGTAAGCCAGGGCCATGAACGGAATCCCGGCAATGGACCAGCGGATGAAAATACGCAGGTTGATAAGTTCTGGCGAAGGGATAGCCAGCAGGATGATGCCAATGCCCAATCCGCCCAGCCCGCTGACCAGCAGCCCAACCACCAACCAAAACAGGTAGCGCTGCCGCCGGTAAAGGGAAGAATCCGCAGATAGCGCAGATTTCACAGATTTTCTTTGTGTTCTCTCTGTGCTACTCTGTATCTCCTCCGTGCCGCTCTGTGTCCCTCTTTCATTCCAAAAACCGCCGTACCAGAGCATGATGAGATACCAGGCGAAGGGTAAGGCGATGGCGGGGACGAGTCCGGCCGTCCACCAGAAGATCATGTTACGGCCGATGACCAGCAGCCCTTCATTGATGATAGCCGTATACCCCGACACCAAATGCCCGCCGATGAACAGCCCCAAAATGGCCGTATGGCTAACAAAAAACGCGCCGCCTAACAGCAAGCCGCCCGTCGCCAGACCGATGCCCCAATCCCGCCGCTCGGCATTGAGCAAGACTGTCGCGCCCAGCCAGAGCAGGAGGATCGTATTAAAAAAGGAAACGGCCATGATGGCCCAGTTGAGGAGGATGCTGTTACTCACTTTGTTAGGATTAAAAAAGTCTCAAGGTGCTTTTTTGAATGTTTAGTTTGTTACTTCTAAACGCAAGTGTTGGATGTCCCCATCAGCTGCGAATGGTTCCCATCCATTATGGCATAGTTCCGCAAGTATTTGCCAAAATATTATGGTACAAACACCACCTACTTTCTGACAACGAAGAGAGTATGGACCATTGTATTCTTGTATTCTACAACGTGGGCTGGTTTTCTTTATTTCACCGGTTGCCCAATCCAGAGTTTTCTTATCTGTACAAACTATGAAGAGATTTCTTTCACTTTTCCAATTATAAATCTGAAAATATTCGTAATGTTTCATTTTTCCTCCTTGAGTCCCATGAACCTGATTTTAATTATAGTAATCTTACTCACTTACTTAGTTTGTCCAGGCCATGTGAAATACTAACATTGACTTAGCTCGACTTTGTACATTCCTAACAGATTGCTTCCAAACCGTACTCGACCGCGTGGGTTTGTATTCAAATAATATTTGCATGTCACTCTTTTTATGCGATGTTCAAATATTCGTACTCGAGTAAAGTTGCATTGAC
>JAJRYT010000054.1 GCA_024275635.1 Chloroflexota bacterium | reverse complement strand
CTTCATCTTCCCCCTCGGCAGCGACCTGGTAGAACCCATCAACCTGGCCCTGGCCGAACTAGGGGCAAACGGCACATTGGACGAACTGGCTAACGCCTACTTCTCCGAACAATTCACCGTCACCTACGACGACATTGGCCCCGGCGCTTACGGCGATCAATAAAGCGCGATAGGACATTTAGCAGCCTATCATTATTTACAAGAAGCGTCAGGCCCCCATCGGTCTGGCGCTTTTTTCTTTCCCACCATAATCAGGTATATTTTGTACACATCGGTTCCCCTAAACATCAGGAGGTATTATGACCACATTAGAGCAGCAAGCACGCGAGAAAACGCCCGCCGACGCCTGGGCGCAGTTCCCTTGGTGGCTGCTGGCAATCATTGGGTTTCTTGTCTTCATGGGCGTTCTACTTACTGTAGGCGAAGAATATAACTCCGCTTTTCTTTTTGTAAAAGATGGCATCGCCGTCACCTTGCGGACGACACTAACAGCCTTTGGCATCGCCATAATCCTGGGCTTATTCGCCGGATTAGGCCGCATTAGCCACAATACCATTATCCGTAATATAGCCATCACCTATATCGAGTTTATTCGCGGTGTTCCCACCCTCGTCCTCATCTTTACATTAGCCCTGGTTGTTGTCCCCGAAGGGGCCGATCTACTGAAGCTTGATGTTAAGGCAATCTCGCCCAATTCACGCGCTGTCGCTGCGCTGTCCATCATCTACGGCGCGTTCCTGGCCGAGATTTTCCGCGCCGGTATCGAGTCTATTCCCAAAGGGCAAATGGAAGCGGCCCGTTCAGTTGGCATGACGGTCAGGCAGGCGATGCAATACATCATACTGCCTCAGGCCATTCGCAACATCTCACCGGCTTTAGGGAATGATTTCATCGCCATGCTCAAAGATTCTTCCTTAGTGTCGGTGCTGGCCGTGCGTGACATCACCCAACAGGCGCGATTGTATGCCGGTAGTCCATTCCGCTTTCGAGAATCGTATCTGGTTTTAACGTTTCTTTATTTGACGATGACCCTGGTGTTAAGTTTGTTGCTGCGTTGGTATGAAAGAAGGATACGACAAGATGCAAAATAAAATGAACGAACAAAGTGGTAATAGGATCGTCCTTGACGGCCTGTATAAATATTTTGGCAATGTACAAGCGGTAATTGATGTTGATTTGCAAGTGCGCCAGGGGGAAGTGGTTGTTATCGTCGGGCCTAGCGGTTCCGGGAAAAGCACTGTCTTGCGCTGTATCAATCATCTGGAAGTTCCGACTAAAGGCGCGGTCTATATTGATGGCGTCCATTTGGAAGATAAGGAGACAGATATTAACGCAGTACGCGCTGAAGTAGGTATGGTGTTTCAGCAGTTTAACCTTTTTCCGCATCTGACAGCGCTAGAAAATGTCACGATTGCCCAGAAACTGGTGCGTAAACGTGACAAAGAAGAAGCGGAGCGCGTCGGCATGGCGCAATTGGAGCGTGTGGGCATTCCAGAGAAAGCCAATTCGTATCCACGTCAGTTATCTGGCGGTCAGCAGCAGCGGGTGGCGATTGCTCGTTCGCTGGCGATGAATCCCAAGGTAATGTTGTTTGATGAACCGACCAGCGCGCTGGATCCGGAAATGATCAAGGAAGTGTTGGATGTTATGCTCGACCTGGCTAAGGACGGGATGACGATGCTTGTGGTGACGCATGAGATGGGCTTTGCTCGTTCGGCGGCTGACCGGGTAGTTTTCATGGATGAGGGGCAGATCGTTGAAATTGCCACACCGGATGATTTGTACAATAATCCGCAGCATGAGCGGACAAAACTGTTTTTGAGTAAAATATTAGCGCATTGATTATTGATCGCCATCCTCTGGCAAACTGACGGGGAGCCGGAGGAGATTGCTGTGACTGAACTTTTACATCGCTCTGGCTTTTTGGGGACGAGCGCCAATTGGGCGGCGGATATGACGCTGCTGCTTAGTTTGTTGGTTGCCGCGCTTTTTACGGTTGGCGCCGTGATGGCTTTGCGCCAACGATATGAGGCGCATCGCTGGATTCAAACTTCGGGAGCGGTTTTGAATGTTATTCTGGTTGTATGGCTCATGATTCTGCCATACCGGGATTTTGTCGCACCGGGTATTCCGGCGCGGTTGGGGGAAAGTTTTTACTGGATTACGACGCTTCATGCCGTGATTGGCTTTTTTGCTTTTACTTTCGGCAATTTTGTGGTTCTGCGCGGTAATGGATTGATGATTAAAGCGCTGAAGTTTAACAATTACAAGCTGTTTATGCGGGCGGCGTATATTTTGTATATGGCAACGACGCTTTTGGGGGTTTGGGTTTATTTTGCCTGGTTTGTGAATAACCCTAATCCGCCTGTGTATTGACATTTGGCGGAGGCGGATTTTATGCTTTTGGGCAGCGGTTGTAGATTGGGAACGGCCGTTCCCCGCCCCTATTATAGTTTTTCTTGAGGAGGTTTCATGACATCTCAGACAATCCCCTTTCCCCTGGATCAACAGCCGGAACCGGCCGTACTCACCTACCGGCCCTGGGGTACACGCACCCTGAAATTAACAGTCAGCACTGGTTCCCTGACACCGGCTCTGCGGATACGACCGCGCGGCGTGCGCCCGGCCGAAGCCCAGGCCGGGATTTTTCGGGCTTATGCCGATGACAGTGACGCATTCGTTATTAGCTGGGGCGGCGGCCATGAGCCAGGGCCGTGCTTGAAATCAAAAGACGTTTTGAAAGCATTTGAACGATGCACAGAAATGAAAGCAGGCGATGTCAGCGTCATTTTCTTCAACGTCACCCACACTGGGCCAGATGTGCCGGACACGGCGATGGTGACGATTGAAGCGTACAACGAAAAAAGCGGCGCTGTTTTTGCTTCGCTGCCGGTGCAGTTGGCAAAACCGGCTAATTTCCCGGCCAACGCCGTTCGGCTGAAAGAGACAGCGGCGGAATTTTGGCAGCCGGAGGGCGACAGGCTGGCCGTGTATGACCCGCGCTGGTGGCCGCGCGATGTGAGTTATGTTTCTGCCGGGGCGCTGCCGTTAACGATTCAGCGCCGGGAGACGACGCTGTCGGTGCAGTGGCAGGGCCAGGAAGCAGCGACGATTACCGATGATACCAAACCGACGATCCTGGATATGAAAGGAGTTGCGTTTGAGCTGTTCTATTTTGACGAATGGCATGTGGCGCTGCGGACCTGGTTCTTCTGGCTGGATGCCAATGTGGGCGGCGGTTTTTTTATCGGCCGTCATGAAGTGCCGGATGCTGAACGGTTTGATTTTTTGATTCGGCGTCAGGATGGCAAAGTGACGCTGGCCTGTACCGACTTGCATTGGCGGGAAGTGTGGGGCGAAACGACCGAGCAGCCGCAGCGGGCCACGCTGGGCCTGGGGCGCGAAGCTAAGATGAATCTGGCCGAGGAGCAGATGGACAAGTTGTGGGATACCTGGACCGGGCAAAAAGAAGTGGACCACAAACGAGTTTACAATCCAATGCGGTTTATTGAGCGGCTGGCGGAAGGGCACGGCAAGGAACTGGCGGGAACGGTACGCGCTAAAGGAACGGAAGCTCACCTGCCGATGCTGCATCATGTGGAACAACGGCACGAAGACGGCCGTCCTCCGCGCATGACGAGTAGTGATGTTAGATTAGGTTAGGAATAGATCAGATACAGAGGAAGAAAATGTTACTTACACACCAGCAGCAGAAAGATTTAGTTAAATTGTTGGCCGCCCATTTCAACGTAGAGGCTTTTAATAAATTGGGGTTTGAATACGGCATGGATATAGCCAATTTGGGCGTCGCCGGCCCTAATGCGATGGCGCGGGAGTTTGTCTTGTATGCGGTGCGCCATGTTGAAGTTCCAAAGTTATTAACGGCCGTTCATGCCATTGTCCCCAACCTTGACCTGACTCCATTTGGCGGCCCGGCGGCGGCAAATGACCAGCCCGCCGCCGCCGCGACCGCCCCCGCCGCCCGAACAGCCCAGGCTAAACCGGCCGACCGGCCTGAATACGTCAATTTTGATATTCACATCAGGGAGAAACGGAAGGAAGACGGCCGTTACCCCGTCACAGCCCGCTCGGAACAAGGTTACGGCGAAACCGATAGCAGCGCCTGGCAAACGTTACCCGATGATGAGGAATTTGAAGAAGCGATTGATTTCCTGCGCGAAAGGATCGGGCGATTGTCCGATGCCGAAACATTGGGACAAAAACTCCGCGAGTTTTTATTTCCGCCTAAAGTGTTGGAGTTATACAATTTAAGCCGGGCCAGGATTAAAGCAGAAAAAAAGGAGGGGTTGCGTGTCCGGCTGCGTATTGATCGCAACGCGCCAGAATTAAGCAAAATCCCCTGGGAATACTGTTTTGACGATAAAGGCTTTTTGGCTCTTAACAATGATACGCCGCTTGTCCGCTACATTGAAACGGCCGAAATCCCCGAACCCATTACCGCGCCGGAAAAGGTCCGTATCTTGATCGTCACCGCCGGGCCAAGCGACCAGAAGCCTCTGGATGCGGCAGTGGAAGAAAAATGGATCAATGATGCCCTGTCGGACTTAAAACAAGCCGGGCAAGTTGAAACCAAAGTTTTACATCATGCCACTCGCCGGGGATTGCGGCGTGAAATCGAAATTTACGATCCGCATATTCTGCATTTCATCGGGCATGGCGAGTTATTGAAGAGCGGCGAGGGCGCTCTTATATTGGAAAATAATGCTGGTAAAACCAGCCACGTTTCGGCCAAAGATTTGCATATGCTTCTCCGCAATAATGACGTAAAACTTGTTATATTGAATGCCTGCCAGACGGCGGTACCTGGCACAGGGGAAGCGATCATGGGCATTGCCCCTCGTTTGTTATGGGCTGGAGTCCCGGCCGCAATTGCGATGCAGTTCAAGATACCGGATGCAACGGCCGTTGGCTTCACTCGTGATTTGTATAATTATCTGGCAAACGGGAAGCCGCTGGATACGGCCGTTACCGAAGCCCGATTAGGCGCATATTTCGACAATGACGACAAGATATTCTGGGCCATTCCTGTTCTCTTCATGCGTGCGCCGGATGGGGTTATTTGGCAATAAGCTGGTGGGCAACAGCGGATGGAAGTAAGGAGCGGATTAAGAACAGAAGAGGCAACACGCGGCGCGGCGCACTACCATGAATGAAAACAGGAAACTGAAAGATTCAATCTCTCAGTTCCTCAGCCTCTCAATCTCTATTTTCGAAGAATCGTTTTTACTCCTATCCGTTGTTGCCATAACAAACTCATGACTGAAACGCTCATCCTCAGCCGGTATAGACTGGCAACTTTCCTGGCCTGCCAGCGGCGGTTCCAACTGCGTTATTTGCGGCGGCTGCCCTGGCCGGCCGTGCCGCTGGATGCGCGCCTGGAAACGGTGCGGACTCGCGGCGAAATATTTCACCGGCTGCTGGAGCGGCATTTTTTGGGCCTGCCGGTTATCGCCGAAGCGATTGAGGATGTGGTGGCACGCCGTTGGTGGTCGTTGTTTCAGAGCAGCGGCCTCCAAATACCGGAAGGAACAGCCTACCCTGAGCGAACCTTGACGATTCCGATTGGACGGCATTTTTTGAACGGCCGTTTCGACCTCCTCGTCCTCCACCAACGCGCCGCCCACATCTTCGATTGGAAAACAGGCAAACCGCGAAGCGAATCTGACTTGCGCCGCGATTGGCAAACTCGACTTTATCTAGCGCTGCTGGCCGAAAGCGGGCAAGCATTGGGACATGAGCTTGACCTCGACCACATAGCCATCACCTACTGGTATGTCAATGACCCGGCCATGCCGCGCACCCTCCGCTACAGCCAGGCATGGCACGGGCAAAACTGGGCCGATATTCAGGAGCTTGTGGGGCAGATTGACGTACATCTCATTCAAAACGAGTGGCCGCTAACCGAAGATCGGGCTGTCTGCCGCCAATGCGCTTATCAAGTTTACTGCGACCGCCAAGAAGCCGGGTCAGCAGCCGTGACCGAAGCTGAAGAATCTACCGAACCAGAATTATCGCTGGAACCGGCAATGCCTTAGTACCCGTGAGCGGTAATCCGTAATCGGTAATCCGTTGTGCCGGCCTCTGGAAAATTACTACGGATAACGGTATACGGACTTCGGGTTACGGGTACTAACTCGAAACATCTGGCCGCTTTACGCTTCACGCGCTATGCTTATGACTCTCGATGACTTTTACTTCCTCCTCTCCCCCGATGGCGAACGATGGTTGAGGGAAACGGCCGCTCCTCCCATCACCGCACACAATCAGCTCCAAATCGCCAGCCGCCTGCGCCGCCATCTGCCGCCTGAACAAGCCCAGTCTGTGATGGAAACCACCCTACTGCGCCAGTTAGCGGCCGTCAAATTCAGCCGGGCCGCGGCGATGTTTTTTGTGCGCGCCGCTTTGGAACAGGCATCGTCGGAAACCGTCTCCGCCTACCGCGCCCGCCGCTTCGCCCAGGCCGGGGCGGAGACAATCGCCGACCTGGGCTGCGGCATCGGCGGCGATAGTTTGGCCCTGACCGCCAAGGCCCATGTCATCGGCGTGGAATGGGACCCGGTGCGGTTGGCAATGGCTCAGGAAAATGTGCGGATTTATGGGAGCGCTGCGCGGTTCCAGCCCCTTCAAGCAGATTTGTTGGAACTTTCTCCCTTGCCGGTAGACGCCTGCTTTTTTGATCCGGCGCGGCGGGATGAATACGGCCGTCGCCTTTTCTCTGTCCGTCAATACCGCCCCCCGCTCAGTTTGATTGATCGGTGGCGGGAGAAGGTGGGCAATACGGCCGTTAAAATCAGCCCCGGTGTCAACTACGACGAACTACCCGATGAGGCTGAAGTCGAATTCATCTCCGTCAAAGGAGCAGTCAAAGAAGGCGTTCTCTGGTTTGGCGACTTGCGCAGCGGTGGGCAGCGGCGAGCTACCCTTCTGCCCGGCGGCCACACCATCAGCAGCGCCGAAATGCCTGAAGCGGCCGTCCCCATCGTGCAGCCTCAGGCGTACCTGTACGAACCCGACAAAGCTATCATCCGCGCTCATTTGGTAGAAGCGCTGGCCCAGCAGTTAAACGCCGCCAAAATTGACGCCGACATCGCCTACTTAACGGCTGATTCTCATCACACTACCCCCTTCGCCCGCTGTTTTGCCATCGAAGCCGCCTTGCCCTTCCAACTCAAGCGGCTGCGTCATTACCTGCGCCAAAATCAGATCGGACAGGTGACAATTAAAAAGCGCGGTTCGCCACTGGAGCCAGACATATTGCAGCGTCAACTGCGCCTGCGGGGCAGTCAACACCGGGTTATTTTTTTGACACAAATAAGGGGAGAAGCGGCCGTTCTGATCGGCCAGGAAATTTATAATGAGGAATGAGGTAATAGGCTTCATTCCTCATTTCATTATAACTAACTGTTCAAATAGCTGCGGATAATCTCTCGCAGTTTACGAATATCGAGTGGTTTCGGGAGGTAATCGTCACACCCTGCCTCCAGGCAGCGTTCCCGGTCGCCAACCAACACCTGCGCGGTAGTCGCAACCAGCGGGACCGAGGCTAATCGTTCATCTGCCTTAAACCGGCGCGCCAATTCAAACCCATCAATACCGGGTAAGTTAATATCCAACAAAATAATATCTGGTATTGTTCCGTTCAAAATACTTAACGCTGTCGGCCCATCTTCCGCTTTAATAAGTTCATGCCCTTCCGCCTCTACAATCCGAGAGACCAAAAGCATATTTACCGAATTATCTTCAACGCACAGAACTCGTTTGCGTTCCTCTGCCATAATACTTACCTTTAATTGACGTAACTACTAACCTTTCCAGAGGTTAGCTTGACGAAATCAGCTAACTACTTGTGCTCAGGAGGATGCTTTAGTTACTAATTGACTTAAAATAAGGATGACTTACCTTTAATGTTATACCTATTATCTATTCTAAATGATTCTTTCGGGTTAGGAAAACAGTCACACGACAATTCTCATCTAACCTGCTTGCGTTTTCAATGACGGCAAGGGGAGTATTCCCAGTTTTTGCTGGGTTTGTACGGGCTGTTTTGGTATGGTAAACCAGAAAGTACTACCCTGTCCGGAAACGCTATCAACACCTATTTCGCCGCCATGTATCTCAATCAATTTCTTTGTAATGGGCATCCCCAGACCGGTTCCACCCACACTCCGGTTCAGGCTGCCATCAACTTGTCGGAACTGTTCAAACACAACAGCTATATCCTCCGGCTTAATCCCGATACCTGTATCGCGTATAGCGACCCGCAGCATATCCCCATTCGTTTGCATAGAAAGTGTAACGCTGCCTTTTTCGGTAAACTTGATGGCATTGCCCATGATGTTCCATAACACTTGCCGCAACCGTGTCCGATCGGCCGTAATATTACCCACATCGTCGCTTATGTCCAAAATTAATTCCAAATCCTTTTCTTGAACCAAAGGATGTGCTGTCGCCAGAATATCGTTGGCTAACTGGCGCATATCAATTTCTTCGTATCGTAATTCCATGCGGCCGGCTTCAATTTTGGACATATCCAGGATTTCGCCAATGAGATCGCGTAAATGGGCGCCGCTGTCGCGGATAAGTCGTACATCCTGCTCCATCCGATCGTTTAGATCGCCATCCAATCCTTCCAATAACACATCGGCAAAGCCAATGATGGAATTAAGCGGCGTGCGGAGTTCGTGGCTCATGCTAGCCAGGAATTCTGATTTGAGCTTATCTACCTGGCGTAATTTGCTGGAAGTTTCCACCTGGTCGGCATACATTGTGGCATTTTGTACGGCAACAGCAATTTGGGAAGCCAGGGTGCGCTGCACGTGCATCGCTTCTTCGCTAAAGAAGCCAACCTGATCGGATTGTAAATCCATGACGCCGACAAGTTGGCTGCCGACGATTAAGGGAATAGCCATCTCGGCCTGTGTGTGGGGCAGCAGGGGGTGCGGCAGAAAGTCAACGATTTTACAGACGTCGTTTTCAATGAAGCTTTGCCGTGTTCGGGCAGATCTGGCGACCAATGATTCAGCATCGAACCTGATTGATCGTCCTTCTAAAACCATGATTTGACCAACATCGCCGGCCCCGGCGCGGAGCTCCAGGGTTTCGTCAGTTTCATCAACCAGGTAAATATGGGCATGATACAGTTCGAAGCGAAGTTTTACTAACTCCACCACTGTTTTCAACAGCATATCTACGTCGAGGATAGTGGAAGCGGCCGTACTTACTTCAGCTACTGTTCGCAGTTCGGTGGCCAACTGTTCTTGTCCTGTCAGCGCGTTTTGTGTTTGTTCAAATAGACGTGCCGATTCAAGCGCTTCAGCTACCTGTTCAGCAACGGCGTTGAGGAATTCAACTTCTTCAGGCGAAAGCGGTCGCTGAGAATCGTCTTCGATACCTAAAGCGCCGATCATTTCACCTCGGACGACCAGGGGAAGGTCGACTGTTTTTTGGATTGGCGTTGCGTTTTCCGTCTCGGTTAATGATGATGCCGTAACCTGATCGTTTTCAGGCTGCGTGCCCGATTTCTTTGGCGGCTTCTTCCTGGTAGCTACAATCGGCTGTACGCCAGCCTGATCAAACCAGAATCCGTTTCGCTGCGGTTTATTTTCCTGATATGTTTGCCAGCCTTCACGGCTCATATAACGCTGTAGGGCGCTTAATTCACGCAAACGGTCTTCCGTTTCCTGGCGTAATCGGGTGCTTTCAATGGCTGCGGCTATTTGACCACATAAACCTTCTAGTAATAGCTGGTCATTCTCGTTGAGCGCCCCAGCCTGGTCGCTTTGTATGTCTAATATGCCCAATACGTCGTCGCCTAATTTGATGGGGACGGCTAATTCGCCTTTTGTGTCGGGCAGCAGAACATTGTGCTGCCAATAGGGGTCGTCGGCAGTGTTGGGGCGCAAGATGGAACGGCCGGTGGATGCGGCCGTTCCAATCAGGCCGACGCCTATGGGCATTGAGTGGTGGAGGGCTAACATTTGTTCGCCAACATCCCCATACCCAACAACCAGGGCCATGACATCCAAAGCTGGATCGTATTGCAGCAACTGGGTATGGTAGTAGCCAAATGTTTCTTTAATAAGCGTGACAACGCGGCGGTAAAGGTGGGGCAAATCGGAAGCGGTTGCAATCTCCTGAGCGATCTGTGTGGAGAGTTTCACCTGATGACTGCGGTGCTGTAAGGATTGTTCTACTGTGTCAAACAGTCTGGCTCCTCGTAGAGCAACAGCGCTTTGTTTGGCAACAGATTGGTACAGATCGCATTTTTGGTCATCAAAGAAGTTTTCCTCTTTGCTAGCAATCATGAGCGTCCCATACCAATCACCACCGGCGGCGATGGGAAAAGTTGCCCAACTCACCAGCCCGATTTCGTTTGCCATATGTATCATGGCCGGGGTGGCCTTGTCATGTTCATGGATATTCCCGGTTACAAAGCTGGCGCTTGCGGAGAAAAGCAAGGGCATGGGGGAAATCGCTATTTCGGTTCCGATTGGCAAGGGGGCTATGCCGCTTTCAAAGGGGTTATGCGCCCGCAATGTTTGCTGGTTCTTTTTACCATCCGGCGGCCGGATGAAAATGGCAGTACCGGCTTGTGGATAATAGCCTGTTTCCCGGACAATAGATTGGATGACTTCGGTTTCGGTTCGGGCTGAGGCGAGCGCCTGACTGATTGCTAATTGACGGTCCCGTAGCTCCAGCGATTTCTGATTTTGTTCTTCTAGTCGCTGGCGCTCGGTGATGTCTTGGGCGGTTGCCAGGAAATGGGTGATCTTGCCCTGGATGTTCTTGACAGGGGTGATCGTTTTTTCTTCATAGTAGTGGGTTCCATCCTTTTTGCGGTTGACGGTGACGCCGTGTACTACCTCTCCGGACAGGAGGGTTTCCCACAACTGCTTGAAATAGCTTTTCGGATGTGTGCCGGAGTTGAGGATGCGCGGATTCTGACCGATGGCTTCTTCTTGGGTGTAGCCGGTTAATTTTTCAAAGGCTGGATTGACATATTCGATGTTGCCGTCTTTATCGGTGATGTAGATGACGCTGCCGGATTGGGCAACGGCCGTTGACAGCCTGGTCATCTCTTGTCCGGTGCGGTGACGTCTGATCATGGTTGCCAGTGTGTTGGCGACGGCTTCCAAGAAGGCTATTTCAGCATCGCTTTTCTTATGACCATCATTAAGTACAGATTTAGGACGCCAGCGACTTTATTATCAACATGAATGGGCAGGTTGTAATGTCCGTGTGGAGAGATGCCCTCATATTGAACATCGTGCTGGTGATCAAGACAGCCAGAAAAGAATGGCTTGCCATCAGCAGCGGCCCGCCCACATAGGCAGTAGCCAAAAGGAACAAGGGCACATTTGGTCAAGAGGGGCTGGGCTAGATTGCGCTGCGCCTTGAGTACGAGAACTTCAGGGTCGTCTTCAACCAGAAATATGCTGCCGGTAGGTAATGTTGCGATCCAACTTGGCGATAAAATGATGTCCAGGGCGCGTTCTAATTGCTCATCAATGGAAATTTCCTCCAGAGAAATTTGCAACAATTTATTGATTACCTGTTGGCTTTCAATATTTTTCTGGAGTTCTTTTTCTGTTCGATGACGTTCGGTAATTTCTTCCTGTAATTGTGTGTTTGCCTGGGTAAGTTCGGTGGTACGTTCTTCTACACGTTCTTCTAATTCCACCTGAGCCTTTTGCAGCGCTTTTTCCGCTATTTTGCGCTCGGTGATGTCTTGAATGATACCGTCAAAATACACCTGGCCTAATTCATCGGTTTTCTTTGTGGCCGTGACAGACGCCCAAAATGGTTTCCCTTTTAGTGTGACAAGTTCAATTTCTTCGTTAAAAAGGAAACCCTGTTTCGCTGTTTTCTCACTAACCTTTTTTCGCTGGCTTGGGTCTCGATACAACTGGTTGACATTGAGTTTGAGAAACTCTTTTTTTGAATCGGCCTCAAACATCTTCATCATGGTTGTATTTACTTCCAGGAACCGCCCTTTTGCGCCCGGTGTATTACGATAAATGCCAACCGGAAGATTTTCAACCAAATCCATGTATTTCTCTTGTGATGCGCGCAGCGCTCCCACCGCCTTTTTGCGCTCGGTGATGTCGCGGGCAATGCCGCGGTAACCGATTGGTTGACCAGACGCATTTTTTATCAGAGAAACAGAGGTGTCGACAAATTTGATGTTGCCATCTTTTGTAATTAGACGCCAGTCAAAACCATTGTTAGGGGCGCCGGTTTCATATACCTTGCTAAAGATTTTGGAAACAACGTGGGCCGTTTCTTCATCCATCAAGCTGCGATAATCTAATTTCATTAACTCTTTTTGGGTATACCCAAAAATTGCTTCAGCGGCATGATTGCAAAAGGTGAAGTTGCCTTCTAAATCTACTTCGTAATAACCATCCTCAATTGTCTTCAAGATAGCGCGGTATTTCTCTTCGCTTTTGCGCCGGGCCTCTTCTGCCTGCAAGTGGGCGGTGACGTCGCGCAATATGACAATCAGCCCTGCCTGATTACCGGATTCATCATTGAACAAAGCGGCGCTGAGGCGGATGTCCAGGATAGCGCCACTCTTGGTAAAACGCCTGGTATCCAATCCCGTTACTTTGCCGGCTGGGCCAAATACTTGTTTAATCGCTTGCTGTGTTTCCAGCCTGTTTTCTTCGGGTACAAAATCAATGCGTTTGCCGAATAATTCTTCTGATGACCAGCCAAAGGTTTCTTCAAAAGCTGGATTGACGTAGGTGGCGTTGCCTTGCAAATCGTAAATGGCTATGGGATCTGGGGAGGCTTCCAAGAATAAACGATACTGTTCTGTACTTAATTGTGGCTTTATATCGTTACTCATGAGATGCTCCATTTCTTTTACCCAATACAGGAGGCGCTTTTCCAGGGTCTAGTTTAATATACGTTCTGCGGCCCAACACCTGCCCAACTTCTTTTACAGCCACGCGCATGATCGTTTCCACATCGGCCGAACCACGCACCTTTTCTGTAATTTGGCGCAGCATTTGTTCTTGTTCGGCCTGGCGCTGTGCTTCTGTAAATAAACGCACATTTTCTAACGCCACGGCCATGTGATTGGCAATCCCGCTTAAAAGAGCGCAGTCGGCGTCTGTATAAGGGTGGAATTGATAATTTTGCACAGAAAGCGCCCCGATAATTCGTGAACCTACCCGCAGCGGGACAAAGATCATACTGGAGGGCGCTTTCTCAGTTGCCATTAACGTCTTATTCGTTTCTTGCTCAACCTGATGCTGTTCCGGTGTATGGTTCACTAAGATCGGTTCGCCCGTTAGAATTACCTGGGCAACTTCAACGTCAGGATCAGGTTCAATGGGAGCAACGTCATACAATTGCCCGCCATCAAATAAATAGGGGAAACGAATCATATCTGTGGGCGCATCATACAGGGCAACGAAAAATGCCTCGCTAACAATGGCTCGCTGAATTTGTTCATGAACGGCCGTAAATAACTGCTGCAGCTCTAACTGCTGGGATACAACATGAGCCACCTCATTGAGGACGGCCAATTCTTGCGCCCGTTCTTCGGCTTCCGTAAACAAACGGGCATTTTCCAGGGCGACGGCCACATGATTGGCAATACCATTCAATAAAGCCACATCAGCCTGATCATACGCATTTTGCTGATAACTTTGAATGGAGATGATGCCGGCCACAACCGACCCGATATACAGCGGGGCAAAAATTAATGAGGTTGTCATCCTGTCGGAAGTAGTATCACCCAACAATGAATCTGTGCGGGTTAGCCTTACGGCTTCGGACTCTTCGTCATTCAAATTGATCAACAAAGGTTTTCCGCTTTGAATAACCTGATAGGAGTAACTCTCAGGCGTTAATGACTTGGGAGGATTTTGGAATTGTTTCCCGCCCTCATACATAATCGGATATTTGACCATGTTTGTTTCCGAGTCGTAGAGGCTGACAAAGTAGGAGTCAACGGACATCACGCTTTGTAGTTTGTCATAGACGGCTTGCAGTAATTGGGTTGGTTCGAGCTGTTCCGATACATCCCGCGCCACTTCGTTAATGATTTCTAATTCGCGCGCGCGCTCCTCGGCTTGGGTAAACAATCGGGCATTCTGAACGGCCGTTGCCGCTTGGAAAACAAGAGTCTCGGCCAGACGCAGCTGCCGCTCATCTAAGTGTCCATTCTTTTCCAAGATATCAATACCTACTGTCCCCACGATATCTTTGCCGGCGATCATAGGTATTACATATAACGTTTGCACCCCTCTCATCTTCATCCCTTCATGAATAGGCGCTGTCAGCGGATGATGCTGAGCATCCTGCACCATCACCGTTTGCCAGGTACGTAGTACTTCCTGAGTCAGCAAGTTCCCCTCTATGGGTATCACAAACCCCTTGGCGCTTTCCGATTGTTCCGAATTGAACACCTCGGCTACAAGCGTCAGGCTTTTCTGGTCTTCGCTGAGGAGAGCAATACCAAGTTGCTCCACATTCACAGCCTGGGCCAATTCATTGGCAACAATTTGCAACCCCTGTTCGAGATCAAGCGAGCTGGATAAATTTGATACCACCCGGTTAATTAACGCCAATTCGGCCGCTCGTTCTTGTGCTTGTGCTAACAAACGCTTGTTTTCAATAACAGAAGACAGAATGGAGGCTATTTGAAGGATTAAGCCTTGATCAGTCTCGTCGTAGGCATTGGGGGATTTGCTGCCCACGTTTAGCGTGCCAATCGGCCCGGTTATTGTAATGAGCGGCGCTATCATTGATGAGCAAATGCCAGCCTCCGGGTTTGGTTTAGAATCATGTGTAACGACAACCGTTCCTAACTGGACGGCTTTCTCAATCATGCTGCCAGCGAGGGGTTGGGTGACGCCCAGAGGAATATTCTCTTCCATTCCGGCCAGGGACATGATAGAAAACTCTGTCCCTTCAGCATCGAGAATAGCCAGGGAGACACGGTCAGAAGGTAGAATTTGCGCTGTGCCTCTGGCAATAACTGCGTAAATGTCATCCAGCGTTTTGGCCTGGTTAAGTTGTTCACTGGTCTGGTTCAGTAGAGCGCGGCGACGGGCTTGTTCGGCCGTTTCCGCCAAGGCGGCTTCAGTTTGGGCTGTCAGGCGCAGGTTTTCGATATGGGCGCTCAAGCGTTCGGCGACAGCATCAACAATTTCGGCAGCCTCATCAGTCAAGACTTGTGGTTCCGCTATCGTGAGTTGGCCAATCGCTTCTCCTTGCACAGTAAGCGGCTGATTCATTATGGGCACGGCCGTTTCCACCATGCCATTCTCGTCCCCATCTGCCAGCGCAATCACTTTTTGGCGATCATAAACCAGATTCATTCCTGACGGCAGAGTATCCAAATAATCTTGCCAGCCTTCCCGCGTCAGACGGCGCGTCAATTCATTCAATTCTTGCAGCGCCTGTTCCGAACGGGCGAATGAGCGGGCATTTTGCAAAGCCACCGCAATCTGCGCTGCTAACGTGGTAATCGTTTGCATGTCAGATTCGCCAAAGAAGTCATATATAGATGAACGCACATCCAATACACCTAGCACCTCATCGGCCAGTATGATGGGAACGGCCATTTCCGACCGTGTTTCCGCCAGCAGGGAATGGGGCATAAAACCCTCGCCGGCTGTTTCATAATTTCTAATCGCCCCTTTTCTGGTTCGAGCAGCCGAAGCCACCAGGGAGGCTTCGGCCGATAAAGGAATTTGCCGGCCATCGGCCACCATTTTCCGTCCAACATCACCTGCGCCGGCTGTTAGAACCAGGGTGTCTTGGCTGTCGTTAAGCAGATGGATATGAGCGTGATACAATTCAAAACCAGCTTTTGTCAGGTCTACCACTTCTTGTAGCAGTCGTATCGGCTCCAGAATAGTGGCAACGGCCGTACTCACCTGGGCTACTGTAGCCAGCTCATTCGCCTGCCGGGCCAACAAAGCTTCGGCCTGCTTGCGCTCATTGATGTCAATGATAGAAGTAAGAATAGCCGGCTGATTGTCATAGTTGATAAAACGGCCAGAAATAAGCGCCCAGAACAAGTCGCCATCGCCTCGTTTGAGATGAAGTTCGTAATTATGCACAAATCCTTGTTCGCGTAGTGCCGTCAAAAATAGCTGCCTATCCGATGAGTTGACATAAAAATCCGGCGTTATTTGGCCCACAAGCGCTTCGCGCGGCATACGGATCATTTCCGATAAAGGATTATTGAGATAGGCGATTTTACCGTCAGTAATATTAGAAATAAGCAAGGGGACAGAGATAGTCTCTAGAATTGTTTGCACGTGCGCTTTTTCTTCTTCCAGCAGCGCCCTGGCCTGTTCGCCCTGGGCAAATAAGGAAGCATTCTGCAAAGCAATAGCCACTTGGCTGGCGATAGACTCCAGCAGCTCAATATCCGATTGTTCCAGGCTTCCGGCTACATTATTCTGCACGTCCAATACGCCCAGCGTCTGTCCGCTCAAGATAATAGGCACGGCCGCTTCCGCCTGAGTCTCCGGCAGCAAGGGATTGGGCAGCCAGGCCGGGTCGGCGGAAACATCCGGCACTAATGTTGGTTGTCCGGCCGCAGCCGTTCGCCCCACCAGCCCCTTGCCGGCCGGTATCTTATGCTCGCGGGCCAACATGATCCGGCCAGCCTCGCCAGTGCCGCCAGCCATCACCAGGTTTTCCTGGGCTTCGTCAAACAAATAAATATGCACATGATAGTAACTAAAAGCGGTTTGTAATTGGGCCACAACCGAAGCCATTAATTGCTCTGGATCAAGAATGGTAGACAGGCGGCGGCTAACCTCGGCGCTGATTTCCACAGCGCGAGTACGGTCGGCGACGCGCCTTTCCAGGTTGGCCACTAAATCATGTACCTGATCGGCCATGCTGTTAAACGCCAGACCTAATTTTCCAATCTCATCCCGGCTGGTTACAGTCACCCGTTGGTCAAGGTCGCCACCGGCGATGGCGTCGGCCGTTGCCGATAGCGTGGCCAGACGGACGCTGGTGGTTTGCGCCAGCCAATAGGCTAAGCCCAACCCGGTAGCCAGCGCAGCCAGGGTTAATGCAGTTACCAAATGACGCGAACCCAACGCTAGATCCTGGCTTTCATCGTAGCGGCTTAAAGCATTGTTATCCTCAATATCTTGAATAAGCAGCAACAAAGCGATGGCGTGGTCCAGTTTATGTTGGGCGTCTCCTTTCAGAACCAGGTCGGCAGATTCCAAATCCCCACTCATGGCCAGTTGGGCCACTTCCTCGCCGGCAGCGGCTACTTCCGCCCAAGCGACCTTGAAATCAGCCAACAACGCCGGTATCCCTGGTTCAGCATTTACCTCCTCCGCTTCGTGCTGTGTAAATTCATCAATGAAGGCCTGTACCTGGGCCTCGCTCTGGCGCATAAGGTCATACTGCCGCTGCTGCTCGGCGGCGCTGTCAGCGTCATCTAGTAACAAGAGGCGTTCCCGCACCCGTAGGGCTTCGTTCACGGTATCGCCCATACGTTTGATGTTTTTCAGGCCGTCATTGTAATTTTCCTGCACCAGTTCATTCACACTGTTGATCTGGCGCACAATGATGCCCCCCATCAAGCCCATCAGAATGAGTATCGGGGCAAAGATGAAAAGTATTCGCCTGCGCAGCGTTAAATTAATCTTCATTGTCTAAATTCTCCACCGGGTCCACATACGGCCGTTTTCTGCCAACTTATGGCGATACCGGGGTATAATTATGCGCTTGTACAAATGCTTGTCCCTCAGACGACAGGACAAATTCGATAAACTGAGCCGCCAATCCATCTGGTGGGCCAACCGTAATCATGTTCAGGTTTCGAGTGATTGGGTATTGGCCGCTGGCGACGTTTTGGGCCGTTGGGGCGATAGCTTGCCCGCTGCTGTTTACAATAGCCACGCCGACCACATCCTCTGTTTGCCAGCCGGTTGATAAAATTGAGACAGCCCCATCATTTTCGGAAATGGTTGCTAAAACCGTTGCATTTTCACCTAAAGAACCGGCTGTTCCTGGAGCTGATTCGTCTTCATCGCCTAAAACAATTTTGGCAAACGTATCGCGGGTACCACGCCCCATCTCCTTATCAAAGGCCAATATTTCCAAATCCGGCCCGCCAACCTCCTGCCAGTTGGTGATGCTGCCGCGCCAGATGCCGGCCACCTGGTCTATTGTCAGTTGGGTCACGCCAGCCTCATAAAGCGTGCGGTTGATGACAACAGCCACACCGTCCCGGCCGATAACAGTCGCCGTTAGATCAGGCCATTCTTCCAACTCGGCCTCTTTAAGCTCGCGCGAGGCCATTCCAATATGCAGCGCCCCATAGGCAATGCCCTTTACGCCGATAGATGAGCCGCCACCGCGCACGGTGATGTCGATATCGGGATGGGACGCCATGAAGAGTTCGGCGGCGCTGCGGGCCACCGGCTCTATTGTTGTGCTGCCTGCCAGTTTCAAGCGGGTTTCTGTAACTGGCGCTTCGGCCTGGCAGGCCGATAAGCTGACCAGGAGGGCCAGGAGCAGCATGGTCATAATAGACCAATAGGTTGGCGCTTGTGTACGCGGCTGCTGCGGTTGCTCATGCTTTCTCATTTTTGAATCCTTATCTGTATCACGCTTGTGTTCATATGGGTAGTGATTGGTAATTGGTAACGTAACCATTCAGCCGCCAACAGACTTTTGAAGTTTTGCAGTCAAGTACACAACCACACAGAGCGTCAAAACTTCAAAAGTCTCCAGGGGGGAGTGAACGCGTACTTGGTAACTACTCAATTACTTCCCCCAAATTCGATTTCTCTGAACCATTACCCAACTTCACCTGCGTATACCGGGCTTGTAATGCCTGTCCCAGTTCTTGAATGGTCGTTTGCAGGGCGCTTTCCATGGTAAGCGTGCCCTGGATTTTTTGGGAAATGGTATTGACCAGGCGTTCTTTTTCGGCCTGTTTTTGGGTTTCGGCAAACAGGCGCTGGTTTTCAATGGTAGAGGCTACCAGAGGCGCGATTTGCTGCATGATGTTTTCAACCTGGGCGTCAAAGGTATTGGCCTGATTGCTGCCTATATTAAGCGTTCCCAGGACGCCGCGTGCCGTAATTAAAGGAACGATGAGGGAAGCAGGAACTGCCTGCGCATCCTGTTCTGCGTCTCCGGCTAGATCGGACTGGCGGCTATTAGAGGTGTTAATTAATCGCCGCTGGATCATGGCGCGTTGGATGGTTGGTTCGTCGGTCAGCAGGGTGCGTGTGACCGGCGCTGCCCCAGAGTCATCATTCAAGGTGTGGATTTTCAGGTGTTGGCCATCTGGTTCCCGCAGCGCCAGGCTGAGACGATCGTGCCGGACGATGCTGTTCATGTGTTGGGCAACGGCCGTAAACACATCATCTATCGTATTAGCTTTACCCAGGTCGGCGCCCATCTCATTCAAGCGGGCCAGCCGGAGCGCCTGTTCAGCCGTAGCGGCCAGCGCCTCTTCGGTTTGGGCGGTCAGGCGCAAGTTTTCGATGTGGGCGCTGAGCTGGTTAGCAACGGCCGTTACCATTTCGGCCGTCGTTTCATCAACTTCATCTATGCCGGCAACGACCAATTGGCCGATGTTAACGCCTTGTATGCGTAAATCCTGGGTAATGGCTGTCGACTCTGCGGGGGGGAAGACGGCCGTGTCCACCGGCTTTATCTCATGCTGATCAAATACAAACCCGGTTTCCGCCAGGTTTGATTCATAGCGTTGCCATCCTTCATGCGTCAGATGGCGCACAGCCTGCTCTGCTTCATCCCGATAGCGGTTCGTCTCCGCCAGCAGGCGCAAGTTTTCTATCCGCTGTCCCACTTGCCGGGCAATCGCCTGAACCAGGTCGCGGCTTTCTTCCGGCCATGGCTGTCCAGGTTCACCCTCCATAGAAATTTTGCCAATCGATTCACCAGCAATCATAATATCGCCAGCGATGGCCTGCTCCCCTATAGAAGGGACGGCATTTGTAAACGGCACAACGTCCGTATGATCGTAGACATAGCCAACTCGTTCCCGCTGGCTAAATGAATCTAAGAATTCTTGCCAGCTTTCCCGCGTCAGGCGGCGTGTTTGGGCCTCAATTTTGGTGCGCGCTTGAACCGATTCAGCAAACAAACGGGCATTATCAACCGCCACAGCAAGCTGTCCAGCCAAAGAGGTGTAGACTATCAAGTTTTCTTCAGACAGCGCATTTGGTTGATCGCTTTGCAAGTCTAATACACCAACAACTTGCCCTTCTAAGAGTAAAGGAACAGCCATCTCGGAATGTGTGTTTGGCAGGAGAGGATTAGGCTGGAAGAAAGAACTGCTCAACGTGTCGGCCACAATGATAGGTTTTTTGTCAACAGCGGCCATACCGTTAATCGAACCAGGCTCAATGGGTAGGCGGTGACTGCGCAGCAGCAGTTGCTTGCCAACTTTACCTGTGCTGGCCTTTAATACCAGGTTTTGGCCGGAAGAGTCCGTCAAATAAATCTGAGTATGGTACAAATCAAAGTGGTCGCGGATCATTTCAGCAGCAGCATCCAATAAACTATCCAGGTCGCGGATTTGGGATACACGGCGGCCAACCTCGGCCGCCAAAGTCAAGTCGCTCGTGCGGTCAGCGACACGGGTTTCTAAATTGGTAATCAACCCTTGCAATTGAGCCACCATGCTATTGAAAGCTTGAGCCAAAATACCAAGCTCATCGTTACGGTCAATGGCGACGGCCGTTTCCAGTTGGCCGTCAGCAAATGCAGCAGCCGCATCCGTCAGGGTTTTTATTGGGTGAACTAAACGGGAAGTTGCCGCCCAGGTTAACAGGCTTATGCCCATCACCAAAAGCAGAGAAACCAAAAGATTAACCCGCCGAAATTGGGTGATTGGCTCCAAAATTTCGGCCTCGGTTTGCTGAACCACAACGCCCCAGCCATTGTCCAGGGGAATACTATAAGACAGCCAATCAACATCTTCCTCATCGGTAAAGGTCAGAATACCGCCTTGCCCGGAGAGTGTCTTTTGAACGGCGGGATGAG
>JAJRYT010000053.1 GCA_024275635.1 Chloroflexota bacterium | reverse complement strand
CCAGGGCATCAGCATGGCGTTCTCCACCGGATCCCAGCCCCAAAAGCCACCCCAGCCCAACACATCATACGCCCAACGGCCGCCCAATATCAACCCAATCGAGAGGAAAATCCAGGCCACCCATGTCCAGCGGCGGCTGGTACGAATCCATTCATCTTCCCGCGATTTGCCGGTGATAAGCGCCGAGATGGCGAAGGAAAAAGGGATGACAAAGCCAGTAAAGCCTAAATACGTCGTCGGCGGGTGACCGATCATGCCAAAGTGGCGCAGGAGTGGATTTAAGCCGCGTCCATCCTGGGGAATATAAGGCATTCCCCCGGCGGGCTGGAACACCGCCTGAATGAGATCGTTGACGCCGGGCACATGCCATAACCGGGCAAACGGGTTGGCAATGAAAACCGATAGGCCAATAAAAAAGGCCGTCGTCAACATCGCAGCGGCGATGAAGTATGGCATTAATTCGCGGTCGCGTTCCCACTTGCGAATGAGGACGACGGCTACAAAACCAGCCATCAACCAGCCCCAAAACAAAATAGACCCTTCTTGTCCCCCCCACAACGCCGTCAGACGCAGAAAAGGCGACATCGCCTGGCTGGACACGTCGGCCACATAAGCCAGGGAGAAGTCCATCGTATACAGCTTGTACGACAGGATGGCAACCGGGATTGTCAACATGGGAAAGGCGATCAGCGCGGCATTGCGGGCGCTTTTTACCCATTCCGGCTGTTTTTGTGCGCCACCCAAAGCAGAAACCACTGTTGCGTACACCGCCAATAAGAAGGCGATATCCAGGGCAATA
This sequence comes from Chloroflexota bacterium, assembly GCA_024275635.1. GTDB lineage: Bacteria > Chloroflexota > Anaerolineae > Promineifilales > Promineifilaceae > JACKCC01. The sequence goes on along the minus strand of JAJRYT010000053.1, from coordinate 6,956 downwards.
AAACCAATATCAGCTAACATAGTCTCGTAGTCTCCTAGTCTCGTAGTCTCTAGTCGCCACTGTACGGCTCGGCCAAAAGCTCATCAATCTTCTGGTCTAATTCGGGCGGAACCAGCGGGCCGATTTTGACGCCGCGTAGTTCGCCGTTTTTGGCGATGTAGTACGTTTCCGGCACGCCGTCCATGTTGTACCTTTGCGAAATGCGCGTGCCGATGTCTGGTCCGTTGAAATAGGTAATGTCGAATTCGTCAAGGTAAGCCAACGCTTTTGATTCGGCGTCGGCATAGTCCACGCCGATAAAGACGACACCCTGGTCTTTGTATTTGCGCCAGGTCGCTTCCAGGTAAGGTGCTTCTTCGCGGCAGGGCGGGCACCAGGAGGCCCAGAAGTTGATGATGACAACCTGGCCGCGCAGTTCGCTCAGTGTGATTGTTTCATCTTCAAAGCTGGTGATGGTAAAGTCGGGGGCCATGCCGGAATCTACCTGACCGCTGTTGACTTTGACCAGCCGCCATCCTAACAGGCCCAACAGCCCTAATATCAGGGTGTAGGCAATAATGGTTCCCACAGGTAGATGGCGTTTTGGTTGTGCCTGTACTTGTTCAGGCACGGTATTGGGCGCTAATTCTGTCATATTTTTTCTCCAATCGAGCGAGAGGTTACTTTTTCCTCTGGCTGGTTATGGGTAAAAGTTCAAAATTTCAGTTAAGGCTGGGTCGGCGATGGAGTCGTCGGCCGCCAGCCAGACAACAAGTGAAGCGGAACGGAAGTAAAAGTGTTTCTGTCCCATGCCAGCGAGTTCGTAGATGGTACGGCCGTTCACCTTGCGTGTCCCTGTTGGCGTAAACGGGGAGTCTCCTTTGAGGATGGCCTGTTCCATCTCATCCACCATTTTTGAGGCCATTGCTTTGGCCGGGACGCCGGCCACCCACAACATCGCCATGTTGTCATGGTTGCCATACATACCATACGCCCCGGAGGAAAGCGGGAAGCTTTTGCCGTGCAGTTGAGTGACTACATCCACCGCTTCCGGGCCAAAACTGGCGTCTGACTGCTCCAGCCCGGCAATGGTTTCCGGTAGGGTTGCCGCCGTCGGTTTTTCGATGGCCTGCATGAACTGCCAGTAAGCAAAACTGCCGATTATCAGCAAAACGCCGATGGTCATGAGCGCCGCTGGGCCAGGTCGTTTCTGCATTTTCATTCTTCTCCGCACCGCCATTCTGTTTTTTGGCGGCAGTCAAATTTAGAAATTTGATCTACGATGTCTTTGGATCCACGAAAACGGAAAGTTCAATCTCGGCTTCCGGCTGCTGTGGATCGTTGGATGTTATAAAAACCTGGCGTATCAACTGCCCGGTTAAGTCAGGGCCATGCGCGCCGGAATCGAATTCGATGCGCAGCGTGCCAGTTTCGCCCGGAGCAATAGTCATAGGTGTCAGGCTGGCCGAGGTGCAGCTGCATGATGTGGAAACGGATTCGACGACCAGCGGGGCGGTACCGTCGTTACGCACGGTCAGGTCATGGCTGAGGATGTCGCCGTTGACCACATGCCCCCAATCGGTATCAATGGCCTCGATGGCTATCTGAGGCTGTTTGCCGCCGCAGGCGGCCAGCAAAAGACCGGTTGTGATGAGTAATAGGAAGAGTAGGGTTCGTTTTTGCATCGTTTTAATCATTTGGTAACTGGTAATCGGTAATTGGTAATCGGTAATTGGTAATCGGTAATTGGTAATCGGTAATTGGTAATCGGTAATTGGTAATTGGTAATTAGTAATTAGTAATTGGTAATTGTTCATTACTCATTGTCCATTGGAAATTGGAATGTCCACAAATAAGCGATGAGTGCGTCAATTTCCTCATCGGTAAAAATTGTGCCCCAGTAGGGCATGCCGGTTCCCATGCCGCCGCGCCGGATTTTGCCGTCGAATACGGCCGTACTCGCGCCCAGCATGGTTTGAGAATCAGTAAAATCACTGGCTTGGTCAAATGCCTGGCCAAAAACGCCGTCGCCGCCGCCGCCGCTGCCATGACAGGCGGCGCAGTTTTGGTTATACAAGGTTTGACCGCGTTGAATTTGTTCGTCTGTTGTCTGGGAATGCCAGGCAGCGGCGACTAAGTCCCATACATCTTCGTCGGTTAAAGCGGCCGTTTCCGACGCTAAACGTAATGCCTGCCATACTTCAAATGGCGTCTGGGTCAGGTAAACGTCGCGGCTCAAGAATTCTGACGGCAGGGTGATGTCTAGTTCTGCCCCACGCGCGGCTGATGGCGGGGTTTTGAGAAGGATATCCAGTTCGTGCGGCGCATCAATGTCGAGTTCCAGTTCAACGTAGAGAGGAGGGGATGCTGGCGGCGCTTCCCTTTCCTCCGCGCCAGTCACCTCAATCGTGCCCCGCATCCGCCAATGGTTGGGGCCGCACCAACGGGTACAGTAGTAAGTGTATGTGCCTGGTTCGGCAAACGTCAACGTCACTTCTGTCATCTGCCCCGGCTTGACATCTACGGCTGGCCAGCCTGTCTGCCCAACGGCAAAACCGTGCATCACGTCGTCTGAAATCAGGTTCAGTTCCAGGGGGACGCCAACCGCGGCAGTGAGCGTATCGGGCAGGAAACCGCCTTTTTCGGGCATGAGGGCGTGGACAGTAACGGCCGTTTCCCCCCGCCGCGCCGCCCAAATCCACAACGGCGTCCCGATGACCAGCAGCGCCAGCAAAAATCGGGCCAAAAATTCACCGCTAAGGTTCACAGATTTCTTGGCGCTCTTTACGCCTCTGTGGGTCAACCAATCAGCAGCCATAACAATCCTACCGTGATAAAAAAGCAATAAATGATGACGGGCACGGCCGTGCCGCCGCGCTTCTCGGCGGCGATCTTGCGCGCCGTGCCGGCCGCCCAGGCCAGTCCGCCGACTAAAACCAGCGTTTGCAGCGCCGGAACGACGCGGCTCAGATATGGCGTCCAATTCAACGCCGCCGTCCCAAATAAATCCCAGCCCCAGCCAAACGGGTCGGACATGACCGGCCAGAGGTATGAGATATTGGCGAAGACAAAGGAAAGGCTGAAGGCGATCCAGGCCATCAGCCCCAGTGGAACCAGGGCGTAGGCATTGGCCGTAAACCGCTGGCGCAGCGCGCGCCGATTCCCCCGCTGCGCCGTCCCGGCCCAGGTTGCCAGGTAGAAAAGGCCCGGCAGCGCTCCCAGAATGAGAAGCAAAAAAGCCAGCGCATAGCCTAACCAGGCCAGCGAGCCGACGCTGTAAGCGGTTGTCTTCAGCCAACCCCATGGCCCCAGCATGACGGCCGAATAGACCACCGCGCTGCCCAGCATGATGAATGCCTTGAACGCTTCGTCCAGCTTGCGGCCGCGCGCCACCGTCAAATCGGCGCCAACGGGTCGAATTTGGATGGCGATATTGTCATGGGGACAGGTTCGCAAACATTCCAGGCAAGCGCCGCAATAGGTATTTTTTATCAGTCCGCCGGGGAAGACGCCCCAGGGACAGCCGTAGCCATTTTCGTTGCCGGTGTAGCAGGTTTTGTCGGTATGGGCGGCGCAAACGGCCGTATCCCGCACCCGCACTTCCAGCGGCGCAACTTGCGAATACAAACCGATGAAGCCGCCCACCGGGCACAGGTAGCGGCAAAAGGCGCGTCGCTCAAAGATTAACGCCGCGCCCACTGCCAGGAAAAGGAAAGCGGCCAGTATGACGGCCGTTACCATCGGCTGCGTCAGGACAACGGCGCTGAACAGGGCCAATAAGAGAAACCCGCCATTTTGCAGCCAAATGTTGCGGAATCGTTTAGGCCAGGGGCGTAAGCGGAGACTGGAGACTAGAGACTGGAGATTGCTGCTAGTCTCTGATCTCTGATCTCCAGTCTCCCTCTTCCTCGGCCCCAACAACGCCCCATTTTGCAGCCACTCCCCAGCCATGGGGATAGGACATACCGTACACCACCCCCGGCCAAAGAGGGGAACAGCCGCCAGAATCAGCAGCGCCCACCATGCTATCCAGACAAAGACGATACTGAGGTTACGGCTGCCCACCGGCGTCCCCAACAATCCAGCCAGGATGGCAACCACAAATCCGGCCAGGGCGACGATGCGCAGGATGAACTGCGGCCAGCGGTTGACCAGTAGGGCTTTCACAACGGGGATTCGGGTCAGGTCGGACCGTTTCATATTATGGGTGTTCCGTATTCCGTATTCCGTGTTCCGTGTTCCGTATTTCGTATTCCGCGTTCGGTTTACGGACAACGGATAACGGCTCACGGTTCACGAATAACGGTTCACGGCTGATAAAAAATAGGACGGCCAACAGCGACAGCGCTACACTGCGCCAGAGCAGCAAGTTTGGCCCCACTTTGAGTTTGCCAATCATAAAGGGATGTAACGCACCGCAGGTAACAGAACAGCGAAAGCGGAATGTGCCGGTTTTGTCGGCTGTGAAGGTGAGAACGGCCGTCTGTCCCGGTTCGGCCGTGATTTCCAAATCATAGCCATCCAGATAGAGTCCGTGCATCACATCCGTCGCCGCCAGCTCAATCGTCACCTGGTCGCCGGGGTTCACGGCCACAACAGCCGGGCTGAATTCAAAGCTGCTTGCTTCCAGGCGCACGGTTCGAGAGGTGGGTACGGCCGTTCCCAGCGGCAGCGGCGCAAAAGCCACACCGAAAATTGCTACAATGAAAAGAAGCCAGAGACGTTGTTGTTTCATCGAAAATTGGTTAACCGTGAACCGTAAGCCGTTATCCGTGAACCGTTTACGGAATACGGAATACGGAATACGGATTACGGATTACGGAATACGGAATACCGTTCACTGCTCCAAAGGCGTCGGCGGGCCAAAACGGGAATACGCATTATCCACATAGGTGAAAATCTCATCCACCGACTTACCCTCGTCCAGCAGCCGCATCGTATCCTGGGCAATATCCACACAAATAGAACAGCCCAGCGCGTGATCATCAAACGCGATTTGACCGCCGCTGTCATCGGCCACGAAGCAGGTATAATTAGACGTGTGTCCCATACCGCCGCAGCCGCAGTAACAGGGGATTTGCGTCGTCACGTCCGGGTTAGCCACGGCAAATTGGTACGCTTCCTGCACTGCTACCGGCGCGTCCTGCACCGCTTGCGCCATCTCCGTCAGCGGCGCCATCTCAAAACTATGACTGGCTCCCTGTGTCGTTTGGCCGCTGCATCCGGTCGCGGTCGTACCAACCAGCAGCAAAATTACCAATGTCAACGGAAAAACCTTCATCAATTGTCGCATCATTCCCTCACCAGCTAGAGAGTGGCGCGAGAGGAAGAATCCTCTCGCACCACTCTCTAGCTCTATCCTTTATTTACTCCGTATGCTCGCCTGAGTCCAAATTTCAGCTTGTGATTGGCGCGGGTCGTTGTTCTCGATAATGAGGCCGCGCCGCACTGTCTGCCCGGCAGCGTCCTCGTGGAACCCGGCGTCAAAAGTCAGCGTCACTTCAGCCACCTTGCCCGGCGGGATGACGCTGGCTGAAATTTCGGCCGTTGTACAGCCGCAGGTCGTGTAAGCCCGGCTGATGGTCAGCGGCGCTTCACCCGTGTTGCGAATGATAAACTTCTGCTCGACAATATCTTTGGGGCCAATACTGCCAAAATTATAGGATTTTTCCGGAATCAAAATGGCCGGTTGGGCCTGATCACGCGGCAGGAAGGGAATTGCCGGCCCCTCACCCATTTCGTGAATGGCTGAAATCGGCCGGTCATAAACCACATCCTCCGGGGCATAAACCATCGCATCGGCATTCGTGCTTTGACCGCCAATGTAGGCATACACGCCCCAGGCAACCAATAACAGCCCTACAGCCAGAATGGATAGGGTTATCGTTTTTCGCTGCCGTTCTTTGCGCCGGGCTTCTTCCCGGCGTGCTTTACGGCTTAATGTTGCTGTTCTACTCATGACATTCTCCTTAGAAACCGTTCGTTATTAACTTGCTTTGGTTATCTGTATTCCGTCATCCGTATTCCGTATTCCGTCATCCGTATTCCGTTACTCGCCTGGTGATGGTTCACGGAACACGGTTTACGATTTACGGGACACGGTTTACGAAAACCGGGAAGTTATTTCCGAACACTCCTTTAATCAGGTGCGTTATGGATTGAATTCGCCAATCTTAATCTGATAAATTCCAGGTAAATACACGCTCCGGCGCATCCACGTCACGGATGGTCAAAGTCAGGCGAGAAGCATCGTCAAGAATATGCACGCCGTCTACGACGGCCGGAAAGTTGATCACGCCAGAGACATGATGACCGCCGCCGGGGGCGTTCCAGGCTGAGGCGTTGATAGTTAACCCTGTGTCTGTGCTCAATTCTGCCAAAGCGGCTAAATCCATGCTCAGGTCAACAGAATGGGTATTCATGGCTATATCGAAATCCAGCGTTTCATCATGGTGGCTCAAATTGAGCGGGGTAACGGCCACTTCCACTTGACCCTGGTCGTCTTGCTGCGGCTGACCATCTGGCCAGGCGGTCTGGTTGGGTAATGGGTCGGTTTGTAAATCGAGTTGAGTTGATGGGGGGGGCGCTTTTTGAACGGCCGTTTGCGCCAAATCATCAGCCGGTGTCTGAACCGGCGGCTGGATAGTCTCAGTCGGGGTATTGCTGCAGGCAGCTAAAAAAATAGCAGTCAGAACAGTCAGGATAAAAATTCGCGTCAATTTAATATTGCCTCAGTTGCCAGCGCCAGCATCTGCATCGCCTTGCGCCGTTCTTTGAATAAAATAGCCAGCATCACAACAATGCCTACCAGCGTCATTCCCAGCCCCACCAACATCAAAGCAATGCGATACTCGGCTAGGAAAGTGGCGGCGGCGGTCAAGCCCAAAATGGGCAAGACATCGGTGACATGGTGAGCGCAGCAGGCCACCATGGCCGCGGTAGACATGCCGCCGCTGGCGCCTGTCAGCGCCCCGCTG
>JAJRYT010000052.1 GCA_024275635.1 Chloroflexota bacterium | reverse complement strand
GGCGTCAACGATCTCATTCAGGCGGTGTTCCAGCCCGCCGGGGGAATGCCTTATATTCCCCAGGATGGACGCGGCTTAAATCCACTCCTGCGCCACTTTGGCATGATCGGTCACCCGCCGACGACGTATTTGGGCTTTACTGGCTTTGTCATCCCTTTTTCCTTCGCCATCTCGGCGCTTATCACCGGCAAATCGCGGGAAGATGAATGGATTCGTACCAGCCGCCGCTGGACATTGGTGGCCTGGATTTTCCTCTCGATTGGGTTGATATTGGGCGGCCGTTGGGCGTATGATGTGTTGGGCTGGGGTGGCTTTTGGGGCTGGGATCCGGTGGAGAACGCCATGCTGATGCCCTGGCTGACGGGGACGGCATTCCTGCACTCGGTCATGATTACTGAGAAGCGGGGGATGCTTAAAGTTTGGAGCGTGGCTCTGATTATCCTCACCTATTCCCTGTCGCTCTTTGGCACGTTTATCACCCGGACTGGGGTTGTGGGTTCGGTTCATGCTTTTGGCACGTCAGCGCTGGGGCCAGTCTTTTTCGTTTTCATCGCCATTACCTTTATCGGCTCGCTGGGGCTAATGTTGAAGCGGCTGGACACGCTGAAGACAGAGCATGAGCTGCAAAGTTTTATGTCGCGTGAAGCGATTTTCTTACTGCAAAATCTGCTCTTCCTGGCGATTACCTTCGTTGTTTTCTGGGGTACGGTTTTCCCCATTCTGTCGGAGCTTTTTGTGGCCGAAAAAATCACGGTTGGCCCTCCTTACTTCAAAAAAGTGACCGGCCCGTTGTTCTCAGCTGTGCTGCTGCTGATGGGCATTGCCCCGCTGTTTGCCTGGCGCAAGCAAACGGCGCAAAGGCTGGGCCGGATGATGTTATATCCGTTTCTGCTGTCGCTGGTTTGGGCCGGAGTCTGGGGCTATGCCCATCGGATGCATCCGGCGGCTTACTTTGTGCTGTGGCTGGTGGCTTTTGTGGTGTTGTCTATTCTGTTTGAGTTCTGGAAAGGGGTGCGGGCGCGGGGGGCGCGCGGCGAGAATCCGGTTACGGCCCTACAAAAGCTCATCGCGCGTAATCACCGGCGCTATGGCGGCTACATCATCCACCTGGGTGTGGTGATGATTGGCCTGGGCTTCATTGGCGATGCGTATTTCAAGCAAGAGACACAGGTGGCGCTGGCGCGGGGCGAATCACTGACGATCGGGGATTATTCACTGCGTTTTGATAATTTGGAATCGTATGAAGGGAGTGACGGCCGTGACATATTGGAAGCGACGACATCCCTATTCAAAAATGGAGAATTCATCACCACGCTCAAACCGCGCCGAGACTTCTTTGTTGTCCAGCGGCAGCCCTCGACGATTGCTGATGTGTATTCTACACCGGCCGAGGATGTGTATGTTCTGCTGGTGGGCTGGGAGGAGATTGGCTTCAGTTCGTCTACCTTTAAGGTGTTTGTCAACCCGTTGATTAACTGGACGTGGGCCGGTGGGTTTGTTCTGATTCTGGGAATGATTATTGCCGCTTGGCCGCAGGCTGTCGGCCAACGCAAAACGTCTTATGCGCTTAAACCGGGCCGTTTACAACCGCAGCCGGGATCGGGAGATTGATGATGAAGATGAAAAGAGCTGTGTTGGTTATCTTGGTGGTTATGATTGGCTTTTACGTAACGGCCGTTGTCCAAGCGCAAGGGAATGAACCGACAGACGATGAGGTGAATGAGATTGCCAAAGGGTTGTACTGTCCGGTCTGCCCCAATACGCCGTTGGATGTATGCGAAACGCAAGCGTGCCAGGATTGGCGGGAGGAAATCAAAACCCAGCTTTCTGCTGGCTGGACAAAGGATGAGATTGTGGCTTATTTTGCAGAGCAGTACGGCGAACGGGTGCTGGCTGAACCAGCGCGAAGCGGGTTTACTTCGATGGTCTGGATTCTGCCAGTGGTGGCGGCGCTGCTGGGATTGGCCGTGGTGGCCCAAGCGCTGCGAAACTGGAAGGGAGGGGAAAAAGCGGAGACGGTTACGGCCGTAACCGCCCCCGCCATCAATCCCGACACCTTAACTGAAATCGAACAAGAACTACGCCGCCTGGAATAGAAGGAAACTGCGGAGATGCAACGAATGCAGCGCTGTATATCTTGACCTTTGCGCTCTCTGCATCTCTGCGGTGAATACTAGGAGATAACAATGTCTATTGGAGCTATTTTTATAGGGCTGGCCCTGCTAATTATCACTGTGCCGATTGTGGCTGGGCCAATGGTCAACAAACGCCGTGAGCGCTTTTCGCTGATTGATGAGCAGGAACTGCCGGAAGCGCGGGAACAGTATCAGCAAACACTGCTGGCTCTGCGAGAATTGGATTTTGACCATCAACTTGAGGTGGTGGGAGATGAAGATTATGTGGCGCTGCGGGTCGCGTTATTGGCGCAGGCAGCGCAGGCCAGGGAAGCGGCAGAAGCGCCTCATGCTGACGACCTGGAAGCACGTATTGAGGCGGCCGTTCGCGCCCGCCGCGACGAACGGCAAAATGACGCAATGGAAAGTCGGTTGTGTTATCACTGCGGCGTGGCGATGGACGCGGCTGATAAGTTTTGCTCGGAGTGCGGCTCGCCGGCGGCCAGCGACTGCCCGCGCTGCGGCCAGCAGGCCGACCCGAATGACAGGTTTTGTGTATCCTGTGGGCAGGTTTTAGCTGTGGGGGTGATGGGATGAAAATTTGGAAAATTACGTTAATTTTGATTGTGATTGCGCTGCTGGCTGCTGTGCCGGTGATGGCGCAAACAGATGATACGTCGCCGGATGTTGGCGCTGATGCGGGAACGGCCGTGATCGGCACAGTGTCCGGACAAATCGTCAACAAGACAGATGGGGCAGAAACGCCCGGCAATCTGGAAATCATGCTCCATATCTGGGATGCTGATTTTAACGAAAAAGATATGGTTCATGGCCAGGCTGATGGCGACGGCCGTTTCGTATTTGACAACATACCCTTGGAGCCGGGCTTATTGTATGCCGTGATGGCCATTTACCAGGATGCGACCTACGTTTCAACACCCATGAGCGTACCGACACAAGTAACACCGCCAAGTCTGAACCTGGAAGTGCCGGTTTTTGAGACCACAACGGAAGCCGATGCTGTGAAGTTGGACGGCATGCACCTATTTATTGAAGCCGGGCAAGGGGGCTTGCAAATAAGCGAAGTCTACAGCCTATCCAATCTGGGAGACCGCACCGTCGCCGGGGCGGCCAGCCTGGACGATGGCACACCGGCTACCATCCGTTTCAGCTTACCGCCAGAAGCGGGCAGCGTGACGTTTCAGGGCCGCCAGAGCCGCTTCTTCCTCACGGCCGATGGCTTTGCCGATACCGCGCCCCTGCTGCCCGGAAACGGATCGGGTAAGGTGGTCGTTTCCTATGTCTTGCCCTACGAAGATTCCCTGGCGCTCAATCGTCCGATCCCATTCCCAACTAAGCAGATAAATATTCTCTTGCCAACCGCATTAGGGTTGACGCTCTCGGGCGACAATCTGGTAGAAGGCGAGCGTCGTGACATGGGGAACGGCTTAGTCGTTGACATTTTCACAATGGAAAATGTAGAAACCAGTGATACTGTGAATCTTAATTTGTCCGGCGAATTAGCTGTATCCGGCAGCGATCTGACGGCCGTAGAATCTGAGCCGTTCAACAGCCAGGGGCTGGCGATTGGCGGTATCATTCTGGGGCTGACCGTGATTGGCGTCGGCCTTTGGTGGTACCGGCGGCCGTTCGATGAGGAAGATGAAACGTTCCCCGAAGCATTTGACGACATCGTGCAGGAGATTGCCCTGCTGGATGCGGCCCATGAGGGGCAGGAAATTGACGATGAAACGTATGAATTGCGACGGGCCGCCCTGCGGGAACAGGCCAGGGTGGCGTTGGCGGGGAGGGAATAATGATGAATGATGAATTGTGAACGGCGTTTCGTTCATAATTCATCATTCATCATTCACAATTAAAGGAGTGGTTATGTACTGTCAAAAATGCGGATTGAAACTGCCGGAAGAGGCCAGGGAATGTGATATTTGCGGGTATCCAGTGGCGGGCGCTAATCGGGGGGCATGGGGATGGATCGTGGCTGTTTTTGTGTTGTTAACGGTTGTCGCCTTCCTGGTGGGGCAACAAGCGCAGTCGCCGGAAACAGCCGTTGAAACCAATCTCGTTAACCAGGCGCAAATTGCAGCCGTACCCGACTCGGCCGCGTCGGAACCGGTCATTGCGCCCCAACCGGCAGCAAAAATCGAGACATCATCCGCCGACCTGATGGCTCAGGTCAACCCGCCGGAAGGGTTCCAGCTTGCCGCCGTGTATGGCGATTTGGGGCCGATGCTTTTGGAGGCCGGGGCGATTGATTATGATCGTTTTGTCCAGACTTACGAACGCGCGGGACGGCCGTTGACCGACGACCAACTGGCTATTCTCACTGCCAGCAGCGACGAACCCATCCTCATCAACCAGGAAAACGCCTACTTCCTGCTCAACTTCTTCTGGGCCGTTGGCTTGACCAATCAGAACACGCTTTTGACAGAAGGATTGATGATGCAGCGCAGCGAGGGGAACGTGGGGCGGTATGCTTCTACCGGCGGCTGGACGATCGGCAGCCGCCCGGCCACAGAATTGTATGCCAGTGAAAGACTCATCGCACTGACGCCGGAGCAACAGCGCTTGGTTGAAGGTGTGGCCGAAAAGGTTTACCGGCCTTGCTGTAACAATCACACGGCTTTCCCCGACTGTAATCACGGCATGGCCATGCTGGGGCTGCTGGAATTGATGGCTTCTCAGGGGGCAAGTGAGGATGAGATGTTCACTGCCGCCAAATACATGAGCGCGGCCTGGTTCCCCCAACAGGCGATGGAATCGGCCGTTTTCTTCAAAGCCACGATGGATTTAGACTACGCCGATGTAGACGGCCGTATGGCCGTCGGTCCGGAAGTCTTCTCGGCCTCCGGTTACCAGGGCATGCATCAATGGCTGGCCGAAGGCGGCGAACTGCCGCAAGGCCCCCAAGGCGGCAACAGCTGCGGGGTATAACTCTATAATAGTAAGGGTGTCAATCCGTTTAGCTGTGACGGGCGCTAAAAATGCATTAGGTAGGGGTGTGGTCTCTTATTTTTGCCGATCATTTGTGGTCTTGACATTGGGGGCGCTTCAACTGGCTGGCGATAAGCTGGAATAGGACGACGGCCAGAGAGTAGATGTCGGAACGGCCGTCTAGCTTTTTCGACATACATTGTTCCGGCGCCATGTACGGCAGCGACCCCATAAACAGATCAGGGGCCGTGTCTTCGGCTTGTTGGTCAAGTGTCCAGTAGACGGACGTCATCCCCCCTTCGCCGAGTAATGCCTCTTATTCGGTAACGATCAATTTGCTGCCCGACAAGCTCGTTTATGGTTTTTATGGGCGGCTGGAGATTGGAGAGCAGGACTCAGCGGTAAGCGGTTGGAGACGGAAGATGCCTTTTTACGCAGTACCGCAAAAGCCAGCAGGTGACTGGCGCTTACTCTTATTGTCACCAGGCTAAACCGCATACTCAAAGTGCCAGTCACCTTAATCTTCGGCGACTTTTGCGCTATTGCCTTTTACGCTTCCAGTCTCCCAGTCGCCCAATCTTCGATCTCTCGAAAAATAGATTTACTGAAACAGTAATTTATAAAAGAATTCTCGCTAACAAATGTTCACTCCCCTCGGAGACTTTTGAAGTTTTGACGCCGTATGCAGTTGTGTACTCGACTGCAAAACTTCAAAAGCCTGTTGGCGGCTGAACGATTACATTTTTGAGAGCGGCGAACCAGCTTTTAGGATAAAATACGGTGACGATTCTAATAGCGAGATTTGTAACATCAGCCCCCGTTTTTTTATTTTAGCAACAGCGTCAAGCTGGGGAAAGAACGCCGTAATGTCTTGAGACGGGTCTTATGCATCAACCGGACACAATCATCCGCACGAAACTCGCGCCACCTCGTACGTCAAAGTATACCCAACCTCGCCCACGGTTAACACGACGATTATCGAATGCTCAGGAGTATCGTCTGACGATTGTGCAGGCAGGCCCTGGCTATGGCAAAAGCACGGCGCTGGCCGCTCTGGCTGCGACTGGTTATCAGGCGGCTTGGTACCATCTGGATGTTGATGATTCTGACCCGCTGGTATTTCTCTCCCATTTGATTCATAGCTGCGCTGTCATTCTACCTGAGTTACTTGCCAAATCCCTGGCGCAATTAGAAAAATGGGAACGTAACGGCCGTTCCGCTCCCTGGACGCCGGTAGTAGATATCCTCATTAACGAGCTGGATCGGCTTTGTTTTTCACCCCTATTCCTGGTGTTGGACGATGCCCATTATCTGGATAACAGCCCCCAGGCTCAACTAATACTCGACCGGCTCATCAGCCATGCCCCCGCCCGCCTGCATACAATCCTGGCCGCCCGTTACTCGCCCAAATTGCCCAATCTCGTCTCCTGGCGCGTGCGCGGCGAACTACTGGAGATCGGACAGGCGGAACTTTCATTTACGCCAGATGAAATCGCCAGTTTGTTTCACGATCAATATGGCCTGACACTGACGGCCGACCAGATCAATGATCTGGCAGCGCGCACAGAAGGATGGGCCATTGCTTTACAATTGGTAGGGCAGCGGCTGAGCGGCGGCGATACCACCCTGACCCAGGCTGTCGCCGGACTTTCCGGCCCCGATCTGTTTGCTTACCTGACTCAGGAAGTATTAGCCCGGCAGCCAGCCGATATCCGCGATTTTTTACAGGTAACGGCCGTTTTGCGGCAAATGACGCCCGCCCTGTGTGATTGTTTGCGTGGAGCCGGCGACAGCCAGGAGCGCCTGCGCCACCTGTCCGAAACCGGTCTGTTCGTCGTCGCGTTGGGCGATAACCATATTCGCTACCATCACCTGTTCCGCGACCTGCTGCGCCGCCAACTGCCGCCCGACGAATTAACGGCGGCGCACCAGAAAGCGGCCCATTGCTGCCGGCAATGCGGCCGTATTGAAGACGCCATTTACCATTTCCTGACCGTTCATGACCACGAACGCGCCGCCAGATTATTAGACGACCTGGGCCGCGATCTGATCCGCGCCGGACGGCTGGATACAGTGGCCCAATGGATCGGCAGCCTGCCCCCCCATATCCTTGAAGTACACCCACCGCTGCTGGCCTACCTGGGCGACGTCGCCCGACTGCACAGCCAATTCGACAAAGCGTTGGCCTGGTACCAGCAAGCCGAAACGCGCAGCCGCCTGAGCGGCAATGTGCCTGCTCTCGGCCAGGCGCTGCGCGGCCAGGCGCGGATTTACCTGGACACCGTCAACCCCAGTCAGGCCGAACAAATCCTCCAGGAAGCGCTGCGCATCTCCGATGGGCAGGAAGACCGCGAAAGCCGCGCCCGCCTGCTGGAACTGCTGGCCGAAAATTTACTCAATCAGGGGCAGCCGGCCGCTGCCGAATCATACCGGCGGCAAGCGCGCGATCTGCGCCAGGAAGGGCCGGGTAAGGCTGAGTTATCTATCCGCGTGCTGCTCCGAACCGGGCAGTTGTCTCAAGCCCGGCGTTTACTGGAGGCCCTGGCGGAAAAGGAGCGCCGTGAACCTGTCCTACGCCCGCGCGCCCACCGAGAAACGCTGCTGCTGCTTTCCTTGATCCTTTCCCTGCAAGGCGAAGAAACGGCCGCTCATCAATGCGCGCTGGAAGGGATTGACCGAGGTCAGACGCTTAATTCGCCGTTTGTAACGGCCGTCGGCCACATGCGACAGGGACATGCCTGGCTGCTCCACAAAAATGTGCATGGTTATGGCGAAGCTTACCGCTGCTTCCACGAAGCCATCAAAATCAGTGAAACCCTAGATATCCCCCGTTTGAAAGTAGAAGCTTACTGGGGCTTGTGCCAGGCCCACGGCTTCCCCGGCGATCTGGAAGAGGCTCAGCATGTTGCCAATTCAGGGATCGCCCTGGCCAGCGCCGCCGGGGATGAATGGGTAACTGCCTGCATTCGCACTTCCCTGGGCGCCAGCTACGCTTTGGCCCAGAAGATAGAAAAGGCAATCCCCATCCTCACGCAGGCTCAACTTGCTTTCCGCGAATGTGGCGACGCCTATGGCGAAGCAGCCAGTTGTCTTTGGTTAAGCCTTGCCTGGTATCAAAACGAAAATAAAGTTCGGTTCGATTTGGCCGTAGCCGATCTGCTGCGGTTGGCTCAGACACATGGTTATGATTATCTGTTCTTGCAGCGGACACTCCTGGGGCCGCCAGACCCGCGTTCACTGGTTCCCATCCTCATTTATGCGCGTGATCAGGAAATTCAGGCCCCATTTGCCCGACAATTACTGGCGCAGATGGGATTGAGGGAAATAGAGATTCATCCCGGCTATCAACTGCGCCTCCAACTGCTTGGCCCGTTCAATGCTTGGTTTGGCGCGGAAAAAGTTCCCGCCGGAAGCTGGAAGCGTAAGAAAGCGCGGCAGTTACTCTTATTTTTACTGACCCACCGGCGCGTTTCGTTAGAACGGGAACAGATTCTTGAACTGCTTTGGCCGGAGTTGGATCCGGAACAGGCCCGGCGCGATTTCAAAATTGCTTTTAGCTCCTTGTTAAACGCGCTGGAACCCCGGCGCAGCCGCAATGCGCCGTCGGCTTATGTCGTTCGCAATGGTTCGCGCTATGGTTGGCGGGCTGAGGCGGATGTCTGGTTGGATGTTGATCAGTTTGAATCGTTGATAGAACAAGGCGATAAGGTTTTCCCGACGGATACAGAGCGGGCAGCCACGTTTTATGACCGGGCCATACAATTGTACCAGGGGGAATATCTGCAAGAGTACCCCTATGAAGAATGGTGCAGTGAAGAACGGGAACATTTGTCTACTTTGTTCCTGCGCGCCGCGGAGCGGCTGGCAACCATACGCTTACAGCAACAAGCGTGGCTAGAGGCAATTCACGTAGCCCAGCGCCTTTTGACCGCTGATGATTGCTGGGAGAATGCTTACCGCATTTTGATGCAAGCATACCAAGAGCAGAGCCAGCGCGCCCAGGCTGTGCGCGCCTATCAACGCTGTGTGGAACGCCTGGACTCTGTTTTAGGGGTCTCTCCCAGCCCGGCGACAGTTCAGCTTTTTGAGTCGCTGCGTTAGTGTAACTTCTCTGTAACTCCTCTCTGTTACCCTACCTCTATCTTCAGGAAGAGGAGGATGGGGTATCCCCTCCTCATTAAATTGATCGCTGGTTATTGAGGCGCTATGTCAGAAACGGCCGTGTCTTCATTCATCATCCGCTTCACCCAGGAACAAGCTGCGGAGACCTCTCCAACGACCTGGCGCGGTTTCATCCGGCATGTGCAAAGCGCCGAACAACGTCATTTCACGCACATAGAGGAAGCCCTGACCTTCATGGCCGCCCGCGTAGACATTGGCGATGGGTGGCTTTCCCAGTGGAAGAAAGAGAAATGAACGAAACAATCCATACGATTCTGACCCGCCATGCGCGTTATCAGCCTGATAAGCTGGCGGTTGTCTTTGAGGAAAAACGTCTCACTTACAGGCAGTTTAACGGCCGTGTTAACCGCCTGGCCAACACCCTGCTAAACGAAGGCATCCGCAAAGGCGACAAGGTAGCTACGATCCTGCCCAACTGCCTGGAACTATTGGAAATTTACTGGGCTGTCGCCAGAATCGGCGCGGTGGTCGTCCCGCTGAGTCCCCTGCTGCGGGGAAAAGGATTGTCCCGCCTGATCAACGATTCTGATGCGGCCATAGTGATCACGGAGGCCGCTTTTGTCAAACACTTGGAACCGGCGCGGGAGGAGTTGACGGCCGTTTCCCCCCATCATTTCATCCTGACAGATGGGCCGAACTTGCCCGGCTACCGGCTCTACCAAGCCTTAACCGCCGCCGCCAATACAACCGAGCCGCCAGCTACGCCAGTTGATCGAGACGACCCCTACAACATCATCTACAGCAGCGGCACCACCGGCCTGCCTAAAGGGATCGTCCACACCCACGCCATCCGTTATGCCTATTGCACCTCCTTTGGTCTGGCCTATCGCATCACGCCAGAGAGCGTCATTTTACACACCGGCTCCCTGGTCTTTAACGGCGCTTTCCTCACCCTCATGCCCGCTTTTTTCTTAGGCGCCACCTACATCCTGCACCGGCAGTTCGACCCGGCAGCCATGATTGAGACCGTCGCTGCCGAAGGGGTGACACATACGATGATGGTTCCCTCCCAAATCATCGCCATGCTTCATGCGCCTAACTTTTCCGGCGAAAAAATGCAGTCGCTGGAGATGATCTGTTCGGTAGGCGCGCCGCTGCACCTGGAACACAAGCGGGAACTTGACCGGCGGCTGCCAGGTCGTTTTTATGAATTGTATGGGCTGACGGAAGGATTTGTCACCATTCTGGACAAAAACGATTTCCCCCAAAAACCGGGTTCGGTAGGCGCGCCGCCGCCCGGATTTGAAATGCGTATCGTCAACGCCGAGGGCGCCGCCTGCGAGCCGAATGAAGTGGGCGAAATTGTCGGGCGGGGGCCGATTACGATGCCCGGTTATTACAAACGGCCGGATTTGACGGCCAACGCCATCCGTGACGGCTGGCTGTTTAGCGGCGATCTGGGTTACGAGGATGAGGATGGCTTCCTTTACTTGGTAGACCGGCAAAAAGATTTGATCATCTCCGGCGGCGTCAATGTGTATCCGCGGGATATTGAGGAGATTATTGTGCAGCACCCGGCGGTGCGGGAAACGGCCGTCTTCGGCATTCCTGATGACAAATGGGGCGAAACCCCGGCGGCGGCCGTTATCCTCCACCAGCCGGGCAGCATCACCGCGCCGGAACTGCGCCAATGGATCAACGAGCGCGTCGAGGCCCGCTTCCAAAAAGTGAGCGAACTCATCATCAAAGAAGATTTCCCGCGCAGCGTGGCCGGCAAAACACTCAAACGAACCATGCGCGAACCATACTGGGCGGGCAAAGAGACCAAGATTTAAGTGGCCGTTCAGTAATTATGCAATTAGTAATTTGGTAATTCGCCGGTTCAATTATAACTTTGGCGTTTGAAAAGTTGTAACCAGGTAATTGGTAATTGGTAATTGGTAACTGGTAATTGGTAACTGGTAATTGGTAACTGGTAATTACCCAATTACCCAATTACCCAATTACCAGCAAACCGCAAAGTTAATTTTGAACGAACTCCAAGGATGTCGCTAATGAGCAAGTTCGTCAACGTAAATGGCATAAAAATCCACTATCTGGATCATCCGGGCGGCGCTCCGACCCTCATCCTGCTGCCCGGCCTGACCGCGAACGCTCACTCGTTTGACGGGCTTGTCGCCGCCGGCCTCAGCCCCCGCTTTCGCGCCCTGGCCGTAGATTTCCGCGGCCGCGGCCGTAGCGACAAGCCGGACAGCGGCTACAGCATGAACGCCTACGCCGCCGATATATTGGCGCTGCTGGATGAACTGCAACTAGAAAAAGCGGTGATTTGCGGCCATTCCTTTGGCGCGCTCATCGGCTTTGTGTTGGCCGCGCAAAACCCAGAGCGCTTTGAAAAGTTGGCGATTATTGATTCTTCCCATCTGCTCATCAGCGAGCGCACTGTTAAACTAATCAAATCCTCGCTCGACCGGCTGGGCCAAAAACTGCCCTCCATGACGGCTTACATGGCGGCCATGAAACAAATGCCTTTCTTAAACGGCTACTGGGACGACGCTCTGGAAAGTTTCTACCGGCACGACATGCGCCGCAACGAGGATGGCACAGTTCAGGCGCAAACGCGGCCGGACATCATCGCCGAGACGATTGATTATCAGTTTGCCGAACCCTGGGCGGAACACGTGGCGGCAATTAAACAGCCGGTTTTACTGCTGAACGCGACCGCGCCCTATGGCCCGCCCGGCGCGCCGCCGATATTGACAGAAGAGATGGCCCGGGAAACGGCCGTCCTCTTTGCCAACTGTGCCTACCAACAAATCTCTGGTAATCATGTCACCCTGCTTTTCGGCGAGAATGCGAAACATACTGCCGACGCCATCACTAAATTCGTCGTTGCCGCGTAGACAGAAGGAATACAAATGGCTGAACAAACAACCGTCGGTATTGTCAGCATCGGCGCCTATTCACCCAAAGGCTGCATGACGGCCGCAGAAATCGCCGCGGCCAGCGGCCTGCCCGAATGGGTCGTGCGTGACAAGCTGGGCATCGCCCAAAAATATATCGGCGGGCCAGACGACCAGCCTAACGAGATGGGCATCAAAGCCGCCCTCGACTGCCTGGCCCAGACCAACATCCAGCCAGAAGAAATAGATGTTGTCCTTTGCACTACCGAAGAATGGCGCGAGTATCTGCTGTGGACGTCCGGCATCCACCTGGCCTACGAGATTGGGGCGACCAACGCCTGGGCCATTGATGTCCATAATCGCTGCGCCACCACCGTCAGCGCCATGAAAATGGCAAAAAATATGATGCTGGCCGACCCGGAAATCAACACGGTCCTCATCGCCGGCGGCTACCGGGTTTCCGACTTCATCAATTTTAAGAATCGGCGCACCACCTTCATGTGGAACATCGGCGCCGGCGGCGGCGCCATGCTGCTGCGTAAAAACTGGCCGCGCAATCACGTCCTGGGCGCTCATATCATCACCGACGGCTTTATGAGTAAACACGCTGTCATTCCCGCCAGCGGCACGGCGCGCTTTCCCACTCCCCAGGCGATGGCCAACCCGCGAGGCGTTACCGAAGAAGATTTCTACTTCGATTTAGTCGAACCGGAGGCAATGAAGGAGCGGCTAAACGCAGTCAGCATGGACAACTGGGTACGCTGTGTGGATGAAGCGCTGCGTAAAAGCGGCCCGAAGCCCGATGGCGCGCCATACACCAAAGCCGACCTTGATTTTTTGAACATGGTCCTCATCAAACCGTCGGGCCACCGCGACATGCTGGCCCGGTTGGATCTGACGGAGGAACAGTCGGTTTACCTGGGTCACATCGGCCACACAGGGGAGCAGGATGCGATGTTCAGTATTCGGGAAGGGTTGAAGCAAGGTCGCTTGAAGGATGGCGATTTGATGGCGATTGTGGCCGCCGGGATTGGGTATGTGTGGGCGGCGGGGATTGTGCGGTGGGGAGAAGAGAAGATTAAAGATTAAAGACTAAAGATTAAAGATTAAAGATTAAAGATTAAAGATTAAAGATTAAAGATTGAAGATTGGAGATTGGAGATTGGAGATTAGATGATGAGATTACAAGATAGAGTCGCCCTGATTACCGGCGGGGCGGCCGGGATTGGGGAGGCAACGGCCGTTCGTTTCGCCGAAGAGGGCGCAAAAGTCGTTATTTGCGATGTGAACGAAGAGCTAGGCCGAGTCACGGCCGCCGCGATTGGGGCCGATTTTTACAAAGTGAATGTGGCCGACCGGGGGGATGTGCAGAATTGGGTAGATGCGGCAGTGGAGAAATACGGCCGTATTGACATCCTCATCAACAACGCCGGCGTACTGCGGGACGGGACCCTCGTCAAAGTCAAAGAGGGTCAACTCGTCAAGCAAATGGCCGAAGAAGCGTTCGATCTGGTCATCAGCGTCAACCTCAAAGGCGTCTTCAACTGCACCCAGGCCGTGTCCCCGGTGATGATCAACCAGGGCGGCGGCGTCATTCTCAACGCCACCTCCGTTGTGGGGCTGGACGGCAACTTCGGCCAGACCAATTACGTAGCCACAAAAGCAGGCGTCATCGGCATGACTAAAGTGTGGTCGCGCGAACTCGGCCGGTACGGCATTCGCGTCAACGCCGTCGCCCCTGGCTTCACCCTTACCGAAATGGTGCGCCAGATGCCGGAGAAAATCCTTGACGGCATGAAAGCGCGTACCCCGCTGCGCCGCCTGGGTGAACCGCGCGACATCGCCAACGCCTATCTCTTCCTGGCCTCTGACGAAGCCGGTTTTATTTCCGGCGAAACCCTGCGCGTAGATGGGGGCATTGTTGTCGGCACTTAAATTAGTCATTCGCTTTATCTGGAGAAACCGGAGGCGTTCAACGCCGTTTTTCATGCGCTTTTGCAATTCTGAGTTCATCAACAGAGGGGATTGTCATGCACGCCGCTGATTTATTGAGCAGCCGCACCCGCCTTACCCCAGAGAGGGAGGCGCTGCTGGAATTGGAAACGAATCGCCGTTACACCTATGCTGAATTGAACGCCAGAGCGAACTGCTGCGCCCACTGGCTGCAATCGTTCGGGGTTGGCTATGGTGATAGGGTGTCCATTTTGGCGCATAACAGCGTCGTTTATCTCGATTTGTTTTATGGCTGCGCCAAAATTGGGGCGATTTTTACGCCGCTGAATTGGCGACTGGCAGCGCCGGAACTGATGTACATCATGAATGATTGCACGCCAAAGGCGCTGTTAGTCGGGCCGGATTTTGCGGAGACGGCCGGGCAAATTGAAGGGCCGATTACGCCGGAACAGATCACGCCGCTGGCGCGTTATGAGGCGGCGCTGGCCCAACAGTCGGCGCAGGAACCGCAACGGCCGTCCCATCTGACCGGCGAATCAACCCACTGCATCCTGTACACGTCGGGAACGACGGGGCGGCCGAAAGGGGCGATGATCCCCCACCGGCAGGTCCTGTGGAATTGTGTGAACACGGCCGTATCCTGGGGCCTCACTGAACACGACATTTCCCCCGTTTTCACACCCTTGTTCCACGCCGGCGGCTTGTTTGCCTTTTTGACGCCGTTACTTTACCTGGGCGGCCGGATTGTTCTCTCCAAAGGATTCGATCCGGCGCAAACATTAGAAACCATCCTCGCCGAAAAATGCACCGTCATCCTGGGCGTGCCTACCTTGTTCCAGATGTGGCTCGACGCGCCTAACTTCGCCGACCTGGATTTCAACCATGTCCACTTCTTCATCAGCGGCGGCGCGCCCTGCCCGCCCTCGCTTATGGAAAAATGGCGCGCCGCCAAAGGCGTCATTTTCCGCCAGGGATACGGCCTGACCGAAGTCGGCCCCAACTGCTTTAGCATGGCCGATGCGGAATCGGTCCCCAAAACTGGCAGTGTGGGCAAACCCATCTTCCACAGCCAGATGCGTCTAGTGGGCGAAAACGGGGATGATGTACCGGTAGGAGCAACTGGCGAGCTACTTATCAAAGGCCCACATGTTTGCACTGGCTACTGGCACAACCCGGAGGCAACGGCCGAATCTCTTATGAACGGCTGGTTTCACACTGGCGATATGGCCCAGATGGATGAAGACGGGTTTTTCGCTATTGTCGGCCGTGCCAAAGACATGATTATCAGCGGCGGCGAAAACATTTACGCGGCCGAGGTGGAAGCGGTATTTGTTGAGCATCCCCATGTCACTGAAGCTGCCCTCATCGGCAAACCGAACGAAAAATGGGGCGAGATTGGCCTGATGATCGTGGTCACGGAAAAAGGCCAGACCGTCACCGCCAACGAGTTAAAAGCCTTTTGCCAGCAACGCCTGGCCCGCTATAAAACGCCCAAGGAAATCATCTTCGCCGCCGCACTGCCTCATTCGCCCTACGGCAAGGTGCAGAAGGTCAAGTTGAGGGAAAAATATCTTTAAGGGTGCGCTCGTTTATAACTTTGGCGTTTGAAAAGTTGTAACTAAGTAATTGGTAACTGGTAATTACCCAATTACTCAATTACCAATTACCAGCAAACTGCAAAGTTAATTTTGAACGAACCCTAAGCATGAAACGGCGACACGCATTACTTTAAATGGAGGAAAATGATGGAAGTACCTACTCTTGACGGTATCACGGCCGCCACAATCACAACTAGGCGTATTACCAGTCGTGTGTTGTTTAGCGGGCCGAATGATGGCGCGCCTGTGTTGTTTCTGCATGGCAACATCTCCTCAGCCACTTGGTGGGAAGAAGTAATGGCGTCACTACCCGATGGGTATCGCGGCATTGCCCCCGACCAGCGCGGCTTTGGCGACGCTGATCCCGCCGCCAAAATTGAGGCCGCGCGCGGCCTCGGCGATCTATCTGACGACGCCATGGCCTTACTCGACTACCTGAGTCTTGAAAAAGCGCATGTCGTGGGTAACTCTCTGGGGGGCAATGTGGTCTGGCGACTGATGATGGATTACCCTCAGCGTCTTTTGAGTGTCACGCAAGTTGCCCCCGGTTCCCCTTATGGATTTGGCAGTACGAAGGATGAAGAGGGCACGCCCTGTTATGATGATTTTGCCGGTTCCGGCGCCGGGCTGATCAATCCGCAGTTCGTCAAGTTGATCGCCGCTGGCGATCGTAGCCTGGACGGTCCCTTCACGCCGCGCTCCGCGCTACGCAGCTTGGTTTTTAAGCCGCCCTTTGTGCCAGAGCGGGAAGAGGAAATTATATCATCGCTCCTATCAACCCACATCGGCGAGCAAGATTATCCGGGGGATGGGGTTCCTTCGACCAACTGGCCGTATATGGCTCCAGGCAAGTGGGGGCCGAACAATGCGCTTTCGCCTAAATATGCCGGCGATCTCAATAAGCTGGTTGCTGCCCCGGTGAAAACGGCCGTTTTGTGGATACGCGGCCGTGACGATCTAGTCGTCTCCGACACGGCCGCGTCCGATCCCGGCGTTTTGGGGGCCATGGGCATCATCCCCAACTGGCCGGGGGCGGAGGCGTACCCGGCGCAGCCCATGCTTAAGCAAACCCGGAAAGCGCTGGGAAAATACGCTCTGGCCGGCGGCTCTTACCAGGAAGTTGTGATTGACGGCGCCGGGCATGTCCCCTATATCGAAAAACTGAATGAATTTAACAAGCATTTTCACCAACATATCAAAGGAGGTGACATCTATCCACCAGACGAACGCAACAAAAAATGAGACCAGGCAAATATATCCCTAAAAATGTGGAGGAAAGAAAGATGAAACGTCGAAATTTGCTAACCTTATTAACCTTATTCGCTATCCTGCTGGCCCTGCTGCTGGTAGCCTGCGGCGGCAACGACACGCCAACCGAAGAACCCGCCCCAACCGCAAAACCAGCCGCCGCAGAACCTACTGCGGAAGAGCCGGCGGCCGCAGAACCCGCCGTTGCGGAACCGGCCGCAGCAGCAAGCGGCCTATCTTGCGCCGAACCAGTCAAAGTCGGCCTCATCACCGATGAAACCGGCCCGCTGGCCATTTACGGCGCGCATGTTCTGCGCGCCTTCCCCCTGGGCATGGAATACGCCACCGGCGATCCCGGCACAGAGGGCGACGGTTACACCAGCTACATGCTCGACGACTGTGAAATCCAGGTTTACACTCGTGACGACCAGAGCAACCCGGAAACCACGGCCACCGTCGGCCGTGAACTCATCGAAGTCGAAGGCGTAAACGTGATTGTCGGTACCGTCAGCTCCGGGGCGACTGCTTCCCTACAAGGACTAGCGCTGGATAATGACGTGATTCTAATTGCCGCCCCGGCTGCGGCTAACGACCTCACCGGCGCCAACTTCAACGACCATACCTTCCGCACCAGCCGCAACAACTACCAGGACGCCGTCAATATCTGCCAATACCTGACCACGCAGTATGACAAGTTTGTGCAGATCGCGCCCGATTACTCCTTCGGTCAGGGCAGCGCCCAGGCCTTCCGCGACGCCTGCACTTTGTTTGGCGGCGAATTCGTGGGCGACGACATCTTCGCCCCGGCCGATACCACCGACTTCACCGCTTACATGGATCCGGTCTTTGAAGCGGCCGACAACGGCGCGGAAGCATTCATCGTCACCTGGGCTGGCGGCGGCTTTGTCCCCTTGCTCCAGGCGGCGACCGACTTGGGCGTTTTAGACGAAGTCAATATGGCCGCCGGTTTTGTGGACAATGTGGTGATGCCTGCTTTCTTCTCGAACGCCATCGGTTCCACCAGCGGTATCCTCTACCATTACACCCTGGCCGACAATGAGATCAACGATTGGCTTGTTGAGCAAACGACGTCCCGCTTTGGCGTACCGCCGGATTTGTTTGACGCCGATGCGATGAACGCCGCTATTCTGTTAACAGAAGCGTTAAAAGCTACCGACGGCGACGCCAGCGCCAACGCGATGATAGGCGCCATGGAAGGCATCGAATTTGAGGGGCCAAAGGGGACCATCTACATCCGCCCGGAAGACCATGTCGCCATTCAGGATATGTACGTGGCTACACTGACTAATGTAGACGATCCGGACTTCAAATACTTTGATTACGTCGCCACCAACCGGCCCAATGTGCCCTGTCTCCTGCCGGAAGCGCTGCAAGAGCGCTGCGGCGATTTGCCCATTGGCGCGCTTGGCTCCATTGAAGAAGCCACCACAGCCTCGGAACCGGAAGCCGCCGCTGCTCTTACCTGCGACGAACCGATCAAAGTTGGCGTTATCACCGATGTAAGCGGCCCGCTGGCAATCTATGGCGCGCACGTTACCCGCGCCTTCCCGCTTGGATTGGAATTCATGAGCGGCGCTGCCGGCACGGTTAACGATGACTACGCCAGCTATATGGTTGATGACTGCGAAATCCAGGTCTATACGCGCGACGACCAAAGCAATCCTGAAAATACGGCTACCGTTGGCCGCGAACTGATCGAGGTCGTTGGCGTAGACATCATCGTGGGCACAGTCAGCTCTGGCGCGACGGCCACTATTCAAGAGTTGGCGCGGGAGAACGATATTATCCATATCGCCGCTCCCGCTGCGGCCAACGACCTGACCGGTGCAACGTTTAATGATCATTCGTTCCGCACCAGCCGCAACAACTATCAAGACGCTATCAACATTTGCGAATATCTGGCTGGCCAATACCATACCTTTGTGCAGATCGCGCCCGATTACTCCTTTGGGCATGGCAGCGCCCAGGCCTTCCGCGACGCCTGCACTTTGTTTGGCGGCGAATTCGTGGCGGATGACATCTTTGCTCCAGCCGATACCACTGACTTTACGGCTTACATGGATCAGGTGTTGGCTGCGGCTGACAGCGGCGCAGAGGCGTTCATTATTACCTGGGCCGGCGGTGGTTTCATTCCGTTGAACCAGGCTTATATTGATTCCGGCGCCAGTGATGAAATCCCGATGGCGGCCGGCTTTGTGGATAATGTGGTGATGCCGGTCTTTTTCGCCAATGCCATTGGTTCTACCAGTGGTATCCTGTACCATTACACTTTGGCTGATAATGAGATCAATGATTGGCTGGTGGCGGCCACAACCGACCGTTTTGGCATACCGCCGGACTTGTTCGACGCTGATGCGATGAATGCGGCTATCCTGATTGTGGAAGCGCTGCGGGCGACGGGCGGCGACGCCAGCGCGGCGGCGCTCATCCCGGCAATGGAAGGGATGGAGTTTGAAGGGCCTAAGGGCACGATCTACATTCGTCCCGAAGACCATGTTGCCATTCAGGATATGTATGTAGCTAAACTACTAAACGTGGATGATCCTGAGTTTAAGTACTTTGAGTATGTAGCCACGAACCGGCCAGATGTGCCTTGTCTGCTGCCGGAAGGGCTGCAAGATCGCTGCGGCGACCTGCCGGTAGGCAGTCTTAGCGGCGAGTAAGCCGTAATCCGTGTTCCGTAAACCGTATGCCGTTATTCGTCTGGCGACGGTTTACGGAACACGAGAAGTTATTTCCGAACGCTTAATAGGAGCGCGCTATGGCCGATGAGATCATTCTGGAGACGCGAGCTGTCCGCCGGGAGTTTGGGGCGCTGGTGGCGGTGGATGATGTGAGTATAAAGGTGCAGGCGCGGACGCTGCATTCGATTATTGGCCCCAATGGCGCGGGAAAGACGACGTTTTTTAATTTACTGAGCGGAAATCTAGCGCCGACGGGGGGGCGAATTTTTTTTAAGGGGAGGGATATTACCCGGCTGCCTGTGCATAAGACGGCGCATTTGGGAATCGGCCGTTCCTTCCAAATCACCAACCTCTTTCCCAACTTGACCGTGCTGGAAAATATCCGTCTTTCTTGCCAGGCATTGGGACGGGATAATTTCCGCTTTTTTCAATCGCATCGCCGCTTTAAGCAGTATGAAGAACGGGCCTGGGAAGTGGCGCAGCAGGTGGGATTGGCCGACCAGGCGCCGCTGCTGGCGCGCACGCTGCCGCATGGGGCGCAGCGCAAACTGGAATTAGGCATGATCCTGGCTCCTGACCCGGAACTTCTGCTGTTGGATGAGCCGACGGCCGGGATGGCTTCGGAACAGGTTCCCGAACTGATGGCGCTGATTGAACGCATCCAGGAAGCAGGCCAGAAAACAGTGATGTTGGTGGAACACAACATGCATGTGGTGATGGGCCATTCTGACAAAATAACCGTCATGCACCAGGGTGCGGTGCTGGCTGAAGGGACGCCGGATGAAATTGCCGCCAATGAAACGGTGCAGACGGCGTATCTGGGCGGATTATACGATTTGGCGGGCAAGGCGGCGGTGTGATCATGGGCAATCTGCTGGAAGTATTGAATATTCATACCTTCATTGGACAGTTTCACATTCTGGAGGGGGTAAATCTGGAAGTGCCGCAGGGGAGCATTACCGTTTTGTTGGGGCGGAACGGCGCGGGGAAAACGACGACGTTGAAATCTATTTTGGGGCTGACGCCACCGCGTGAAGGGAAGGTGATTTTTGCCGGCGAGGAGATTCAAGGGCAGCGCAGTTTTGATATTGCAGCGCTGGGAATTGGTTTTGTGCCGGAACACCGCGCGATTTTCCGCGATTTGAGTGTGTTGGAAAATTTGAAGATCGCCGAGCGTAAGAAGGGGGATTTGGCTCGCAAAGAGGCATTTATTTTTAATCTTTTTCCCGATTTGAAGCGGCTGATTAAACTATCAGGGATGAATCTTTCGGGGGGGCAGCAGCAGATGCTGGCGGTGGCGCGGGCGCTGGTGCCTGATAATAAGCTGCTGCTGATTGATGAACCAAGCGAGGGGTTGGCCCCGGTACTTATTGAGCAAATGATGGAAGCGATCCGACAGCTATCGCAAGATACGACGGTGCTGCTGGTTGAGCAGAATTTTTTAATGGCCAGCCGGTTAGCGGAGCGGTATGTGATTATTGAGGAAGGCCAGTCGGTGACGCAGGGGGCGATGGCGGACCTGGTTGGGGATGAGGAGACGATTCACCGTTATTTGGGTGCGGCGTAGGAGGGAGAAGTAATTGGTAATTGGTAATTACCCAATTACCCAATTACCCAATTACCAATTACCAATTACCAATTACTCAATTGTCAAAGGAATAGACAATGACAGGCACATTGAAGAAGAACCGGACGCAGTTGATTACGTTGGCGGCGCTGGCGTTTTTGTTGGTAACGGCCGCTCAAGGGCTGGAAACTAAAGATTGGGTCATCACCGTGCTGCGCGGGCTGTCAGTGGGGATGGTCACCTTTTTGGTCGCTTCGGGGCTGTCACTCATTTTTGGGTTGATGGATGTGTTAAACCTGGCCCACGGCGAGATGTTTATGTTGGGGGCGTATGTGGGCTGGACCGTCTTTGTGCGTCCGGACACCTTTGTAGATATCCTCGCACCGCTGCTGCTGCTGTTTGTTGGTTTTATTCTGACTCCTCTTTGGCGGGCGCTTCTGGCACGGGTACGATTTTCTGGCCGGGCGGCCCAATTGTGGCCCTGGATGGCGGCCATAATTGCCTTCATTATTTTGGGGTTGACCTTGGTCAGTTTCCCGATAACGAAATGGGATCCAGAGGTGTATGCCGAAAGCCCAATCACTTTTTCACTGGCATTGGATCAGGGAAATCTGGCGCTGCCGGAGCCAAAGCCGTTTGAGGCAGCGCCCATTATCGCTATTTTAGGGACTTTGGCTGGCAGTTCGTTGTTGGCCAGCGCATTCGCCGGTTTTGGGCAGCGAAAGCAAACGGGAAGAATGAGTCAACACATTCCCAGGGGGCCGGTGATTACGGCCGTTATCCTCCTCATTCTCGCTTTGGCCGCCTTTTGGGGTAATGACGCCTTAACGGAATGGTTAATCAACATAGGCACAACCGGCCGCTTTTTCCTGGCTATGGGCGTGGCTACGGTTGCCGGTTTTGTCATTGGCGGGGTGATGGAGACGACGATGATACGGCCGTTATACGACCGCCCCATGTACCAACTGATGATTACCCTGGGCATTAGCTTCATTATTATCGAAGTGGTGCGGGCCATCTGGGGACGGCCGGAATTCACCATGCCCAAAGCCGCCCTCTTCTCCGGTCGCGGCGACGCCTGCCCGGCGGAAAGTATCGGCGATCTGATCGCTAACCAATGTTCAACGGTGATTTTGTTTGACGGCCGTATCCGCACCTACAACGAAATCTTCATTATTCTCGTCGGTCTCATTGTACTCATCGCCGTCGGGCTGCTGCTGCGGCGCACCCGTATCGGCATGATTATCCGCGCCGGCGTGCAAGACAGCGAAATGGTCGAAGCCCTGGGTATCAACGTGCGCCAGGTCTTCACTTTCGTCTTCGCCCTCGGCGTGGCGCTGGCTTCCCTGGGCGGTGTGTTAGCCGCTCCCTCCATCGGTCTCTCCTCCGTCATGGGCGGGCAATTTCTGCTGCTGGCCCTCATCGCGCTGGCCATTGGCGGCCTCACCAGCTTCCCTGGAGCCGCTGCCGGGGCCATCCTTGTTGGGCTTATACAGCAATTCATCATCAAATATGGGCAAATCGGTATTAACATCCCTTTCCTCGACGAGCCGTTCAAGCCTTCCCCGCCGCTGGTTCCGGCTTCAGTCGTTTTATTAATGGTCATCATTCTGCTGGTTTTACCCAATGGGTTGTTTGGTAGAAGTGAATAGAGAGATTAACTATTGGAAGATTGGAGGTTGATGATGCAAACCGCTATTTCGCCTAAACAAAACAGTACAAAAGCCTGGCTAAAAGATAACGGCGGCATGATTGGCCTGCTCATCTTCCTGGCGGCTTTCCCTTTCATCGTGGCTCTGTTTGAAGGCCAACCTTTTACCGAAGTCCTGGCCAATGAAACAGGTAACGCCAAATTTTTGCAGGGCCTGCTCATTGAAGTTTTTATCCTGGCTATTTACGCCATTAGCTACGATCTCATTTTGGGTATCACCGGACTGCTGTCCTTTGGCCACGCTATGTTCTTTGCCGCCGGCGCTTACTTCACCGGCATTGCTTTTAAGAATTATGAGTTAGGGATTGGAGCCACGCTTGTCGGAATTGTGGTTCTGGGCATTGTGCAGGCCATCTTATTCGGTATTGTGCTGCCCCGCGTCAAAGGCATCACCTTTGCCCTGGTCACATTGGGTATGGCTTCCATGTTTCACATTATTATCCAGGCCAGCGAATTGGCCGAATGGACAGGGGCTGATGTGGGCTTACAGGGAGTTACCACGCCGGACTTGATCAATACCTCCACGGAACGATTCCGTTTGTATTTGATTACGCTGATGGTTACTTTCCTGGTTTATCTTGTCTATCGCCGCTTCGTTGATTCTCCAACCGGCCGGGTATGCGTGGCTATCCGTGAAAATGAAGACCGGGCGCTGATGTTGGGCTACAACACTTTTCACTTCAAGCTGGCGGCGTTGATTTTATCTTCCATTACGGCCGCTTTGGCCGGATTTTTCCATACCGTTCACCAGCCAATCGTCAGCCCCAATGTAGCTGGGCTGGGCTGGACGGTGGCGGCCCTGTTGATTATTTTGATGGGGGGTGTCGGTACGTTAAGCGGGGCGATGGTGGGCGCGGCCGTTTTTCGCTTGTTGGAGTTTTTCCTGGACAAACAATTTGGGGAAAACGCCAATTTCCTCTTGGGCGTGATATATGTTCTCCTCGTTCTCTTTTTGCCTTTTGGCATTGTCGGAACCTGGCGGGCGAAACGCTTTCGCACTCAAAGCTAGTTGGGCAGGCAGCCAATATACTAACAGGCCCAAATTTAGTGAGCTTGTCACCAAAGAAGCGTTTAACTATGCCACTGGCAGTGTGAAATAGAAGGC
Source organism: Chloroflexota bacterium (assembly GCA_024275635.1). Classification (GTDB taxonomy): domain Bacteria; phylum Chloroflexota; class Anaerolineae; order Promineifilales; family Promineifilaceae; genus JACKCC01. The sequence continues at coordinate 47,321 of JAJRYT010000052.1, read as the reverse complement.
GCTGCCCTGGCCTTCTTTACTTTTGGCCCAAATACGGCCGTTATGGGCCTGAACAATATGCCGCGCAATCGCCAATCCCAGCCCGGTGCCGCCCTGTCCGCGCGTGCGGGCGCGGTCGGACTTGTAAAAGCGTTCAAAAATGCGGGGCAAATCGGCGGCGGGAATGCCGTCGCCGGTGTCAGTGACGGAAATGGTAACGGCCGTTTCCTGCTTCCTTTGCCGCGCGCGTACCGTCACTTTGCCGCCTGGCGGCGTGAACTTAATCGCGTTGTGCAGTAAATTTGTCGCCACACGTTGGGCGCGTTCAGCATCGGCCGTAACCATTGGCAGGCGGGCCGGCAGATCGAGGATGAGTTCTATTTTGTCCCGTTTGGCCTGGGGACGCAGCCGTTCCAGGGGAGAAAGGAGCAGGTCGGAAACGGCCGTTGGCGCCAATTTTAGCGGAACCAGCCCTGACTCAATCAGTGATAATTCCAGCAGCTCCTCAACCATCTGCGTCAGCGTATCTACCTCATGTTCCGCCCGATTAAGAAAGCGTGCGGCGGCCGGGGGATCGTCCAGCGCGCCATCCTGGAGCGTTTCCACTACCGCTCGCAGCGAGGCCAGCGGCGTCCGTAGTTCATGGGAGATATTGCTGACGAAATCACGGCGAATCGTTTGCAGCGTTCGAATTTGCGTTAAATCCTGCAAAATGACCAGGTAGCCGCGCGTCTCCTGCTCCTGGTACGGCGTCACAACAGCGCGTAAAAATAGATCGCGGCCAAGTTCAACCGCCGCCACCTGTTCCTTATTTTCCGTTTGGCAGCGCTGCCACAGCGCAATGAGTTCATGATGGCGCACGATTTCGGCAATCGAATGGTTGGCAGCGACCTTTGGGGTAATTTTTAACAGACGTCTGGCGGCAGGATTAATGAGCTTTACTTTACCGGCCCCATCAGCAATGATTAAGCCGTCGGCCATGTATTTCATACCGGCGGCCAGCTGCCGTTTTTCTTCTGTCAGCCGGGTGATTTGGCTGCTGCTTTGGTCGGTCAACAAGTTAAAGGCGCGGATGAGTTCGCCGGCATCATCTTGCTTTTGGGCCAGGAGACGGCCGTTTTGCTTATCGGCGGCTAACTGGCGGGCCATGTGAGCCAGTTGGTGCAGCAAACGGGCCGTTCGGCCAGCCTGGAATAAAGCCAGAACCGTTGCGCTTGCTGCCAGCAGTCCGGCGGCCGTCCAAATGGCGCGTTGAAGGCAAGCGGCGCTGCCAACACATGCCGGGCGTGAGACGACGGCCGCTAATCCGCTCATGACGGCTAAAATGAGGCTGAGAAAGGGGATGGCGGCGCGCCAATGGCGTTTAGGAAACATGGCAATAGGCGGCGCTAACCATCAAACCGGTAGCCGACGCTGCGCACGGTGATGATGCGGGTCGCCTGGCTGGGGTCTGGCTCGATCTTTTCGCGCAGCCAGCGCACGTGAACGTCAACGGTGCGGCTGTTGCCGTCATACGACCAGCCCCAAACCCGTTCCAAAATCAGGTCGCGGGAGAGGGCGATGCCGTGATGCCGGGCCAGGAATTGGAGCAGGTTGAATTCTTTGGGCTTGAGGCGTAGGGGCCGGTCATCAAGCCGCACCTCCCGTCGCCCGTCGTCAATGGCGAGATTACCGAAGGCGAGAACGGCCGTTTGCGACCGGCGAAGCTGGTCATCATCGCCTTGTTCGGCGGTTAACTCTTCACGAATAATTTCCACGCGGCGCAGCAGCGCTTTGACCCTGGCCAGCAGTTCACGCATACTAAATGGCTTGGTCAGGTAATCGTCAGCGCCCATCTCCAGGCCGACAATTTTATCTATCTCTTCAGCGCGGGCAGTGAGCATGAGAACGGGGGCGCTGAGGTCTTTACGTAAAATGCGGCAGACTTCAAAACCATCTATGCCAGGCAGCATCACGTCTAGCAAGATGAGGTCGGGTCTATTTTCGCGGGCCAGTTTGAGGGCGGTACGGCCGTTTCCGGTCGTTAACGTCTCGTACCCCTGGCGGGTTAAGTTGTAGGCCAATGTCTCTTGTAACGTAATTTCATCTTCCACAATCAATACTTTGTAACTCATTCCGCTATTGTGACTGGGATTGAAACGGCCGTCAATTGGCTGATGTTATGAGTTTGTTAACAATTCTATCCTCATGATCAATCGGGGCGCAGATCGTGGCGTCACCAAGGCAGCCAAACCAGCAGCAATCCCACCGCCGCCAACGCCACGGCTGCGCCAAACAAAAATGGCGCCTGCGCTCCGAAGCCGCCCCAGCCGCCCACACCCTGCCACAGCAGACCGGCCAACACACTGGCGGGCAGCGCGGCCAATCCCACGGCCCCATTGTACCAGCCATAGGCCGTCCCTCGCTGCGCCTGGGGCACCAGGTCAGCGACAAATGATTTTGCCGTGCCCACCGTCAGCCCGTAGTAGAGGCCGTACACTACGACCAATCCTACGATTTGCACGGCCGTTTGCGCCAGCGCCAGACCGAGGTAAATAAGCGCGTAAAGCAGCCAGCCGGCCACCAAAAACCGTCTCCGCCCCACTTTGTCGGACAGCGACCCAGCCGGGCCAGAAACGGCCGCATACACCACATTAAATGCCAACAGCATCCCCATCACACCTAGAATCGTCACGCCCCGCTCCTGCGCTCGTAAAACGAGAAAGGCGTCAGAGGAGTTACCCAGGGTGAACAGTACGACAACAGCTAGGAAACGTTTGAACAGCGGCGGCAGTGAAGCATGTATGTCGTTTAGACGCTTTTCATCTTCTGTCGCTTTTACTTCGTAGATGCCGGTCGCCAGAACGATAACAGCCAGCAGCGCCGGGATCACACTCAGCCAGACCAACGTGTGGAAGGTCGTGCGGGCCAGTATCAATTCCCGCCCTTGCAGCCGCCAGATGACAATCAGCGCCAACAGCAAACCTAACGCCGCTCCGGCCGTGTCCCCGGCGCGGTGCAGCCCAAAGGCCAGTCCCCGCTTCTCCGGCGCAATACTGTCGGCCACCAGCGCGTCGCGTGGGGCGGTGCGAATCCCTTTGCCCATGCGCTCAAAAAAGCGCACGCCCAGCACCGATTGCCAGCTATTGGCCAGTACGAGAAACGGCTTAACCAGGGTGGACAGGGCGTAGCCGGAAACGGTGAGCCATTTGCGCTGGCCCAACCAATCAGAGAGACGACCAGACCACACTTTGAGCAGGCTGGCCGTCGTTTCAGCCACCCCTTCGATGAGGCCAACAGTGACGGTGCGCACGCCCAGTACGTTGGCGAGAAAGAGGGGAATGAGATGGATGATCATCTCCGTGGAGACATCAGTGAGGAAGGAGGCCAGGGTAAGAACCCAGATGTTGCGCGGCAGGCTGCGGACAGCTTGCCAGCTAAATTTAGCTGGCGTTTTTTTCGTTATCGGAGCCATGATGGCGTTCCTTTTGGTTAGGGCGCGTTGGGGGGGCAGATAACGGCTCCCAATGATATGAAATGCTCGCAGTGAGACTGGAGACTGGAGATTGGTTAATCTCCAGTCTCCAGTCTCCCAATCAGTTGTTCAAAGCATGCAACGTGGGGGTCAGGTCTAATTGGGTCAACATCTCGGTCAGTTCGTCATGGGTCAGAGGACGCTTTTTATCGGCAACGGCCGTTAACGCCGCTTCCATCATATTGGTGCCAAAGGAACGGCCGTCCAATACCGGCGTTGTGGTCAGCACATGAGTCACCCCACGCTGCTGGAAAAGAGTCATATCGTCCGGCGTGGTCGTGTTCGTAACAATAACTTTCCCTTCCAAATCATCCGGCATGTGCCGTTTAATGTAATGGCAATCCCCGGCAATCACCGTCGCCCACTGATACCACTTGCCAAATTTAGGAATGATTTCATCCTGCTTGTCCCCTGTCGGGTACAAAACGCTGATGGGCAGCTTAGTGGCCGGAGCGGCCAGCAGCCCCGTGACTATTTTGAAAGCGTTGAAGCTGCGTAAAGGGACAGGCAGCCCCAGGGCAAACATCAAATCGCCATAAACGATGTCGTACCCCTGGTTGACAAAAGACATCGTCATGCCAAAGCGGTCAATGGCGGCCGTGAGCAAAACCCGTCCCGATGCCAGTTCAGGGCCAATCGCAGCGACCAACGCTGGCGCCGCCTGCTTTTCCAGCGTATTCTTCAACCCGCCGCCATCCACGATGGGCGTTTGTTTAACCCCTTGCACCAATTTGTGCGCGGCTGAGATACGATAACGCCGCGCGCCCAGATTGACCCATAAATCAATGCCGCCCACGCTCAGGACATCCACCTTACCATCCAACTCGGTGAACAAGGCAGTCGCTTTAGCCACATCCCCATCCACACCGCGCCGTTCCAGACTCACCCGCTCGCCCAGAAGGTCAATTTCTACTTTTTTGTCCCGCTTCGAACTGCCGAGACTGACGCTAACAGCTTTTTTCATGTCGCCTCCTAACTAAATGTAGGGCGATTTTGCAAATCGCCCCCCGATTCGCAAAATCGGGCTACGATGACATCTCTTCTGCACATTACGCAATAATGCCCATCTCGCGCCCGCCAGCAATAATGACATCCGCACAATAATCAATATCGGCCGTGGTGTGCGCAGCCGAAACGCAGGCGCGCAGCCGCTCTTGCCCAACCGGCACAACAGGTGATACCACCGCCTGGACAAAAATGCCTCTATCCTGGCAATATTTGGCTAACCGCACGGCAGCGGGCGTGCTTTTGCAAATCACGGGCACAATAGCGGTCTCTGATTGCAATAAATCAAAACCGGCGGCGCGTAAACGGCTGGCAAAGTGGGTAAAGTTGACCCGCAATGCCTGAATACGCGCCGGTTCCGCTTCGATCACGTCAAAAGCGGCTTTGGCCGCGGCGGCTGAAGGAGGCGGCACGGCCGCCGAGAAGATAAATCCGCGCGCTTCGTGCTTGAGAAAGGTAATGAGTTCCTGACTGCCGGCCACATAGCCGCCCGCCGCCGGGATGGTCTTGCTGAGGGTTCCCATTTTAATGTCTATCGTATCCGCGGGCAGGCTGAAATGTTCTTCGATACCGTGTCCCGTCTCGCCCAAAACGCCCAGGGAATGCGCTTCGTCAACCATCAGGTAAGCGCCATATTGGCGGCAAAGACGGCTGACTTCGGGCAGGTTGATGATGTCGCCATCCATGCTAAACACAGCATCAGCAACGACTAGTTTACGGCCGTTTGGATTCGCTTCTCGGAGCCGCTTTTCCAAATGGGTCATGTCGTTGTGGCGAAAGCGGACAAAGCTGGCCATTGCCAACAAACAACCATCTACGATGCTGGCATGGTTGAGTTTATCGCAAATAACCGTATCCCCCTTGCGCAGCAGCGAGGAAATCGTGGCGACATTGGTAACGTAGCCACTGGAAAGGGTAATGGCCGCTTCTGTTTGTTTGAAATCGGCAATGCGGGCTTCTAATTCGTTGTGCAAGGTCAGCGAACCGGCCAGCAAGCGAACGCCATAGGTTCCCGTGCCAAACTGGTCAATAGCGGCCTGGGCGGCAGCGTTAATCTGGGGATGGCCGATCAGCCCCAGGTAGGAGTAGCCGCCCAGCATGATCATGTCGCCGCACCCGGAAACACGAACACGGCCGTTAGGCAGCATTTCTTCGGTCGTTTCTAAATAAAAATAAAGGTCATGCTCCTTGTAATACGCAATATCCCAGCGCATGTCTGGAATGAATGGCATATGATTCCCGTTCTTTTCATGAATTAATGATCTCTCTTTAACTGGATCGTTTACGATGTGCATTTTAATTTCCCCTTTTCATCAGCCAGGCTGGTTTTCGTCTCGGAGATAGACGACCTGGGTAAAATTTTCTAACGCTTGCTGGCACGCCTGGAGTTGGGCAACGGCCGTTTCTGCCAGCCCATTATCTACAAAATCACGCGCCTGAATTTTGGGCAGCCATTTATACAACCGGTCAAAGTTGGCTTCGCTCTCCTCCATCTCGCCATAAGTGAACTTTTCCTCCCGCGTTTCCCGTTCCAATTCCGCCAGAAACTCGCGGCAGTGCGCCAAGAACTCGGCATACTCCTCGCGCCGTTCCGTCTCAAACTGATCCGTAACGTCAGCCTCAACCTCCTCGGTCAGCGAGTTGACAACAAACACCTGGCCGCTGCCACCTTGCTCTTTGACATAAGCCAACAATTCCTGCGCTTGCGCGGCGCGTTCCAGGGAATAGGGCAGAATCCAGACCCCATTTTGCAGGCTCACCGCTCCCGCCGCCCGCATTCGCCGCCAGACCATAACTCGTGGGCTAGAGGGAGACGCGGGTAGTTGAGAATTGAACAATATCCACTCTTGCTTAGCCACCATCTGCTCCTGAATGAAACACCTGTTACATTCTGCGCGTAAGATAGCACAAGTTCATAGAAATACAATACTTGTTACAGTATCGGACACGAATTGCACGAATTTAGGAACTTGTTATTCGTGCGATTTGTGCCCGCAGTCTCAATTCTCGATCCTTAATAGACGTTCGATCAACTCCTTTAATTCGTCCAACCTGATCGGTTTGCTCAAGTAGGCAGTGGCCCCCGCCTCCAGGCAGCGCTCCCGGTCGCCGGGCATTGCCAGCGCCGTCAGCGAGACGATAGGGACATCCGCCAAATCCTCCGTTGCCCGAATGCGCCGGATCGCTTCCAGGCCATCCAACACCGGCATGTGCGTGTCCATCAGAATCAGATCAGGCGCTTCCTCGCTGGCGTAGGCCACAGCTTCGGCCCCGTTGTGGGCCACTTCCACCCGGTAGCCCGCCTGGATCAGAAAATCTTCCATCCCGATGACTAATATCTCGTTGTCATCGGCCAGTAAAATGGTTTCAACCAGATCATCAACCACCGGTGCGGCGCGGCTAACGGCCGTTTTCCCGCTTTCTATTTCTGCCCCCCCCTCCCAGTCAGCGCCCGACTTCCAGGACAGCGCCACGGTGAAGCGGCTGCCCGCTCCCGCTTCGCTGGTGACGGAAACACTGCCCAGATGCAGTTCCGCCAGCCGTCGCACCAGAGTCAGTCCCAGGCCAGTGCCTTCAAACTGGCGGGATAGGCCACTGTCTAACTGCTCAAACGGTTGAAACAGCCGCTCCATCCCCCTGGCAGCGATACCGATGCCGGTATCCCACACCGTGAACCAAATGATCTCCTGTTCAGCATCGCCGGTCACTTCCAGGCCAACCCGCCCCCCTTCCGGGGTGAATTTGACGGCGTTGCTAAGCAGGTTGACCAGGATTTGCTTCAGCCGCCGGTTGTCCGCCTGTAAGGAAACGGCCGTTGGCCCAATCTGGTTACACAGCTCAATGCTCTTCTTATGGGCCATTTCCTTGACCATCTGCAGACTGGCCTGGCAGACTGCCTTCACAGAAACAAATTGGATATCCAATTCCACTTTGCCAGCTTCGATCTTGGCCACATCCAAAATGTCGTTGATCAAGGAGAGCAGGTGCTGGCCAGCAGCGTCAATAATTTGCAAAGAGTTCACCTGTCTATCCGTCAGATCGCCATATACCTGCCGCTGGAGCAGTTCTGACCGCAGCAAAATAGAGCTAAGGGGCGTGCGCAGTTCATGGCTCATGTGCGCCAGGAATTCATCCTTAGCGCGGGCAGCGCGGGCTAGTTCAGCATTGAGCGCGATCAAATCCGCCGTGCGGTCAGCCACCCGCGTTTCCAATTCAGCGGCATAAGCCTGCTCCGCTTCAAACAGGCGGGCGTTCTGGATGGCAATCCCCGCCTGCCGGCCGACCGTCTCTGCCAGAAGGAGATCCCGCTGCGAAAACTGTTTCTCCGGCGTCAACCCAAACAATCCCAGCGCGCCGATCCGTTTCTCGCCAACGGCAACCGGCACGGCCATGATCGCCTGAATCCCGGCGGCGACCCACTGGGGCTGCGCATCCGGCTGCGATCTGTAATCAGCGAACAAAAAAGAATCGCCTGTTTCCACCACTCGCCAGGCTAGCCCACGCCCCTGCCGGGCCAGCTGTAAACTTAAAGAGGCCGGCAGGTTAAAAATATAAGGGTAGGAAATCGTCTCGCCGCCCGGGTCTTTCAGCGCCATCGCCCCGGCGCCCGCCCCCACCAGTTCCACTGCCTGACGGACGATGGTTTCCAGGACAACCGGCAGTTCCAGGGCGCTGTTGATAGTACGGGCAATTTCAGTAAGCTGTTTCTCCCGGTTCAGGGCGTCATTGACCTCGGCAAAGAGCCGAGCATTTTCCAAAGCCGCGGCCGCCTGCGCTGCCAGCAGTTCTAGCAGACGTAGTTCATCTTCGATGAAGGCGCGCGGCTGTTCAAATGCGATATTCATCACGCCCAGAACCTGTTCTCCGGTGCGCAGCGGCAGGCCAACGTAGGCGCCGCCCCACAGCCGGCGGGCGTATTCAGGATCGCCGGGAATATCTGGGATGACCACCCGCTGGCCAGTGACGGCTACTGTTTCGGTCAGGCCGCCGGGTTTGAAAGTCAGCGGCGTAGGCGGCTCCTGGTAACCATCGGCCCACTTCTTGGCTGCGAAAGTAAGCTGCCGGTTCCTGTAGAAGAAGATATACGCATCCATCGCCCCGACCAAGTTTAATGTGTGGGAAAGAACCGCTTCCAGAACGGCCGTGGTGTCTAAACTGCCCGCCAGCGCCAGCCCAGCATGGTGCAGTGTTTCCAATTCCGTCCGCCGCCGCCGCTCCCCGTCCAACAAGCGGGCATTCGCCAACACATGCGCCGCCGCCGCCGCCACATGCTCCACCAGCGTGATTTCATCGGCTGAAAACGGCCGTTTTTTCTCATTAACCAGGGCGACTGCCCCTAAAGCCTGATCCCCGGCCAACAGCGGCGACACCAGCAGAGAGCCCGTCGCCACAGCCCACCACTTCTCGCCCCACACTTCCCGGAGAAACGGGCTAGAATCATCCATGACCACCGTTTCCTGTTTTGCCCATAGACTCTGCATGGGCGGGCTGCCGCTGATGGGAATAGTAATTCCCAACACGCGGGGCTGGCCCTCCTGCCGGGCCTCCGCCACAATCCGCAGCGACTCTCCCTTTTCGTCCGGCAGAGCGGCAGCCGCGTGCGTTACGTTAAAAGCGGTCACCAATTCCCGGCAAATCGTTTCCAAAATTTCTATCGGCTCCAGAGTGGCAGAAGCAGTGGAGATCACACGATTGAGCAGGGTCAGATCGCGGTTGCGCCGGTGGATTTCCGCTTCGGCCAGATTGCGCCGGGTAATGTCACGAATAATGCCGGTAAAACTGAGATCGGTTTCCGTCCGAACCTCAGACAATGACATCTCCAGGGGGAAAATTTCGCCATCCTGCCGCTGCCCTTTGAATTCGACCGTATGGCCAATAATATGCGGCTCCCCGGTTTCCAGGTAGCGTTGAATTCCCGTTTGATGCGCCTCAACATACTCCGGCGGGATGAGGATACCCACATCCTGATTAAGCGCCTCATCAGCCGGGTAGCCAAAAATGCGTTCGGCCGCCCGGTTAAAGAAACGGATGCGGCCGTCCGTATCAATAGTGATAATCGCGTCGACGGCCGTTTGGGCCAGCCCCCGGTAACGCGCTTCCGAAACAGCCAACTCGGCCGTTCTCTCGGCCACCTGCTGTTCCAACCCTGCATAAAGTTCACTCAACCGGCCGGCCATCCGGTTAAAATTGGCAGCCAATGCTTCCAGTTCATCCCCGGTGCGAATATTCAGCCGGGAATCAAACTGGCCGCCAGCAATTTGCTCGGCGCCAGCTTGCAGTTCACGCAGCGGCGCAGTCAGATTCCGGGCAAACAGAAGCCCCATCGCCAGGGAAAAGAGCAGGATAGCCGGGACACCAAATAACAACCATCGGTTGGTACGGGCCATCTCTTGTTTAAAAATGGTGTTGGCAGCCACCATTTCTGCCACAATGAGAGAGTGGGGCTGGGCCAAAGAGCCTGATGCCAGGTCAGACGCCAGAGTATCCATCTGGCGCATAAGGGCAATGCCTTCCGGGTTTCCCACAGGCTGAGACAGGGTGAAAATCTCATTTCCCAGGGCGATGATAGCGTCCACCTGGCTGCTCGTTTCAGCCAGAAGTGATGTTTCTTCACCAGTCTGGTGAATCATTGATAAAGCTAAAATGTCGGTTTGCACTTGAGAAATCGCCCGGTCAAATCGCTCGCGTTCGGCTGCTGCCCCGGTGGATAGAAAATCGTTGGGGGCGGATGGCAGGTCGGTCACGCTTACCTGCAAATGGTTCACTCTCTCCATTCTGGCGGTGACCTGTTCCAGGTCGGTCAGCCGCTGAGATAAGTTCAGGTTGTTTCGGGTGATGGCAAGGCTAAACAGCAATAAAGGGGAAAGGGTAACCAGGATGGCGAGAAGGATTTTACTGCGGATTTTCATGTTGCGGATCACTTCTATGGCTCGTACTATTTGCCAGGGGAAAAGGATATCTTCAGAGTGTGTGCAGTTTTATTCAGATAACTCCTTCATTATCCTATTTGATTAAGTAAGGTCAAATAGGAAAGATGTCCAGACCAGGGCGATTGCATATTCCAGATTTCTGCCACGAATTTCACGAATAAAAACCATCTAAATTCGTGTAATTGGTGAAATTCGTGGCGAAAAAAAGGAAAACCAGCGAGTATGCAATTACCCTGATGTCCAGACAATAATTCAACCATAGGAATCATTAAACTAACCTCCGGGAGGGTTAGCAGGCAACGGTGAAATCGCATTAAACAAGTCTCAGTAGATCAAGATTTTTGCCACGAATTACACGGAAAACAAGTTCTTAATTCGTGAAATCTGTGCAATTCATGGCAGATTGTGGATCTACCGAGTCTACTGATGACATGATTACTTTGAAGAATCGTCTTCAACATCCAACCAGTCGAATTCAATCTCCCCGCCCAACAAGGCCATTTCCTCCAGCGCCTCAGAAACGGCTTCTTGCAGCGATTCAAATTCCGTGTCTTCCAGCAAGCTTTCTAAAATTCTCTGTGCCTGGCTGCCGCCAATTTGGCCCAGCGCCTCTACAGCGGCCACAGCGACCGATAACTCTTCATCTACGATCAGGTTGGCCAGCGCCTCAACCGCGTCACTGCCGCCGACAGAGCCGGCGGCGCGGGCCGCTTCGGCGCGCATCTCTTCGGCCGGATTTTCCATCTCGTCTAAAAGGATCGGCAGCCAACGATTATCGGCGCTGCTCCCCATCGCAAAAACAGCGCTGATCTGCATTTCAAAATTGGCGCTGTTGTAGGCTTCCTCGGTTAAGGCGGCTACATCAGGGTGATTGGCCGCGCCTAACGCTTCCAGGGCGGATCGTTTGATGGCAACGGCCGTTTCCGGGTTTTTATAGGCCGCCAATAAAGCGTCAACAATCGGCGGGGCAATACGCGCCGGTAATTGCCCCCACTCGGCCAGAAGGATGTAATGAGCCAGCGCTCCCGCCGCCGCCGCCCGAACCGCTTCATCTTCATCCGTTTCCAAAAGCCCTATGATCGGCTTGATAAGCGCCGTATTGGTCGAGTCCCAAACACCATCTAACGCTGCCTGACGAGTGGGTGGATACTTATCTGTTAATGAATATGCGAAAATATGTATAAAATCAATGACGAAATTCTCTTCGCTAAGATCAACCAGATGACGCACAATCACGCGACGGCGTTCATCCGGCACATCCGGCCAGCGGCGGCGGAACTCGGCCAGATCCTCCTCGGCCAAGTCGGAAAGGCGGTAGAGTAGTTCCAGTGGTAAGGGATCGGCCGTAAACAGCGCGTCTAATACGATTGGGAAAGGTTGTTGTTCTTCAGTCATACTTGAAAAGTTGCGGGGCAGCAGAGTTGCAAAGTGGTCGAGTAACATCCCACTCTGCAAATATCCACGCACCTTGCCTGCCTGCCCGATTTTACTCAATGCAGAGCGTCTCACAGGCCATTCCGCGCAGAGCGTAGAACAAGAAGGCTGCCTGGCAGCATTGTTTCCTAAAAGGGGATGATTGGGTTTACGATATCCTGCACCATCATGAAGATCATCAGGCCAAGCAAAACCAGCATGCCGATGACATGAACCATGCCTTCGCGCTCCGGTTCTATACGACGGCCGCGTATCGCTTCGATCAAAACGAACATGATCCGGCCGCCGTCCAGGGCCGGGATGGGCAGCAAATTAGTCAGGCCCAGAGCCACGTTGATGAAGGCGATCATGTTGAGCAGCGGGAACAAATCACGGTTAACGGCCGTTGCCTCCACCGACCGCCCGGCAATCTGGCTGATGCCCACAATACTGATTGGCCGGGCTTCGCTGGGACTGAGTTCGCCCCGAATCAGCATCGCCGGCACACTCACAAACAATTTAGCATATTCCCCAATTGAAACGGCCGAAGCAACAGCGGCATCAAACGGATTGCGCCTGATACGCTCGCCGCCAGCAGCCATCCCCAGGGCAACGCCAATCGGCCCTTCTTGCCCCGGATCATACGCTCCGGTTTCGCGGGGGATGACATTCAACACGATCTCTTGCCCATCACGCAGCAGCAGCATCTCCACTGGCTGACCGCCTTTGTCGTACATAGGGGCGGCAATAACCTGGGAGCTATCGGCCTTCACGCCTTCTACCGCCAACACGACATCCCCAGCCTGCAAGCCAGCCGCAAACGCCGGTGAATCGGGATTAACGGCCGTGATCGCCACCGCTGGCGTGCCAATGACAAAAACCAGCCAAAAAACCAGAAAAGCCATGATCAAGTTGGCGCTGGCCCCGGCCACTAACACAAAAAAGCGCGCCCGCTTGGATGCGCTCGCCAATCCGCCTTCGACAGTGGGATCATCCTCGCCCGCCGGGCGTACAAATCCCCCCAGCGGAATCCAGTTGAGCGAATAAATCGTGCCGTTGCGTTCGGCGATTTTTAAGGCGCGGGGCGGCAGGCCAAAGCCAAATTCTTCAACACGAATGTTGGAAAGGCGCGCGGCCCAAAAGTGTCCCAGTTCATGTACCAGCACAATCGGCGTCAAAACAATGAAGAATCCGCCTATTGCCCATAAAATTGACATACGTTTTTCCTTTACACGGAATGATTAAACAGCATCCCCCCATTATACGCCTGTGAACAGGGCAATAGCAACTGGTTAAGCGATGGTCTAACCGCTTGCTAACAGTTGTATTTTACGTGGGTTAATGGCTATACGAATGGTCGAATTGATTGGCGGGAGTGTTACGGCCGTATCAAACTCAAACTTGAATGGCGCGGGAGATTTCTGGCTGGCGATAGTTGCAATCTGGTAACGGCCGCGAAAAGAGAGGGAGTCAAGACGGCCGTCGAGCACATTCCGCCCCCCCGCGCCATTCGATTCAAGCAATCGCCCAGCATCTGGCCGAATGAGGAGCATAACCCGATCCCCGCCAACCTTGTCTCTGGCCCCCGGCCCCCCAACCGCGAATTCACCCAAAGAGGTAGCCACAACAAGCGGGTTGACAGATACGATCTCGCCATCAAGTATATTGTCCATCCCCAAAAAACGGGCTACGAAAACGGTGCGCGGACGGCGATACAAATCGGTGGGCGCGCCGAATTGCTCAATACGGCCGTTATTCATCACCACGACCCGGTCGGCAATGGCAAAGGCTTCTGTCTGGTCATGCGTGACGTAAACGGCCGTCATCCCCTCCGGCCGTCCCAGGATTCCCCCGGCTTGTTTGAGGATCGCCCGCAAATCAAGCATCAACCGCTCGCGCAAAGCGCGATCCAACGCGCCTAGCGGCTCATCCAGCAAGAGCAGCCGCGGCGACGGCGCTAAAGAACGAGCCAAAGCCACCCGCTGCTGCTCGCCGCCGGACAGGTCATAAATCGGCCGTTCGTCAAATCCAGCCAGCCCGACCAACTCCAGCACCTGCGCCACCCGCCCGGCGATAGACGGCCGTTCCACTCCCAACATCCGCAGCCCAAAGGCGACATTCTCAAACACATTTTTATGGGGAAACAGGGCGTAATCTTGAAAGACCATGCCAAAGCCGCGCTGGTGAACGGGAAGCGGCGTTAAATCCCTCCCGTCGAGGGCGAGACGGCCGTTATCCGGCTGCTCCAATCCGGCGATAATTCGCAGCAGCGTCGTCTTGCCACAGCCGCTTGGCCCCAACAAAACAACCACCTCCCCCGCCGCCACGTTCAGAGACACACCGCGCAAGACGGGTTGGGCGTCGAATGATTTGGCGACATCCTCCAAGAGAAGCATTATTCACTACACGCAGCCGATTTAGTAAGATGAGCATACGTGGTTGAGGCCAGCAAATGCGCCTGAGACGAGCGATTGAGTCTTTTATCCAACGGCCGCAGCAGCAGCGCCCACAACGCGGCCGCACCGGCCAAAAGCTGCCGCAGTCCCGGCACGGAAACATACGTGTAAAAATAGCGAAAAACCAACCCGCCAACCGCGTAAGTCGGCCCCACACAAACCCCGGCCGAAACAACGTCGAACCCGGCCCGCTCAAACAAGCGCCGGTGGCCGACCAACGTGAAATTTTGGAAATGATTGGGGTAAGCGTGAAAATGCTGCATGAAGGGCGTCGCCGCAAACAACTGCCCGCCCGGTCGCAGCGCCCGGAACATCTCGGCAGCTGCCTCGTTGGGGAATTCCAAATGCTCCAAAACGGCCTCGCAGTGAATGGCGTCAACCGAATCATCAGCATAAGGCAGCGCATAGGCGTCGCCCACAACATGCACGTTGGGAAACAGGCCAATATTCAGGTTAACCAGCTTGGGATGAACATGATGCGGCCCCCCGCCAACGGCAACACACAGCGCATCGTCCGGCTGGGCGTCAATACATTGCCCAAACGCCTCCTGCGATGGCTGGCTGCGATAATCACGGTTGACCCAACGATTAAACCAGCGCTTGATTGACGACGGTTTTTTAACGGCCGTGTACTCTTCTGCCATTTTGCCTTTCCGCTCGGCCAGATATGCTTCTTGTTTCTCCGGCGGCAGCAGGACGGGAACGCCGTTCACAATTGGGTAGCGGTAACGGCCGTCAACCGTCTGCAACTCCCCTTCCTTGAAAATTAACGATTGGCGCGAAAGGGGACACACCAATCTACCGGATCGAACTTGCTCTTCAAGGCTCAACATCGCCAGCTTCCTTCTGTTTAAGTAACTATCTCTCGCCAGACCGCACTGGCAAAAAAAGGGGTGAATACAGATTAGGAGGAACACGGATAAAACAAAGAATATCTGTGTTTTTCCTATCCGTGTTTGCGTTCAAATTATAACGGCAGCCAGGTTCCCACGCCTTTCTCAACCGCTCTCCGGTAGATGAGCGGCGCGACGGCCATATCATCCATCGCCAGGCCCAGGTTGGCCGTCATGGTGCGCTCAGTTTCTGATTCACGACCCGGTTTTTGTCCGGTTGCCAGCGCGCCCAAATCGGCGTGAATGGCCGGGATTCCCCGGAAATAGCCGGCCGCCTGGTAATGACGTAACTGCGGCACGTCGTCGGTGCAAAATTTGGCCGCTTCTTTCATCGCGCCGGGATGCCAGTAGGAATCGAAATCTACCAGAGAGGCAAACGCGCCCTCATCCAGCCAGCCGGCGACGATGGTTTGATGCGGTTTTTTCATGATCGGCCCGGCGGTGACGACGAGGTCACAGCCGGTCACAGCCTGGCGCGGCGTGTCTGCTACCACGACTTCCAGACCAAAACGGCCGTTCATCTCCTCGGCAAAGCGTTGGGCATTACCCGCCCCGGTATCGTACGCCATGATGCGCTGGAGAGGGAACAATTCGTTGAGCGCGGCAACATGGCTGCGTCCCTGGACGCCGCAGCCCAAAATCCCCATCACAGCCGAGTCGGGGCGGGCCAGGTAGCGGGCGGCAACGGCCGTTGCCGCCGCCGTCCGCATTGCCGTAATCCAGACACAATCCATCACCGCCAGCGGCAGCCCGGTTTCGGTATCATTCAAAATAAGCAGGCCGGTGATGTATGGCAATCCCCGCTTTTGATTGTTGGGAAAGCCGCTCACCCATTTCACACCGGCCGATTTCATCGCGCCGATGTAAGCGGGCATAGCATGGATGAAGTTGTCTCCGCCGCCGGGATGTATGCCCGGTTTGGGCGGCATCTCGACACGGCCGTTCCCCTTCTCCCGGAACGCCGTCTCCACCGCCGCAATAATTTCAGCCATGGTCAAACCAACAGCCGCCACGTCTGCCTGTGATAAGTAAAGTAATTGGTTCGTCTGCATGTCAATACTCCTGGGAATGTGAGATTAAGAGATTTGTGAGATTAAGAGATTGGGGGACTAAATCTCCCACTCTCCTAATCTCCCACTCTGACTAATCCCGGTAAAGTTCGTCTTCGCGCAGTCAAAATACCTTCAACCGAATAAATCAACAAAGCGCCCCCTATCAGGCTAAAGCCAACCTGATATGTCCTGGTAAAAACTTCGCCATACACCAACACGCCAATCAAAAATTGTATTGTCGGCGCGATGTATTGCAATAATCCCAATGTCACCATCGTCGTGCGGCGCGCGCCCAGGGCAAACAACCAGAGAGGAACGGCCGTTACCGCCCCGGCCAGCGCCAGCAGCAGTGAAGTCGTTCCACCCGCGTGGCCGAATGCCCCCTGCCCTGTAGACTCAAGGTATAGCAAGTAGCCCAGCGCCGGGAAAAACAAAACGGCCGTTTCCAGCGATAATCCTTCCAGGGCTTCTAAAGCAGCCGTTTTCCGCAAAAACCCATAAATGCCAAACGATCCAGACAGTGTCAAGGCAACCCAGGGCAGTGCGCCATATCGAATCGTCAAATACAAAACCCCAACACCGGCCAGTCCAATCGCCGCCCACTGCCAGGGGCGCGCCCGTTCACGCAAGAAAACAACGCCCAACAACACGTTAAACAACGGGTTAATGAAATACCCCAGGCTTGTCTCAATAATAAACCCGGCATTCACCGCCCAAATATACGTAAACCAATTGACCGACAAGAAAAATGCAGAAGTAAAAAAAGTTAAGAGGATACGCTTATTTTTCAGCGCCGGCCGCACCCACTGCCAACGTCGTTTATACGCCAGCGCCGCCGCCACAAATAGCAACGACCAGGTCATGCGGTGGGCTAAAATCTCCAACGCCGGCACAGCGTGCAACCACTTCCAGTAAATCGGGAAAAATCCCCATGATATATAAGCCCCAACGGCATATAAGAACCCCTTATCTTTCATTGAACAAGCATAACAGCCTGATGAAAGATTGCCAAAACGTAACGACTAAGACCCCCTCCTGGAGGTTCACGTAAAAAAGTTGCCAATCCTCTCCAGTAACAGTAGTATAGGCGCTGCTATAGAAAATCTTATGATATATGGTGAAACATGACAGTTAGAGAGCCTGAACTTATATCCATCATTGAAGGCCCAACCCCGGAATTCCGGCCCACAGTGCAACGATGGTTACAATCTATTCACGAAAGCCCCATTGACCAGGGTATTGCCATGTGCCAACTGCGCACGGCCAATGGGCCAGACATTTGGAACGCTGCCAAAATGCCTGGCGTGAGCATCGTTTGGTTAAGTTGGATTTTCCCGATGAACTGCGGATGCGCCAACAGGTTGACGTGATCGCCATGCGTCTGGATGAGACGGATGAAGGACAGATGCTACTTTTGTGCGTCTCGTTGCCGTTTGAAGCGATTTTTGTACCCCAGGATGATGAGTTTGACGACGACGATTTTGAAGATGACGATGGCTACGATTTTTTCTAACTATTTTGCAGCATTAAATGCCATTGACCGCCAGGCTTATCTGGCCTGTTTTGATCCTGAGGCGATGTTGTTAGACCCGTATGGGGGACGGCCGTTACAAGGCACAGATGGTCTCCATAAATTTATGGACGGCCTGGAACGCACCTGGGAGACATTCGAGATGACGCCAGGCGACTCATACGCCGCTGGCAACCGGGTGGCTGTTACCTGGCAGGCCAAAGCGACGTCTAAATCGGGTAAAACGGCCGTTTTTGCCGGCATTGACGTCTTCACCCTCAACGAAGAGGGGCTCATCACCCAGTTGGAAGGCTACTGGGATTTTGAGGGCATGGTCGCCCAGATAAGCTAAATTCGACTCCAAAATGAAACGAACATCATAAAACGCAAACCGTAATCATCCGCTTATGGTTTGCGTTTTTTCGTGAAGGGCAACCGTAGCGCGATTTAGTAAATCGCGCCTGAATGAAAATAATCGAATGACCAATTCGATTTACAATAGGAGAAATCCCCATGAGTTACGACAACATTCTATATGATGTTGCCGGCAGTATCGCCACCATCACCCTCAACCGGCCCCAAACTCTGAACGCTTTTACCGAGAAAATGATCGCCGAAACAGCGGCCGCTTTTAAGCAGGCGGCGCGGGATAAAAGCGTGCGCTGTGTGGTGACTACGGGAAACGGCCGTGCCTTCTCCTCCGGACAAGATTTAGCCGAAGTGCAGGCGCGCGCCGGGCAATTTTCCATCGGCGAACATCTGCGGCAAGGGTATCATCGATTGGTGCGGCAAATGGTAACGATGGAAAAACCCATCATCGGCGCCATCAACGGCATCGCCGCTGGCGCCGGCTGCGGCGTGGCATTGTCCGCCGACATTCGCATCGCCTCCGACAAGGCCAGCTTCATGTTAGCCTTTAGTAAGGTAGGGCTGGTTCCCGACAGCGGCACGAACTGGTTTTTGCCCCGTCTCATCGGCTACGCCCGCGCCTACGAAATGGCAATCACCGCCGACAAAATCCCGGCCGATAAAGCGCTGGCCTGGGGCATGGTCAACCGCGTCGTCCCCCATGATCAGCTTATGGAAACAACCGCTGCCTGGGCCATACGTCTGGCCTCCGGGCCAACATTGGCCTATGGTTTGGCAAAGCGAGCCATGAACAAGGCGTGGGGCATGAGTCTGGACGAAGCGCTGGCATACGAAGCGCATTTGCAAGAAGTTTGCGGACGCAGTTACGATAACAAGGAAGGCATACAGGCGTTTTTGGAAAAGCGGGAAGCGGTTTTTCGAGGGAAATAGAGACTGGAGATTTAGGAAACTAGAGACTGTGATAATCTCCCAGTCCCCAATCTCCCATCACTCACAAGGGTAACATGAATACAATTTCAGTCATTGGCGCGGGAACGATGGGGCGGGGGATCGCCCAGGCGGCAGCGCTGGCTGGGTACCAGGTTGTTTTATTTGACATGACCGACGAGATTCTGGCCGGTGCGTTAGACCAGATTCGGACTTCGATTGACAAAGGGGTGGCGCGGGGGAAAACGGCCGTTGCCACCGCCGAGCAAGCCAAAACCGCCTTCACCCTCGCCACCTCCCTTACCGCCGCCGCCCAAACCGATTTGGTGATTGAAGCCACGCCGGAAGACCTGGCCTTAAAACAACAAATCTTCCGCACACTGGATGAAGCCGCGCCGCCGCCCACCATCCTCGCCAGCAACACCTCAAGCCTCAGCATCAACGCGCTCGCCGGGGCTACAAATCGGGCTGATCGTTTTATCGGCCTCCACTTTTTCAACCCGGCCCACATCATGAAGCTGGTATAAATCATCAATAACGATTTCACCAGCGAGGCAACGGTACAAACGGCGCAGACATTTGTGGACAGGTTGGGGAAAACGGCCGTTTCCTGCCAGGACACCCCCGGCTTCATCGTCAACCGCGTGGCCCGGCCCTTTTACGGCGAAGCATTTCGTTTGTTAGGCGAAGGCGCAGCTGACATAGAAACGATTGACAAACTGATCAAATCCCTGGGATTTCGCATGGGGCCGTTTGAATTGATTGACCTGGTTGGCTGCGATGTCAATCTGGCCGTCACCCAATCCGTGTACGAATCCTATTTCCACGACCCCAAATACCGCCCCCATCCCCTCCAAAAACGTATGGTTGACAGCGGCCGTTTGGGGCGCAAGACGGGACGGGGATTTTATAATTATGAATGATGAATGATGAAGGATGAAGGATGAACACTGATGCAATTTTTGGCTGGATGATTGAGCACGGCGTTGCCATTGTGGGCATTTTAATCGTTGCCGTGCTGCTGTATTGGCTGTTAGGCTTCATCACCCGCGCGTTGACTCGCCAGATTCAATCGCTGGATGATGAAGAGAACAGCGAACTGGATAAGCGCACGGAAACGATTTTTCGGGTGGTGCGCAGTACGGGGATCGTGTTGATTGTGGGAATGGCCGTTCTCATGGTCCTGACCGAAATGGGCGTGCCCGTCACCCCCGTCCTGGCCAGCGTTGGTTTCGTGGGGCTGGCCTTTGGGCTGGGCGCGCAAACCCTGGTGCAAGACATGATCAGCGGCCTCTTCATCCTCATCGAAAACCAATACACTGTCGGCGACGCCATCAAAATCAGCGGCGTGTCCGGCACAGTCGAGCAAATGACCCTGCGGGCGACGATGATACGCGACATGTACGGAACCCTGCACATCATCCCCAACGGCGAAATTCGCATCGTTGCCAATATGACCCGTGAATGGTCGCGGGCCGTCGTAGATGTGAGCATTACCTACGATGATGACGTGGACAACGCCATCCAAACCCTCAGCGACATCGGCCAGCAAATGGCCGCTGACCCGACCATCAGCCCGCTTCTGCGCGACGCCCCGGCTGTCACCGGCGTGGAAGGTTTGGATGATTGGGCCGTCCGCCTGCGTATCCTGGTCATGACCGAGCCGGGGCAGCAGTGGGCCGTCCAGCGCCACCTGCGCCGCCAGATACGACTCGTCTTCGCTGAAAAAGGGATTGAGTTAGCCTTCCCCCGCCAGGATGTGATGGTGTTACAACCAAAAAAGAGATTGGGAGATTAATCTCTTAATCTCCCAATCTCTTTCCCTCTACTGCTCGGCCGAAATTGAGACGTAGACGTTGCTGATGGAAGCGGGATCGGCCGTGAACATCCGCCCGCCGGTCACATTAGCAATCCGCGACAGTACATCCGTATCCGCGCCCTCGCCAAAAGCGATGGGGAATATTTTAATGCCGTCCGCTTCGGCGTTGGCCGGCAAGCAGGTGGCAAACATTTGGTTCTCCGTCGGACGGCCAATTGTATCCTCGCCGTCCGACAGCAGTACAATCCCATATAATCGGGATTCCCCATTTTCAATATCTTCTACCTGCAACTTCAGGATAGCTTTGGCCGCATCGCAAACTGATTGAAAGAGCGCCGTGTTACCATCGGCCAGCAATCCGCTCACCCGCTGCGATAATCCCTCAACCACGTTACCTACCCGTTCCGGCTCTTGTAACGGCACAACCAGGTCGCTGAAGATCATGAGACCGACTTCATCATCGGGGTCCAATCGCTGTAGGAATTCAACGGTAGCCTCACGCGCCGTCTTGATTTTTTCTCCTTTCATGCTGCCGGAGACATCAAGGACGATGAAGATGGTTGATTTGCGCTTGGTGATGGCGAACAGGTCAATGACGGCGGCGCTGATTTCGCTGCTAGGACTGGGCAGGGCGGCAATAGTGGTTGTGTTCACACGCGGGTCAGTGCCATTGTCCAAATCCAGGGGGGCGTGGAGGGGGATGCTGCTGTCCAGGGGGCGCAGGTAGTTGTCAATGGCCGACGCTTGCTGTTCCTTTGCCAGCAGAAAATCGCGGAAGATGGCGGCGGCTTCGGCTTGTTCTGCCGTCACCCAATCGGCATTGTCCAGGGTGCAGTAGGGATGGTCGGCCCAAATTGTGCCGCCAGCAGGGAAGATGAAGGCCAGAGGGAAGGTCAATTCATCGCCGCGTTCGACGTTCATGCGCACGGTGTCGGCTTCGGGCACGGCCGCTGCGTGTAAGTAGCTGGGGCCTTCGCGGGCCATCAAGTCGAGCAGGGCGGGCGCTTGTTTGCCGTATTTGGATGTGTTTTGCTCCAACGCGCGCATCGCCTCTTCCACTTCCGGCGCGTAGATGTCGGCCGCGGTGAGGGCCGCGCTGCTGCCGGCAATGCCGTAGACAAAGCCAGTCATTGAAAGGAGGCCAGAGTTGGCGTAGGCTGGGTGAGTGTGTCCAAAACGGAACTGCCCCCATTCAGGACGGCCGTAACTGGCCCAGCCATCAGGATCGGCCGCTAATTCAACAATCGTATCCCAACCAATAGGCGCATCCGGCCAGCCTAGCGTCTCGGCCATGGGCCGCCACATGGCAAAACCGAGCGGGGCGTAAATGGTCGGGGCGCAGGTTTCGCTGGCGATGGGTTTGTTGTTACGCTGCCGCCAGGCGTCGTTAGCCTGCGCCACCCAGGATTGGTCGCCGGGACTCCAGGCAGTCGGTTGAAGGGAGCCGTCCAGAATGGCGTTCATCGAGCCGCCGGAAGTGACGTGGCTGACTTCGACGATGATGGTTTGGCCGGCGGCTGTGATGTGACTGCCGCTGTTGAAATCGGCCGTGACCTGATCCAGCCAGTTACGCTTGGTATTGGACGAGGCCAGGGTGATGAGAACGGTTCCTTCAGGTACGGGTGTGGCGGAAACGGCCGTGTTGTTGTCACCGCCGAAATTATCGCCAATATTACTTGCATATTGATAGGCAATGGCTCCCAAAATAATACACAGGGTTACGCCAATGATGGCAATGAAAATAATGCGTGTGCGTGACATGCGCCTCCTCCAAATAATATGGGCAATCTTTCATTTTGTACAATACCCTGATTCACATACCAGGTCAATCAGGGCGATTGCATATTCCAGATTTCTGCCACGAATTTCACGAATAAAAACCATCTAAATTCGTGTAATTGGTGAAATTCGTGGCGAAAAAAAGGAAAACCAGCGAGTATGCAATTACCCTGCCAGATCAATGTTCACGATCGCACTTATCAGGTAAAATTATACTGTCAAAGGCAAGCTATGAAACTAACAACTAACGGTATTATCACTAACGAATCAGGACAGGTTTTGCTCATCCAGCGAGACGATTCGCGCACGTTTGCGCCGCCGGGAGGGAGTTTAGAAACCGGGGAATTACCCACCGACAATATTGCTCGTGAAGTGCGGGAAGAAACGGGACTGATAGCGCTGCCCGTGCGGTTGGTGAGCGTTTATTTTTGGCCTTTGAAACCGGCAGGAATGCTGAATTTTGTCTTTCGTTGTATCCAACGGGGTGGCGAATTGGCTACTTCGGAAGAGTCGCTGCAAGTAGATTATTTTTGGCCCCGCACTTTACCTAAGCCAATGTTGTCGCTGCATCAGGAGCGGCTGGAGCGTGGTTTATCACATCAGGGCGGGCCGATTTACTGGGGAACTCACCGGCAGCCGCTGCGGCTGCGATTGATGAGTTTGTGGCTGGGGTTAGTGGTGTATCCGCGGCTGAACCGGCAGCGGAAACGGCAGGGTAAACCGGCTTATGTACCGGCGCCGCAGTGGCGGATAACGGCCGTCACCCTCATCCGCAACGCAAAGGGTGAGTTTCTCTGGTTAAAACAGGGGGACGCCTGGCGACTGCCCGGCGGGGAAAATGGGCACATTGAAGCGCCCTGGGAAACGGCCGTGCGCCATACCCGCCGCCAAACCCATCAAACCATCCAACTGGCCGACCTCAGCAGCGTCATCGTTCACCCCGAAGAGCCGGAGATGACCTTCGCCTTCATCGCGGACGCCGCCATCAAACCGCAAACGGAACACGCCTGGTTCCCGCCGGGTGCGGAGCCGGAAAGTGTAAGTCAGTGGGAAAAAACGGCCGTTCTCGACGCCGCCAGTCTCGGTGACGAAACCATCTTTCGCCAGGTAACAGGCTCATAACCCATGGACCAAAGATCACGCGCCCATATGATCAAAAAATTTCCGAACAGTTAAACAAAGGGGGCGTTTCATTTTGGTTGTAGGACAAGCTGTCAACCTGTCGGCAATCTAGCAAATTATCCTACGAGTTGCCAACTTATTTGAAACGCATCCTTAACAAATCTGCTATAATGGCAGCATTATTGAGCCATGCTAGGGTCGTCTTCCTCACAACCAACGTCACCGCGCCGACAGTCCCATCACAACCGCTTCTTCACTATGTCGCCTTTTGGCAAGACGGCCGTTCAGCCCAGGATTTGGAGAAGTTCCATGACAACAGAAAAAGATTACACACAGGAAGAACGATTACTGGCCGCCTTAGCCCATGCCGCCATTATCACCGGCATGATTGCGCCCATCGCCGGCCTGCTCATCTACATCACGCAAAAAGAAAAATCAGCTTACGCCGCCGGGCAGGGATTACAGGCAGCCGTTTACCAGCTTGTGGGTTTGCTGGTGATGGTTATCGCCTGGGCCTGCTGGGGCTTTTTTTACATGCTTTCGTTTATTCCGCTCATGGCCAACGCCGACAAGTACCAGGATGCACCGCCGCCCATCTTTTGGGTGGGGCTGGGTTCGATGGTCTGCCCCTTCATCCTCATGGCCGCTTGGGGGCTTTATGGCTTTTGGGGTGCGGTTCAGGCGGGGATGGGGCGCGAATTTCGCTATGCGATTGTCGGCCAGATGGCGGCAAGATGGGTGGATGAACGGCAAGACACGGCCGTTTCTCCCCCCGACGACGCCGATTCATAAACATGAACATCCGCCCCTCGCCCATCGCCGGTTCCTGGTATCCGGGTCAGGCTGCCAGCCTGACCCACGACCTGGATCGTTATCTATCGCAGACACAAATAGAGCCGCCTGATGGCAAAATCTGGGGCGTCGTTGTCCCCCACGCCGGGTATCGCTATTCCGGCCCGGTCGCCGCCTACGGCTTCAACTGCCTGCACGGCTTACAGCCCGACCTCGTCGTCGTCATCTCGCCGTTGCACAGCCTCCACCGCGCCTCCCTGCTGACGACGGCCCACGACGCTTACGAGACGCCATTGGGGTTGGTTCCGGTGGCGAAAACGGCCGTTTCCCAACTCAACGAATCTTTGCACAAACAAATCGGAACCGTCCTCACCCCCATCGCCCACGACCGCGAACATTCCCTGGAAATCGAACTCCCCTTCCTGCAGCATATCCTGGGCCAATTCCGTCTGCTGCCCATCATGATCCGCCAGCAAAGCAAGCAAATTGCTAAGGGACTGGGGCTGGCGTTAGCCGATATTCTGCGCGGACACAACGCCCTCCTCGTCGCCAGCTCCGACCTCTCCCATTTTTACCCGCAGCCGCAGGCCAAGAAATTGGACAACGAACTGCTGCGCCGTCTGGCCGCCTTCGATCCGGCTGGTGTGATGAACGCCGAGGATGAGGGCGTCGGTTTCGCCTGCGGGCGCGGCGCGATTGCCGCCGTCATGTGGGCGACGCGGGAACTGGGTGCGAACCGAGTCAGCGTCCTCCGCCACGCCACATCTGGCAATGTGACAGGTGACTTCAGCTCGGTGGTGGGATATGGAACGGCCGTTATCTGGCAAGATATAGACAAAGCATAAAAAAAGGTAACAATCAAAACATCCTTCCAGAGGTTAGCCCTTTATCAGGCTAACCTCCGGGAGGGTCAGTAACATGGAGGTAACATGAGCGGCATCATTTGCGCCATTCGCGGCGGGGCATCCAGCCAGCCCACCATTAACCAGGCCATCCTCACAGCGAATGAGACGAAACTGCCCATCTATTTTTTATACGTCCTCAACTTAGATTTTTTGAAGAAGGCCAGCCAGTCGCGCACCCATACCATCTCCGAAGAGATGCAGGAATTAGGCGAGTTTATCTTGCTGGCCGCCCAGGCTCAGGCAGAACGACAAGGCATGATCGCCAACGGCGTCATCCGGGAAGGGCATATCATCGGCGATGAGATCATTGGCCTGTGCCGCGAGTTAACGGCCGATTACGTCATCCTCGGCCGTCCGCTGGCCGCGAAAGCCGAGAACATATTCACCCACGAGCAGATCGACCAATTCGGCCGGCACATTGAGCAAGAAACAGGAGCTAGGGTCATTTATCCCACAGGAGATGGGACTTGATGGGTCGTCATCGGTTATCGGTTATCCGTAAACAGTCATTAGTAAGCGGCCTCCCGCTCCCCGCTTTCCGCTTACCGCTTCTCGCTTTACTGCTGCTTCTGGCATGGCCTTGGGTAACGATGAATGAAGTGTGGGCGCAGGAAACGGCCGTTTCCCCCCTTCTCACCGGGCGCATTCGAGACGCGCAAGAGCAGCCCATTTTTGATGCTCAGATCACTGCCTATTCCGGGGCAGAGGTTTTAGCGGAGGGGGTCAGCCAGGAAGACGGCCGTTACACCCTCCTCCTCGTCGCCGGCGATCCCATCCCCGACCAGATTTCCATCCGGGTAGAGCGCCGCCATTTTAGAGAAACAACATACGAACTACCAAACCGCGCCATCGAAAGCTTGCGGCAAAGCAACCTGCTCCACACGCCCATCATCACCCTGGAACGGCGCATTACGCCCGGCTTTTGGATCGCTACCCTTATCTTCGTGGGCATGTTGGCCCTCATCGCCCTGGGCAAACTACACAACACCCTGGCCGCCCTGTTGGGAACCTCCCTCATCTTCGCCGTCAGCTATCTGGGAGCGCCCCTCTACGAAGGGCTTTACATCTTCCATTTTGAAGACGCGCTGCGCTACATAGATTGGAACGTCATCTTCCTCATCATGGGGATGATGATCGTCATCGCCGTCGTCGAGCGCACCGGCGTCTTCCAATGGACGGCATACATGGCTTACCGGCTCTCCGGTGGCCGTACCTGGCTGCTGGTCATCATCCTGATGATCGTCACCGGCGTCGCTTCCGCCTTTTTGGACAACGTCACTACGATGTTGCTGATGACGCCCGTCACCATCCGCATCGCCCTCAGCCTGGGCATCAACCCGCTGGCGCTGCTCATGCCGGAGGTGATGGCCTCCAACGTCGTCGGCATTAGCACGCTGGTCGGCACGCCTACCAACATCCTCATCGGCTCCTACGGCGAGATTGGGTTTAACGATTTTCTGGTCAACCTGACCCCCGGCGTCGTGTTGGCGCTGGTCGGGCTGATCGCCTACAATCTTTACATCTACCGGCACGATTTGCAGCTATCGAGCGCCAAGGGGTCTGTTTCTGAGGTGTTGTTGCAGCGGCTGGCGGAACGCGGCCGTATCACCGAACCAGAGCACCTCAAAAAAGCGGGCGTTGTCGGCGCGGGGATGATCCTGTTGTTTGTGTTGGGCGAGAAAGTGGATCTGCTGCCGGCGGTAACGGCCGTCATGGGGGCCACCGCCCTCCTCGTCTGGATCAAACCGGACATCGAAGAGATGATCGAAGCCGTAGACTGGACGACCCTCGTCTTCTTCATGGCCTTGTTCATCAGCGTCGGCGCCATCCAGGAAGTGGGCCTCATCAGCTTCATCGCCAGCGGCATCGGCCAACTCGTCGGCGACAATTTGACATTGGCAATGCTGGCCGTCATCTGGCTCAGCGCCGTTTTGTCCACCGTCATCGCCAACATCCCCTTCACCGCCGCCATGCTGCCCGTCATCGGCTTCCTGTCAGCCAACATCCCCGGCGCAGACAGCAAAGTATTATTCTACTGCCTCTCCGTCGGCTCGGCGATGGGCGGCAACGGCTCCCTCATCGGCGCGTCGGCCAACATGGTCACCGCCGGCATCGCCGAACGCGCCGGTTCGTCCATCACCTACATGTACTTTTTGAAGAAAGGCTTCCCGGCTCTCGTCATCACCGTGAGTTTAGCCACAATCTGGCTGTTCATTCGCTTTTAGATGACGTGACTAACGACTACGAGACTGGAGACTAGGGACTGGAGACTAGGGACTGGAGACTATCACATGAGCGACACCCCTCCCAAACAAATCCTCTGCGCCGTGCGCGGCGGGCCGGAGAGTCGAGAGACGATCACGTATGCCATTGATCTGGCTCTGCAAACCAGCGCGCGACTGACCTTTTTTCACGCGCTGGACGCCGAATTTCTGAACCACGCCACGATTGGGCCGCTCAGCGTTGTGTATCAAGAACTGACCGAAATGGGCAAATTCACGATGCTCATTTTGGTGGATCGGGCTAAACGGCGCGGCGTCGCCGACGTGCGTTACGTGGTGTGGGAAGGCAATATCCGTAAGCAGTTGCAGCGGGCAGCCCTGGAAACGAAGGCGGAAGTGATGGTGATGGGCCGCCCCACGCGCAGCCCGACGCAAAATGTGTTCAAGCACGACGAAATGGAACGTTTTACCGCCGAGTTGGAAAAAGAGGGGCAACTGCGCCTCGTTCTGGTTCCTGGAACGGTATGAGGGGAGCCGTTTCCCCGTTGGCTTCGTTTTGCCTATACGCAAGCGGCGCGGTCAGGAAGAACGAGCGAGACCGGGACTTCAAAAGCCCCAATCTCGCTCGTTCGCTCGAAGCGTGTTAGGCGGTCGGTTCAGAAGTAGCAGCCTGTCTTAAGACATCAGTAGCCCATTGATTGATGCTTTTGCTATTGATTTCCGCCTTGGCTGCTACCGCCATGTGGACTTCCGGTGGAACCCGCAACGTCAGTTTGCCAGAATACGACCTTTGTGGTTCCTGTCCAATTTTTTCACATACTTCCAGGTAATGATGCACTGCTTCACGAAATGCCGATTCCAATTCTTCAACGGTACTACCATGAAAATTAACAATATCTCGAATACCAACAATGTGCCCCACAAAAATTTTATCTATGGGATCGTATTCAACCTTTGCCGAATAGTTTTGATAAGTCATTACATTCATGGTGTCACACCTGCCCTTTGCAAAAATTTACGCACATCTTTGACACGATAGCGAAGCGCTTCCTTTCCGGGATGTGGCCGATGAAAATCCGCGCGTTGGTCATTGAGAATGAAGGTAACTCGTGAGCCACTTCCCTCAATAACTTGACATTCCAGTGCGATCAGCAGTGACTCAATACGACGCCACTCAATATTTCCATTAATTGGGTCAGCGAAGATCGCAGAAAGGGTGTTGCGTTGCTTTGTGTTCACACCCTTTATGATAGCAAATTATGCCATCACTTTCTACCCCAAAAGCAACAGGTTCCCACAATGCATAAAGCCAACCTCACATCACGTTTCATGCAAAGAGCCGTTTTTATGCTAAACTGTGAGGTGAAAGGAAATTATCAAACATGGTTTCTTTTGATCGTACAATAATCGAACCGGGAGTCGTTCGTGGGGAATGGCAGCGCCGGCTGGAAGACGGCCGTTTCCAATGCGACCTCTGCCCCCGATTCTGTAAACTGCGGCCCGGCCAGCGCGGTTTCTGCTTCGTCCGTGAAGCGCGGGAAGAGGGAATTGTGTTGACCAGTTACGGCCGTGCCTCCGGCTTCGTCATAGACCCCATCGAGAAAAAACCGCTCAACCACTTTTACCCCGGAACCAGCATTCTTTCCTTCGGCACCGCCGGCTGCAACCTCGGCTGCCGCTACTGCCAGAACTGGGACATCTCCAAAGCGCGCCAAAACGACCGGCTGACCGATTGGGCCGCGCCCGACGCTGTAGCTGACGCGGCCGTCCGCGCCGGCTGTCGCAGCCTCGCCTTCACCTACAACGACCCCGTCATCTTCGCCGAGTACGCCATAGATTGCGCCATCGCCGCCCACGCGCGCGGCCTCAAAACTGTCGCCGTCACCGCTGGGTACATCACCCCCGCCGCTCGCCAAGACTTTTACGCGCACATGGACGCCGCCAACATAGACCTGAAGGCATTCACCCAGCAGTTCTACCACAAGCTCTGCTTCGCCGACCTGGAGCCGATTCTTGATACCCTACGCTGGCTCAAACACGAGACCAACGTCTGGTTTGAAGTCACCACCCTCCTCATCCCCGGCCAAAACGACAGCGCAACAGAAATCGCCCAACTGTGTGACTGGTTCGTGCAAACTCTGGGGCCAGGCGTCCCCCTCCACTTCACCGCCTTCCACCCCGACTTCAAAATGCTGGACACGCCGCCCACGCCGTCGGCCACCCTCAGCCGCGCCCGGCGGCAGGCCAAAGCGGCCGGGATTCACCACGTTTACACCGGCAACGTCTACGACAAAACCGGGCAGTCAACCTACTGCGCTCAGTGCGGCGAACGATTAATCGGCCGTAACTGGTACAATTTGAGCGACTGGCATTTGGACAAAAATGGCGCTTGCCAATCCTGCGGCGCGGCGCTGGCCGGACAGTTCGCCCCCATCCCCAGCCAATGGGGCGCGCGCCGCCAGCGCGTCATCATCTAAATACGTCTAAAATACAAATAGATTTTGCAAAACCATCATTGCCAGGAACCCGCCCATCCCGGCTGCTGCGCTGGAAAGACGCTGTTTTTCGCTCTCCCGGCTTGCCGGGATCATCTCACTCAACACCAAAAAAATCATCGCGCCGGCGGCAAAGCCAAAGGCGTATGGCAGGATGGGACGGAAAGCGACAACCGCCAGATAAGCCGGAACGGCCGCCAGAATCTGCGGCAGGCCAGAAAAAATCGCCCAGCCCACACATTTCCAACCGCTGACCCCCTCTGCCCGCAGCGGCAGCGAAACCGCCATGCCTTCTGGAATGTTGTGAATAGCTATCGCCACAGCCATGACCAGCCCTAATCCCACCTCGCCAGAGCCATAAGCAACGCCGATCGCCAGCCCCTCCGGAAAGCTGTGAATAAACAAGGTTGCCAATACCATGATGATGCGCTTGCTGCCTGTCGTTGACATGCCGTTGACTTCAAAATGATGATCATCAAGCCATAATGAGGTCAACACCATCATGCCCGCGCCCAGAAAAATACCCACAGCCACCGGCGTAAACCCACCATCGGCGACGCCCGGCATAATCAGGTTAAACACCGACGCCGATAGCATTAAGCCGCCAGATGCAGCCCAACCAATACGGGCGATTTTCTCCGGGAAGTTACGGATAAACACAAAAGGAAGGCCCCCCAATCCATTGGCCAGTACAGTAATGATGGCCGCAATAATCGTTTCCGTTAAAGAAGCTGCCATAATTAATTACTCCTTTTCGTCCCGGTCAGGCTTTGGAAAATTTGCTGGTCTTCAGGGTCTAAACGGTCTAACAAGTCTGTTCCCAAGCGAGCATAAATGCGTTGGGTAAATAATTCCATCCACACGAATTGGCGGGCAATGAGCACCAGGTCGGCGTTCCGGGTGACGGTGGCGGTGGTATCCTGGGGGGGGCGCGCGCTGGCAATCAGGACTTCTGCGTCGTCCACGGCGACCAGTAATGTCGTGGTTAATTCCTGCAACTCGCTCTCTAACGGCGGATGGTAAGCCACCCGCCCATAATCCAGGTGACCGGCGCCGGTTAATAAGGTATTGGCGGCCACGCCCCGGTTACAGGCGGCGATGATCTCGTCGCGCAGCACGGCCAAATCTTCGTCGGTGAGGACGAGGAACAGTTCTGTTTGGGCCGATCGGATTAGTTTCAAGGCGTAGGAGAGGGTGGTGGAACGGCCGTTAATCGTCCAAACCCGATCATCAATCGTCGCCTTAAACAACACCTCCAATCCGTCATGCAGCGCCGCTACCAGCCGCTCATGTTCAGCCATGTGCCGTTCCAACAACACGTCGGGGGGTAACGGCCGATACCGCGTCGAGCGCCCTTCCACCGTCTCCAAAGCCGCCCCGCGCGCATGAAGCCGCTTCAACGCATCATAAACCATGGATCGCGGCACGCCTGATTCCTTACTTAACTGGTATCCCGTCGCCGGATTCAACGACAACAACGCCAGATACACCTTCGCCTCATACTCCGTGAAGCCGATTTGCACCAATTTTGACAATAAACTCATCGCTTTATCTCAAATAGTAGTTTCCAAAATAACTAATAGTTATATTGTAAACGACTATTCATACACCGTCAACGGCGTATCTACTAAAAACAACCTGTCAAACATATTCGTGGCGTCAAGGGGCATGGCGCGGCCATGCCCCTACCATTCCGAATCTGACGTAGGGGTTTGGCGTTGCCAAACCCAAAGGCGTTGCCAAACCCCAATGGATGGTAACTTATTCGTCTCCCCACTACTCCTTTGCGCGTCCGTCGCTCTTCCGCGCAACGCCGCGTTCCATACAGTCACAAAATAACGTGATAGAAGTCACTACACAGAGGTGACAAATGCGACTTCTGCCGACGGATAGAGAACGATATACTGTCAACACAGCCCAACTCAGGCGGGCAGTTCAGGCCATCGCTCCTTCCACCCTTCCCAGAGAGCCGCCCAAAACAACCTCGTTTCCTCTCCACAAACAGATTACAGAACCCGCCTGAGTCGGAGCAAGCGAATAAACGGCATTTGCAGGCCGCCTTGCGCCGCATCACAAACAGGGTAACAAAATGGTCTATTCATCTACAGCCCGACCCGAACCTGCAGCGACTCTCGTCATCGGGGGCGGCATTGCCGGAATGCGTTCGGCCCTTGATCTGGCCGACGCCGGTCTGAAAGTTTACTTAATCGAACAAACGCCTTGCCTGGGGGGGCGCGTCGCTCAACTCGGTTACATGTTTCCCCAACATGATTGCGTTCTGTGCCGGGGCACGCCCGATCATGGTTACGGCTGCACCCGGCCTTCGATTTCGCCCGCTTACATTCAACATAATCAACACCCGAACATCGAAATTATGACCAACACGCGCGTGGTGGACGTGGCCGGGCAGGCGGGCGATTTCACCGTCTCGCTGCGCCAGGAGCCGCGCTACGTGGATCCCCAACGCTGCATCAACTGCGGTTATTGCGCCGACGTTTGTCCGGTCTCTTTGCCGGACGCTTACCAGCGGGGGATGAGCCAGCGCAAAGCGGCCTACAAGGTATCAACCCGCGCGGCGCCAGATGCATACGTGATTGATCGCGGCCCTTACTGCGATGAGTGCGGCCAATGTGTTGCCGCCTGTCCGGCGGACGCTATCAACTTAAGCGAGATGCCGCGCCTGCTTTCGATTGAGGTGGGGGCCATTATATTGGCGCTGGGGTTTAAGGTGTATGAGCCGGGGGCGTTGGAGGAATTAGGCTACGGCCGTTATCCCAACGTCCTCCACGCCATGCAATACGAACGCCTCGCCAGTCGCTCCGGCCCCACCGAAGGCATTGTGACCCGACCGTCAGACGGCCGTCCCCCCCGTTCCATCGCCTGGCTGCAATGCGTCGGCTCCCGCGACCAGAACAACAGCTTCTGCTCCTCCATCTGCTGCATGTACGGCACCAAAGAAGCCATACTCGCCAAACAGCGCCTGAACGCCGACGTAGACTGCTGCATCTTCATGATGGAAGAACGCGCCTTCAACAAAGAGTACAGCACTTACTTCGCCAAAGCGCGCCAGCAGCACGGCATCCGCTACGTCCGCTGCCGTGTTTCCGCCATCCGCGAAGACCCGGCCAGCGGCGACCTCATCCTCCACTACGCCCATCCCGACGGCGAAATAAAACAAGAACGGTTCGAGATGGTCGTCCTCGCCGCCGGACTCCAGCCGCCCGATTCCGCCCGCCGCTTCACCGAGATGCTCGATTTGCAGCTGAACGAACACGGCTTCTGCCAAACCCACAAATTCACCCCCCTGCAAACCACCCATTCCGGCGTCTTCGTCTGCGGCGCATTCGCCTCCCCCAAAGAGATCTCCGAAACCATCATAGACGCCAGCGGCGCGGCCGCCGAAGTGATGCGCTTGCTGAACGGCCGTCTCAACACCTACCCCTTCACCCGCGAACACGCCTTCCTCTCTCGGAACGATCTGCCGCCCGAAAAAGACGTGAGCGGCGACCCGCCCCGCGTCGGCTTATTCGCCTGCACCTGCGGCAAAACCATCAGCCGATCACTGGACTTGTCCAGCCTGGTGCAAAACGCCACCCGGTTCCCCGGCGTGGTCACGGCCGAAAAAGTCGAATTCGCCTGCTTCCCGGAAACAATCGCCCACCTGCAAAACCGGATACGAGAAGAAAACCTGAACCGCGTCGTCATCGCCGGGTGCAGCAACCGCACCCACGATTCCCTCTTCCAACGCGCCGTGCGCCAGAGCGGCCTTAATCCCTACCTGCTGGAATTAGTCAACCTGCGCGATCAGGTCAGCCAGGTACACCACAAGCAGCGCGCCCAGGCCAACCGCAAAGCGTTAGAGATGGTACGGATGGCCGTCGGCCGCGTCAGCGCCGCCCGGCCTGTTCGCAAGCGCGCCTTCGCCACCCAACCCGCCGCCCTGATCATCGGCGGCGGCTTAAGCGGCATGACGGCCGCCCTAACCATCGCCGACAGCGGCTACCCGGTCAACCTGGTGTAACGCAGCGACGTGTTGGGCGGCCATCTGCAAAAAATGTACTACGTGGCCGAAGGAGACGACCCGCGCCGTCTGGGGCGCGATCTGGTCAACCGGGTGCGCGCCCACCAGCACATCGTGACCTACACACGAACGGAACTAATTCAGCATGGGGGCCACGTCGGCCGTTTCTGGGCTGATTTGAGGAGTATGCGCCACGATGGCACGGCCGTCACCTTCCGCGTCGAACACGGCGTCACCATCATCGCCACCGGCGGCTACGAAACCCGTCAACATACCTGGCTCGACATCCCCGGCGTCATCACCCAGGAAACGCTGGAAGAACTCGTCGTCCACCACCCCGAACAAATCGCCGCCCTCAAAGACGTCGTCATGGTGCAATGCGTGCGTCCGCAAAATACACCAGACTACTGTTCGCGGGTTTGCTGCACCAACACAATGAAAAACGCCATCCGCATCAAACTGTTCAATCCCCACTGCCGCGTCACCGTGTTGTACAAAAACATCGTCACCTACGGCTTCAGGGAGCAGTATTACACCGAAGCGCGGCGGTTAGGCGTCATCTTCATCCGGTACAGCGACGACTCGCCGCCGGAAATTGAATTGAGCGGATCGGGCGAACAACGCCGCTTGCAAGTGCGCATCCGCGACCTCTCCCTGAATCGCTGGCTGACCCTGCCCGCCGACCTCATCCCCCTCAGTATGTCCATCGCCCCAGCCCAGGGCACGCGCGAGTTAGCCCGAAAACTGCGCCTGCCCCTCTCCAGCGAAGGCTTCTTCGCTGAAGCGCAAATCAAACTACGGCCGATGGACTTCATGCGCGAAGGCATCTTCCTGGCCGGGATGGCCCACTATCCCAAATTTATCGAAGAGAGCATCAGCCACGCCCTGGCGGCGGCGGCGCGGGCGCTGACCCTGCTGGCGCACGGCACGCTGCACCTAGGCGGCATCGTCGCCGAAGTAGACCCGGATAAATGCGTCGGCTGTTTAACCTGCACCCGCGTCTGCCCCTTCGCCATCCCGCAGGTGATTCAACAAGAAGGGCGCAATGGCGTCGGCGGGCTGGGCGGGGCGGCTTTCATTGACCCGGCCCAATGCCAAGGATGCGGCACCTGCACTGGCGAATGTCCGGCCAACGCCATCCAACTCGTCAACTACACCGACGAACAAATGATGCTGCGCGAAATTGGCGGGTTGGGCGAATGGTTACCTGTAATTGGTAATTCGTAATTGGTAATTCGTAATTCAATTACCAATTACCAATTACTGATTACCAATTACGCACCTCGACAACAATGGAACTTCAAACGAAAACATTTGAACCCGAAATCACCGCTTTTTATTGCATCTACTGCGGCTACATGGCCGCCGACACGGCCGGGGCGCTGGGCATACAATATCCAGCCAACGTCAAATTTGTGCGGCTGCCCTGCTCCGGCAAGATGGATGTGCGCTACATTTTAGAAGCGTTTGAACAGGGAGCGGACGGCGTGTACGTGGTCGCCTGTCCCATCGGCAACTGCCACCATGTGCGCGGCAACGAGCGCGGGCGCGCCCGCTTGCAGCGCGCCCAGCACATTTTGGGCGAAATCGGCCTGGAGAAGGAACGGCTGGGCATGTTTTTCATGTCGGGCAGTCAGGCGCACGCCTTCGCAGCGGCGGCGCACACGATGACGGAGCGAGTGCGCGCCCTGGGGCCAAATCCGTTGAAACGAGCGGAGAACGGCAACGGCCGTCACCCCGAACAGTTTGTGGATGAAGACGTAGGCTTCAGAGGCAGATAAACCCCGCTCGTAGTTAGCCACGCAGTCCGCGGCGCGGCGACGGTTGGCTGTAGCGCCGTCGCTCCGCAAGCTGCGCGCCTGACTACGAATGAGGTGTACGAGGAAAAAGGTAAAAGATGAACCAGCATACCAAAAACGGAAACAAGCCGCCAGTCGGCGCAGCGCTGGTGGTTGGGGGTGGGATTGCCGGCATGCAGGCGTCGCTCGATCTGGCCGACCAGGGCTTTAAGGTGTACCTGATCGAACAGAAGTCAGCCATCGGCGGCAAAATGGCGCAGTTAGACAAGACGTTCCCGACGAACGACTGCGCCATGTGTACCATCTCGCCCAAACTGGTCGCCACGGGCGGCCACCCCAACATCCAGGTTATGACCAATTCGGAGGTGCTGGACGTCGCCGGGGAAGCGGGCGATTTCCGGGCGCGCATCCGCCACGAGCCGCGCTACGTTGACCCGGATAAGTGCGTGGCCTGCAACGACTGCGCCGAAGTGTGCCCGGTCATCATCCCCAATGCGTTTAATGAGGGGTTGTCGCCGCGGCGGGCGGCGTACAAACTGTACCCGCAAGCCGTGCCCAACGCCTACGCCATCGAAAAACGAGGCGTTGCGCCCTGCCGGGACGCCTGCCCGTCCCACCAGCGGGCGCAGGGATACATCGCCCTCATCCGCGAAGGGCGCTGGCATGACGCGCTGCGGGTGATTAAGATGGACAACCCGTTTCCGGGGATTTGCGGCCGTATCTGCAACCACCGCTGTGAATCAGCCTGCAACCGGGGGCTGGTGGATGAGCCGGTCAACATCCGCGCGTTGAAGCGGTTTGTGACCGACAAGGTTTACGCGGAGCCGCGTCAACCGGTTGAACCCGCGCCGAAAAGGTTTGCCGAGCGGGTGGCGGTGATTGGGGCGGGGCCGTGCGGACTGACGGCCGCGCAAGACCTGGCGCTGGCCGGTTACGGCGTGACGGTGTTTGAGGCGATGCCGGTCGCCGGAGGGATGCTGCGGCTGGGCGTGCCCGAATTCCGTTTGCCGGTGGCGATCATTGAGCGCGAGGTGCAGGACATCGTTGATTTGGGCGTTGACCTGCGCCTGAATCACCGGATTGATAATCTGGACGACGTGTTTGACGAGGGGTTTGACGCGGTGCTCATCGCCGTGGGCGCGCATGAAGGGATTCGCCTGCCGATCCCGGGGGCCGACCTGGACGGGGTGCTGGTGAACACTCATTTTCTGCGCGACGTGCGGCTGGGAAAATATGAAGATGACGCGCTGCGGGCCAAATTGGGCGAGCGGGCGCTGGTGTTGGGCGGCGGCAACGTGGCGATTGACTGCGCCCGCAGCGCGGTGCGGCTGGGCTGTCAGGTGCAGGCGGCCTGTCTGGAAGGCCGAGACGAGATGCCAGCGCACGAGTGGGAGATTCTGGCGTCATTGGAGGAGGGGATTGTGTTCCACAACGGCCGTTCCTTCGAGCGCATCGTGGACGACGGTTCCGGCCGCGTGGCCGGAGTCGAGTGTATGCTCGTGAAATCATTCCATTTTGACGAGAACGGCCGTTTACAAGTCGAAAAAATCCCCGGCAGCCAGCGCCTCATCGAATGCGACACCGTCATCTTCTCCGTCGGCCAGCGGGCCGGTCTGGCCTTCATCCCCGACGACGCCGGCGTGGGCATGACGGCCAAACAGACCATCGCCATCAATCCCAACACGTTGGCGGCGACGCGGGCCGGCGTTTTTGCCGCCGGGGACACCGTTTCCGGCACGGCGTTCGTGATTGAAGCGGTGGACAGCGGCCACAAAGCGGCCCAATCCATCATGCGCTACCTGCAAAAGGAACAGTTGGAACCGCCGCCCAAGCCGCAACTGCCGGTCGTCCATCTCTCCCGCGAGGAAATTGAAGAACGCCAGGCGCGGGGCGAAATCAAGCTCCAACCGCGCGCCCCCCTGCCGCAACTGCCGGTGGGCGCGCGCCTGGGCAGTTTTGCCGAGGTGGAAGGGGGCTACGACGACGCCAGCGCCCAGGCGGAGGCGGCCCGCTGTCTGGCCTGCGGCATCTGCTCGGAGTGTATGAGCTGCACGTTTGCCTGCGGGGTGCAGGCGATTGACCACGACATGGTGGCGACGGAGGAGACGCTGGCGGTGGGCGCGGTGGTGTTAGCGCCCGGCTACCAGATTTATCGCGCGGAACTATCGCAGGAGTATGGCTACGGCCGTTTTCCCAACGTCGTCACCAGCCTGCAATTTGAACGCCTGCTCTCCGCCTCCGGGCCGACGCTGGGGCGCGTGCAACGGCCGTCTGACGGAGCCGCGCCGCGCCGCATCGCCTTCCTGCAATGCGTCGGCAGCCGCGACCAGAGCCACGATTACTGCTCGGCCGTCTGCTGCATGTACGCCACCAAGGAAGCGGTCATCGCCAAAGAACACGATCCTGACCTGGACGTCCACGTCTTCTTCATGGATTTGCGCGCTTTTTCCAAGGGGTATTGGGGCTATTTTGAGCGCGCCCGCGACAAGTACGGCGTCGAGTATCACCGCTGCCGCGTCAGCAGTCTGCACGAAGACCCGCTGACGCGCAATCTCATCGTGGATTACCAGGGGGAGGACGGCCGTCTCTACCAACTCCGGTTTGACCTGGTGGCGCTGTCGGTAGGGATGGAGATTTCCCAATCGGTGCGCGATTTGGGGCGGCGGCTGGGGGTGGAACTGGACGAGTACGGCTTCTGCCAGACGGTGCAGTTCAACCCGGTGGCGACGAGCCGCCCCGGAATTTTCGCCGTCGGCCCCTTCCGCGAGCCGAAGGACATCCCCGAATCGGTGATTGAGGCCAGCGGCGCGGCGGCGGCGGCGGCGGCGCGCATCGGCCAATCGCGCTTCACGCTGACGACGCGCGTCGAATATCCGCCGGAGCGGGAGATTGCCGGGGAAGCGGTGAGAATCGGGGTGTTCGTCTGTCACTGCGGCTCGAACATCGCCGGCTTTGTGGACGTCACGGCCGTCGCCTACCACGCCCGCACTCTGCCCTACGTCGCTCACGCCGAAACCAACCTGTACACCTGCTCCCAGGACAGCATTAAACACATCAGCGAAGTGGTCAAAGAGCGCCATCTGAACCGCGTCGTCGTCGCCAGTTGCACGCCGCGCACCCACGAGCCGCTCTTCCGCGACAGCCTGCGCCAGGCGGGACTCAATCCTTATTTGTTCGAGATGGCCAACATCCGCAACCACTGCTCCTGGGTGCATTCCGACGACCGGGCGGCGGCGACGACGAAGGCAATGGATTTGGTGCGGATGGCCGCCGCTCGCGCCGCGCTGCTGGAGCCGCAGCACACGATTGATTCGCCGGTGCAGCACGCGGCGCTGGTCGTCGGCGGCGGCGCGGCGGGGATGACGGCCGCTTTGTCACTGGCGGCGCAGGGGTTCCCGGTTCATCTGGTGGAGAAGGAGGCGGAATTGGGCGGGAATTTGCGGACTGTTTTTACAGAGATTAGCGATTGGAGATTAGAGACTGACATGAATCTCCAGTCTCCAGTCTCCAGTCTCCGGTCTCCCCAAAAAGCGTTAGGCCGTCTCGTTAACGATGTTGAAAGTAATGACAACATCACCGTCTACCTGAACAGCCGCGTCGCCAGCACGAGTGGATTTATGGGGAATTTTGTCAGTGTGATTGAGAATGGGAACGGCCGTCAATCCATCCAACACGGCGCGGCCATCCTGGCCACCGGCGGGCAAGAATATCGCGGCCCCGAATACGGCTACGGCACAGACGGCCGTATCCTCACCCAACAGCAGTTTGAAGCTGTCCTAACCAACAACCAACAACCAACAATCAATTACCAATCACCAATTACTAATTACCAATCACCAATTACTAATTACCAATCACCAATTACTAATTACCAATTACCCATTACTAATTACCAATCCATCGCCATGATCCAATGCGTCGGCCCTGCCGAGAAATATTGCAGCCGCATCTGCTGCGCCGTCGCGCTGAAAAATGCGCTGGCGCTGAAGGAGCGCCATCCCAACGCCCAAATCGTCATTTTCTACCGCGACATCCGCACTTACGGCTTTGGCGAACGGCTGTACACCCGCGCCCGCGAGCAGGGCGTCCTGTTCGTCCGCTACGACGACGAACACAAGCCGGACGTATCCGTAGGGCAAGATGGTATCTTGTCCGTACACGCCTGGGAACCGGTTTTGGGACGGCCGTTCACCCTCCACCCCGACCTCGTCATCCTCTCCATGCCCGTCGTCCCCCGCAAAGACGCCCGCGAAACGGCCGCCATCTTCAAAGCGCCGCTAGGCGCCGACGGCTTCTTCCAGGAAGCGCACGTCAAACTGCGCCCGGTGGACTTCAACAGCGACGGCCTCTTCATGGCCGGGATGGCCCACTACCCCAAGCTGTTGGACGAGACGATGATTCAGGCGCAGGCAGCGGCGGCGCGGGCGGCGCGGGTGTTGAGCCAGGAGACGTTAACCGCCGGCGGCCGCGTCGCCGTCGTAGACCCGGCTAAATGCACCGGCTGCCTCACCTGCGTGCGCATCTGTCCCTTTGGCGTGCCGGTCATCAAGCCCGATTTAGCCGGTGTGGGCGGGATCATGGGGACGGCGTATGTGGAAACGGCCGTTTGCCAGGGCTGCGGCGTCTGCGTTTCCGAATGCCCCGCCCGCGCCATCCAGCTCAGGCACTACACCGACGCCCAACTATTCGCCAAAGTAGACGCCCTGGTCAATCCGCCAGTCGGGTTCATCCCGTTGGCGGAAGTAGGAGGCTGAAGACTGGAGACTAGAAACTGTGAAGTCTCCAATCCCCAGTCTCCAGTCTCAATTCAAGGAACAACGCCATGACAAACAACGATCCATTACAAATCGTCGCCTATTGCTGCGAACACTGCGCCTACTCCGCCGCCGACCTGGCTGGCGGGCTGCGGATGCAGTACCCGCCCGACGTCAAAATCGTTCAACTGCCCTGCACCGGCAAAATGGACGTGCTGCTGGCGCTGCAAGCGTTCGAGAGCGGCATAGACGGCGCTCTGGTCGCCGGTTGAATGCCCGGCGACTGCCATTACCTGGAAGGTAATACCAACGCCAAACGACGGGTCAAACGCACTCAATATCTACTAGAACAGATCGGCCTAGAGCCGGAACGGGTGCGCATGTTCAACCTCTCCTCGGCGATGGCCGGCCGCTTCGCCGAAATCGCCAAAGAGATGACCGAACAGATCGCTCAATTAGGTCCCAGCCCCTTGCGTCAAATGGCAGCGGCGCAAGCAGCGGCGCAAACAGCGCCGGAAGATCAAAAGGAACGTGAACCATGTTAGAGAAACAAATCGCCACCTACCGGCAAATCGTCACCCTGAAAGACGGCGGCCAGGTGCTGCTGCGCCCGATGACGTCGGCTGATTTTCACCTGCTGACCGATTTATTCGGCCCGATCAGCGATGAGGATTTGCGCTATTTACACGACAACGTGCGGGAAACGGCCGTCATCCAAAACTGGTGCGACGCCCTCGACTACCGGCGCGTCCTGCCCCTGATGGCCCTCGTCAACAACCGCGCCGTCGGCCAGGCCAGCCTCCACTTCCAGAGCGGGCCAGCGCGCCACGTCGCCAAAGTGCGCATCTTCCTCGCCCAGGATTTCCGGCGGCGCGGCCTGGGAACCAAAATGCTCAACGTCCTCATAGACCTGGCCCGCAAACAAAACCTGCATTCACTCGTCGCCGAAATCGTCGCCGACCAATCCAAAGTCATCAAAGCCTTCCAAACGTTAGGCTTCCAACTGCGCTGCACCTTTGAGGATTATTTCATGCTGCCCAACGGCGAAACCCGCGACGTAGCCGTCCTTATCCTGTGCTTACGGCCCGATATTGACGAATTCTAATCCGTAACCGGAGGAAAACCTTATGATTGTTGCCGAACAAAAACCGCTCCAAGAGATCAAACGCCTCATTAACGAAGCCGAGAACGTGCTGGTCGTCGGCTGCGGCACCTGCGTCACCGTCTGCTTTGCCGGCGGCGCGCGCGAAGCCGCCATCATCGCCTCGTCGCTGCGCATGTCCACCAAACTGGACGGCAACGGCAAAAACGTCAGCGACGTGACCGTCCAGCGCCAGTGCGAATGGGAATACCTGGACCAAATCGCCGATCAGGTGGCCGCTGCCGACATCGTCCTCTCCCTGGGCTGCGGCATCGGCGTCCAGGCCATCGCCGAACATTTCCCCGCAACCTGGGTCGTGCCGGGGCTGAACACCAGCTTCCTGGGCCTGCCCACCGAACAAGGCGTGTGGGCGGAACGGTGCGCCGCCTGCGGCGACTGCATCCTGGGCATCACCGGCGGCATCTGCCCCATCGCCCGCTGCTCCAAATCCCTGCTCAACGGGCCGTGCGGCGGCTCCGAAGCCGGCCATTGCGAAATTGACCCCGACGTTGACTGCGCCTGGCAGCTCATTTACAACCGCCTGAGCAGCATGGGTAAACTGGACGTGCTGCTGGAAATTCAACCGCCGAAAAACTGGCGAACGTCGCGCGATGGCGGCCCGCGCAAAATCGTCCGGCAGGATTTACGCCTGGTGGCCGAGGAGGATTAAACCATGAGTGATGAAACAGTGAGCAACGAGCAAAAAACGGCCGGAAACGGCTACCTGGTCGGTTCAACGCTGGAAAAGGTGTTGCGGGCCGGGCATTTTGCCGTCACGGCCGAATTAGGCCCGCCCCAGAACGCCGACAGCGCAGTGATCCGCAAGAAGGCCGGGCTGTTAAAAGGGTACTGCGACGGCGTCAACCTCACCGACAACCAGACGGCCATCGTGCGCATGTCCAGCATCGGCGCCGGGGCGATTGTGGTTCAAGAGGGGTTGGAGCCGGTGATTCAGATGACCTGCCGCGACCGCAACCGGCTGGCGATACAATCCGACCTGCTGGGCGCGTATGCCCTGGGGATGCGCAACCTGCTCTGTCTCTCCGGAGACCACCAAACGTTCGGCAACCACCCGACGGCCAAGAATGTGTTTGACATGGATTCGCTGCAACTGGTGCAGATGGTGACGGAGATGCGCGACGAGGCGGTGTTCCAGTGCGGCGACAAGTTCAAGGGGCCGGAAGCGCGCTTTTTTGTGGGGGCGGCGGCGGCGCCGTTTGCCGATCCGGTGGATTTTCGGCCGTACCGCCTGGCCAAGAAGGTCAAAGCCGGGGCGAATTTCATCCAGACGCAGTTGGTTTATGACGTGCCCGCGTTCGCCCGCTACATGGAGAAGGTGCGCGAGCTGGGCTTGCATGAGCAAACGTACATTTTGGCCGGAGTCGGCCCGCTGAAAAGCCCCGGCATGGCCCGCTACATGAAGAATAACGTGCCCGGCATCCTGGTTCCCGACGAACTGATCGCCCGCATGTCGGCCGCCGGCAAGCCGTGGGCGGGCAAGAAGAAGGACGAATTGACCCGAGAAGACAGAATCGCCCGTTCCAAAGCGTGGAAGGCGAAAGGGATTCAAATTTGCATTGAACTTATCCAGCAGTTGCGTCAGATCGAAGGGGTGTCCGGCGTCCACATCATGGCGATTGAGTGGGAAGCAGCGGTTAAGCCGATTGTGGAAGGGGCGGGGTTATCCCCTCGGCCGGAAGTGGGTTAGGTGATTGGTAATTGGTAATTGGTAATTAGTAATTGGTAATTAGTAATTGGTGATTGGTAATGAGTGGCTTTTGATCCCGTGTTCGACTGCCAATTACAGGTTACGAATTACACAGACTGGAGACGAACGATGAGTGAGGGAACCATTATGGTTGATAAACCCATGACGATACGGCCGGAATTGGCGCAGCGGGTACAGGATGAACTGGGGCAAAATGTTTATTTGTGTTACCAGTGCGTCAAATGTACCAGCGGCTGCCCGGTGGGCGATTTTTTTGATTGGCAGCCGAATCAAATTATGCGCGCGGTGCAGTTGGGACAGGAGGACATCGCTCTGGCCGCGCAAACGCCCTGGCTGTGCGCCGCCTGCCAGACTTGCACCACGCGCTGTCCGCAGGGGTTGGACGTCAACGGCGTCATGGAGTTCCTGACGCGGGAGGCGCTGGCGCGAGGGATGAAGCCGCCACTGCCGGAGGTACGCGTCTTTAACGAGGCGTTTTTGCGTGAGGTGCGGCTGTGGGGACGGGCGTATGAACCGGGTCTGATGGCGGAGATGAAGCTGCGCAATCCCCAGAGTCTTTTTGAAGACGTGGAGATGTACATGGCGTTGTTGAAGAAGCGCAAGGTGGCGTTTTTGCCGAAATTGGGCCGTCCGCCGCGGAAGGTGAAGCGCATCCCCGGCGCGAGTGAAGCGGTGGCCTATTACCCCGGCTGTTCGCTGCATTCGACGGCGGCGGAGTTTAATGAGTCGGCAACGGCCGTCGCCGCCGCCCTGGGTATGACTCTCATCGAACCGAAGGGGTGGGTCTGCTGCGGCAGTTCGGCCGCCCACCGCGCCGACCCGGAAACGGCCGTCCGCCTGCCCCTGGAAAATCTGGCTTTAATTGAACAAAGCGGGTTCAAGGAAGTGACGATGCCCTGCGCCGCCTGTTTTAACCGGCACAAGGCGGCCCAATTCGAGATTCGGCGGGATGAACAGCACAAAGCGCAGGTGGACGAGGCGATTGGCTACGAATACCAGGACACGGTTCACGTCAGCACGTTAAGCGAGAGCATCCTCCGCCACGTGAGCGCGGAGGGCGTGGCGGAAAAAGTCCAGAAGCCGCTGCAAGGGCTGCGCG
This sequence comes from Chloroflexota bacterium, assembly GCA_024275635.1. Lineage (GTDB taxonomy): Bacteria > Chloroflexota > Anaerolineae > Promineifilales > Promineifilaceae > JACKCC01. The sequence continues at coordinate 2,596 of JAJRYT010000052.1, read as the reverse complement.
TCGTGGCTTATTACGGCTGCCTGTTGACGCGCCCGCCCCAGGTGACGGGGGCGCGGCACCCCGAAAACCCAATGGATTTGGATGCGTTGCTGGCCGCTGCCGGCGCGGAGGTGCGGGATTGGTCGTACAAAACGCGCTGCTGCGGCGCGGCCCATTCACTCACGCGGCCGGACATTGTGTTGTCGCTGAGCGGCGAACTGATCGCCCAGGCGCGGGCGGCGGGCGCGGAGGCGATTGCGGTGGCCTGCCCGCTGTGCCACATGAATCTGGACGCGCGCCAGATGCAGATGGAACTAGATGCGCCGATGCCGGTGCTTTATTTCACGCAGTTGCTGGCGTTGGCGCTGGGCCTGCCGGAGAAGACGGCCGTTTTGCACAAAAATCTCGTTGATCCTCGGCCCATGCTACGAGAAAAAGGGCTGCTCTGAAAAGGAAAGCGGAAGCGACGCCGCTCCTTTCAGGTTGAAAGACAGGCCAGCCCAACTGAGATTCGTCCACCGCCACCTGATCGGGATGAAATTGTTATGGATTCGGCAGCTAGGAAAGAAACGGCCGTTTCCGGCGAAGATGCGCTTGTTCAAACCCTCCAAAACATCTGGAAAGACGTTTGCCAAACCTACGACGTCATTGCCCCCAGGCCACAAGCTGCGACTTTGTTTGCCAACACATCCTTAATCCGGCCCTACGATGCCGCTCAAAGTGTGCTGGTCAACATGCTCTTGGAAGTGATCGAAAATATTGACCGCTTCACCCCCTGGTATACCAAACCAGCCCGGTTATTTGGTTTGGAGACCCATGTCAATCAGGCGTCTAATCGAGTAGATTGGCATTTGACAACGGATGGCTGCGATCAATGGTGGGGTCACATAGATTTGCTGGCCGCCGTGATTGAAAAGAATGCCAACTTAATCCGGGCGATGGTATTGGTCGATAGCTTGATAACGGCCGTTTCCCTCGATAATTCCCGCATATTAGCTCAGTGCCACTGTGTCCCCGCCTGCTTTATCCACGTGAAACAATCCATTCTCCAGAACACAGCGATTGTTTGCGACCTTTGCCAACAACCTTTCTCCCCAACGGATGATTATTCCAACATGGGTGATCAAAAAAGCCACTCAAAATGAGCGGCTTTCAGTGGGCGGTACAAGACTCGAACTTGTGACCTCTACGATGTCAACGTAGGTTCTTTAGACAGACTACCCAACAAAATGGTCGGCTCAAACATATGGTGAATACAGCTTCAAGGGAGGAGATGAAATCAAATTGCAAATATATCGTTCCTGGACTGGCTATTTTGTGATAACTATTCAACAAAAGGCCGCCACCAACGCAAATGTAGACGATGTAGCAAGGTGGGGGGCAGATCAGATAAGAAATATCAATCGCAACACACCCAGGTCAAATAATATGTACCAAGAATTGAGTTTTGGAGAGGATTATATAAATGGGAATCAAGTGTTGGTACGGCGTTACGGAGATGGGGAAATAACGAATGAGGATGTGTACATTGCTCGTGAAAGGGCTGTGGCCGGTGTCCTCACCGCGCCGCTCCCCTCTTCGGCTTCCAGCCGTTTTCCCCGCGCCGCTCTTGCTGTTAAGCGAGGCTGCGCCGCTCTGAAAACTGGCATTTGGATCCATTTCATCTACAATTTCTCCCATCGTTATGAGGAGGAATCATCATGGAAACATGCCAGATTCAGGCAGGAACGGCCGTCTATTACTTGACCTTCACCGTCGTCGGGTGGCTGCCCGTTTTCATCACTGAAGAACCTTGTTTAATCATCACTGAAAGTCTCAATTACTGCCATCAGCACAAGGGGTTGCGTATCAATGCGTTCGTCATCATGCCCACACATGCGCATCTGATCCTGTTTGACAAGGAGTTTGACAACGAACGATTACGCCGCACACTGCGCGATATGCGCCAGTTTACCGGGCGGCAGTTGACCGATTTCTGTGAAAAACGGATGCCGGCGGCGTTCAGACAGGTCATCCGTAATCCGCGCCGCACAGACAGGGCGCGGCAGTTTTGGCAGCAAAGCCGTCACCCGGCAGCTATTTGGTCGGAATCGTTTTGGCGGTCGAAGTGGGACTACTTACATGACAATCCGCGTCGGAAGGGGCTGGTGTGGGCAGGGACGGCGTGGCGGTTTTCATCGGCGGCGTACTGGCTGCTGGACCCGCCGGGGGAAAGTGATGCGAGGTTGACGAGAATTGAATGGTGAAGAGGGAAGAACGGTCTGGAGACCGAAGAAGGGGAGCGGCACGGTCAGGAGACCGGCCACAGCGAGGGGGTTTTTATTGACCAGAATCAACAGAACCAATAAAACAAGGAGGAACTTGAACAAGGATTTCATAAGCGGTTAGCAATTCACAATTCACAATTCATTATTATAACCATGTCCCCTCCCTCTCCCAATCCGCCTCCCCTCCGTTTACGCCCCGCCCAGGCGGAGATTCTGCAATACCAACACGGCCGTCTCGCCATCAGCGCCGTCCCCGGCAGCGGCAAAACCTTCACCCTCTCCCTATTGGCGGCCCAGATCATCGCCGACGGCCGTATCAACCCCAACGCCGGTCAACAAATCCTCATCGT